>JBFYKH010000014.1:0-36355 GCA_041306075.1 Candidatus Altarchaeota archaeon
GGGGTGAGCGACGACGTAGCCCACGTGTCGAGTATGTCCTTCTCCGGGACGAACTCTGCGTGGCCGCACTTCGGGCATTTCGGAAGCGGCACCGCTACGAGCACTGGGTGAACGGCCTCCAGTGGGACTGGCTGATATCCCGGCAGAGGTACTTCGGCGTCCCCTTCCCGGTGTGGTACTGCGCAAAGTGCGAGGAGCCCGTCTTGGCGAGGGAGGAGGACCTCCCAGTCGACCCGCTCGTCGACAGGCCGCCGCTTCCGAAATGCCCGAAGTGCGGCCACGCAGAGTTCGTCCCGGAGAAGGACATACTCGACACGTGGGCTACGTCGTCGCTCACCCCCCACCTCTCATGCGACCTCTTCCGGGACCATCCCGTCCACAAGAGGCTGTATCCGATGAGCCTCCGCCCCCAGGCGCACGACATAATAACTTTCTGGCTCTTCAACACCGTCGTCAAGTCCCGGCTCCACGACGGCGTCAACCCGTGGAGGGACGTCGTCATATCCGGCCACGCGCAGGACCCGCACGGCAGGAAGATGAGCAAGAGCAAGGGCAACGTCATCGAGCCGCAGGTGATGATAGACAAGTACTCCGCAGACGCCCTCCGCTTCTGGGCCGCCGGCTGCAAGCTCGGGGAGGACCTGCCGTTCAGCGAGAAGGACCTCGTCACCGGCCAGAAGTTCACGACGAAGATATGGAACGCGTCGAAGTTCGTCTTCATGCACCTGGCGGACTACGACGGCTCCGCCCCAGCGAAGCTCGAGGACGCGGACAAGTGGCTCTTAACCCGGCTCTCTGACGTGATACGCTCGTCGACGGAGGCGTTCGACTCCTACGAGTACAGCCGCACGAAAGCCGAGGCGGAGAAGTTCTTCTGGCAGACGTTCTGCGACTACTACCTGGAAATCGTTAAGGAGCGTCTCTACAAGCCGGACGTCCGCGGCCTCGACTCGAGGAAGGCCGCCCAGTACACGCTCTACCACGGCCTCCTGGCGGTAATCAAGCTGATGGCGCCCATCATGCCGCACATAACCGAGGAGCTTTACCAGGCGCACTACAGGGCGCGGGAAAACGCGAAGTCAATACACATCACAACGTGGCCGACGGAGCTCCTCAGGGACGACGAGGCCGCCCTCAGGGGCGACGCGCTCGTGGAGGCAATCGCCGCGGCGAGGAAGCTGAAATCCGACATGAAGATGTCGGTGGCAAAGGAAGTCGAGCGGGCTAGGCTTACGTGGACCGAGGAGAAGCTCCGGCTCCTGTTGCCGCTGGAAGCCGACCTGAGGGGCACTGCGAAGCTCAAGACGCTGGAATACGCGGTTGGGGAGGCCCTCGCCGTAGAGTTCCTCGCGTAAACGGTTATAAGCAAGGCATACCATCTATTCCATCATGGACGCGGTAGTGTTGGCGGCCGGGGAGGGCGTGAGGCTGAGGCCCCTGACATCCACGAGGCCTAAGCCGATGCTGCCGGTGGCCGGCAAGCCGATACTTGAATGGAACCTGGAGGCCCTGGACTGCGTAGGCGTCAAGACCGTCCACATCGTCGTCGGCTACAAGGCCGACGTCATAGAATCCCGATTCGGCGGCAGGTTCAGGGGCCTGAACGTCCGGTACATCCGCCAGGAGGAGCAGCTCGGCACAGGCAACGCCCTCCTTGCCGCGAAGGGCAGGGTCAAGGGGGAATTCATAGTCCTGAACGGAGACATCTTCATGACCCGCAGCTTCCTGTCGACGCTCCTGAAAGACCATAAAAAATATAAGGCGCAGGCGAGCATGGCGCTCGTCGAAGTCAAGAGCCCCGGCCAGTACGGCGTGGTCGAGCTCAAGGGCAGGAAGGTCGTCTCCCTCGAGGAGAAGCCGGAGCGGCCGAAGAGCAACCTCGCGAACGCGGGAGTCTACATATTCAACGAGAGCGTCTTCAGGATACTCGAGGGCCTGAAGAAGTCCCCCCGCCACGAATACGAGCTCACCGACGCCATCGCCCGCCTCATAAGGGACGGCCTCGTCTGCGGCTTCGAGTGCGAGCTGGGCCAGTGGATAGACATAGGGCTCCCATGGAACCTCCTTGACGCGAACGAAATCGTCATGAAGGCCATACCCCTCAAAAGGAGCGGGAAGGCGAAGATGGAGGATTGCGCCCACGTCAAAGGGAGGGTCCATATAGGCGACGGCACCGTCCTCAAGTCCGGAGCCTACGTTGAAGGCCCGGTATACATCGGCAGAAACTGCGTCATAGGCCCGAACTGCCACATCCGGTCCCACACGACTATTATGGACGACTGCAGGGTGGGCAACGCGGTGGAGGTCAAGAACAGCATAATAATGCGCGGCACCCACATAGGCCACCTGAGCTACGTGGGGGACTCGATAATCGGCGAATCCTGCAACTTCGGCGCCGGCACCAAGGTCGCCAACCTCCGCTTCGACGGCGACGAAGTCTCCATCGAGGTGAAGCAGAAGCTCATGAAGAGCGGCAGGAGGAAGTTCGGATGCCTCATGGGCGACGGCGTCAAGACCGGAATCAACGTCTCCATAATGCCGGGCAGGAGCATCTACCCTGGCTCCTACGTGGAGGCAGCGTCGGTAGTCAAGAACACGATATACTCCGAGTGATAGCGAATCGCATAACTATCTGAACTTTCACGTTTTGTAACTGTGGCATATGTCTATGCGATTCGCTAGTATCGATAAGAAATACGGATTCGAAAAGTTCAAATATTTCTTATCGATTATGACTCACTTGGCGAGCCTTATGTCCTCGGCCTTCACCGTCACGCGCCGGGCGTGCTTCGCGAGCTTGGCCGCCCTCTCGGCCACGGACTGGGCGTACTCCTCAAGGACGTCCCTGAGGGCGACGGCGGCGTCGTCTCCGACCCGGTCTATGTTGGCCTTCTTCAGTATCCTCACCATCGGCGCAACGGGTATCTCGGCCATGCTATACCATTAAGCCTCCCTAAAAATATACGCCTCTCAGGCCGTATTTAAGCCCGCCCCCTCAAGTAATCCTCGGTCAACCATGATTAGGGACAGCGCCGTCGCAGGGCAGTTCTACGAGGATTCGCCGCGGAAGCTGGCGGAGGAGCTGTCGTCCTGCCTCACGAAGGCAGCCCCGAAGGTCAGGGCGTACGGCGCGGTATGCCCGCACGCCGGCTACATGTACTCCGGGAAGGTCGCGGGGGCGGTATACTCCCGAATCGAGCCCGCTGACACATACGTCATACTCGGGCCGGACCACCACGGCATCGGCTCGGAATTCAGCATCATGACTGAGGGTGTCTGGCGGACGCCCCTCGGGGAAATCCGCATAGACTCTGCGCTCGCAAAGGAGATTTACAAGAGGTCGAAGCGGCTCGAAGACGACCCTTTCGCCCAGTCCCGCGAACACAGCGTCGAAGTCCAGCTCCCCTTCATACAGTACACGGCCCCGCGAGCGGAGATTGTGCCGATAAGCCTCAGGCACTACGCCGCCGACGAGGCGTTCCTCGCGATATGCGAGGACATAGGTTCCGCGATAGGCGCCGCCGCCTCGTCGATGAAGCACAAGGTCACGGTGATAGCGAGCTCCGACTTCACCCACTACCAGCCGCGGGCCCGGGCGAAGGAGAACGACGAAGCAGCGCTCCAGGCGATAGCCGCCCTCGACGCCAAAGGCCTCTTCGGGAAGGTCAGGGAGCTTGACATAAGCATGTGCGGCTACGCGCCGGTCGCCGCCGCAATCACCGCGTCCAAGATGCTGGGCGCCAGAAAGGGGGAAATCTTAATGTACGCGGACTCCGGCGAAGTCACGTTTGACCCGTCCTCGGTTGTCGGCTACGCCGGCGTGACGTTCACGTAGAGCCTGTGACTGCGTCGCCTACTTGGTCCAGTCCGCCTATGCTCTCGTTCGCGTATTCCGTGCTGAGGCCGACTATCTTTTCCACTACCCTCCAAGTGTCGCTCAGGCTTATGAGGAGGAGTATCAGGAGCGCAAGGCCCACAAGCCCGTAGGCTATGTTCCTCCTGTCGACCTCGTCGAACTCGTTCCACTTAGCATTCAAATCCTCTAAGAGGCCCATACCAATATATATCCTCCCCGGAACTTAAAAACCGTTCCCGGGAGCCCGTATATATATTGCGGCGGCGAATAATCGTACATATGCCATGCGGTAGGAAAAGGAAGCTTCAGAAGATGCGCAAGCACAAGCTGAAGAAGCGAAGAAAGAAGATGCGCCACCTGAAGAAATAGGTTATCCGTTCCTCAGCTTCAGAAACACGGCCAACGCTATCACTGCGACCGCTATCCCGAGTCCATAGTAGGCCAAATCGCCTCCTTGCGTCCCGGCTGCCTGGGAAGCCAGCGTCGTGGCAACCATCGTCGTGGAAGAGGACGATTCGGCGATGCCTCTCAGGCTCAGCCCATACAGCCTCTCAGCTACCTGCGCATTGGCCTCATCCCCCAGGCGCCTGTACTCTCCGGCGGCAATGTCCGAAAGCCTCAGGGACTCGCCGTAGTCTCCTCTGATGTAACTCTCCTCCGCGGCCGCGTAGTGTTCGTCGGCGTTCATCCTCTCCCTCGCGGCGTCCATGACTGAGACGGCGGCCGGCTTCCTCTGGCCGAGGGCCTCCGAGAGGTTGACTCCCCTATGGTACCCGTGCTCGGCGTAGAGTTCCCCCGCCCTCCCGGCGTATTTAACGCTCTCCTCGTAATTGCCAGCCTTATAGCTCTGTTCTGCGAGCAGATACTGCCTGTCCGCCTCCAAGAGGCCCTGGGCCCTCTCCTTCAGCGAATTGGCCTTGGCTTCGCCGTCATAGTCTCCCGCCCTCAGCCAAAGCTCCTCTGCGGCCTGGGCGCTGTCGAGCGCCAGCGAGAAGTTCCCAGCGTCCAAAGCCTTCTCTGCGCGGCCGTACTCCACGACGGCCTTGGACCCCGAGAACAAGTCGGCGTTGACGGTGTACGAGGTGATGCCCTCGACCATGCCGGCAATGAGCTTCACGCCCCTCTTCAGGTCCACCCGCAGGAGCGACCTGACCTTGGATTCGGCGCTGCCTTCGGCTACGACGATGCCCTCGTGCGTCAGGAACACCAGCCTGTCCGAGTCCGAGACCACGAGGTACGACTGGTTGTCGCCAGGGAAGGCCATCCTCTCCATGGCGCGGGGCTCGTTGAACGCCCTCTCCCACAGAGGGGTCCCGTCTGGGCCGTATGCGTACAGCGTGGCGCCTGAAATCCCGTAGGCCTCGGCCTCCCCGTCGCCGTCGAGATCGTATGCGCCCGTCTCGTCGAACCTGGCGTCCGCGGTCCTACGCCATATTACGGTGCCGTCCGTGCCCATGACGTACAGCCCGGTCTGCTCGGCTGCCAGGTACCGTCTGCCGACCACGCTCCCGCTTGAGTTCCTCAAAGGGATTATCTCGAAGTCGAAGACCGGCGAGTCGGCAGGCGCCTCCGCCACTAGCCCCCCCTTAAGGTCGTACGCCCTGATTGCGTTGTCGTAGGATGAGGCGACAGCCTCCTGCACCCCGTCGCCGTTCACGTCGTCGACATGTATGGCCGAGACCCGGCCAGTATCCTTCACCATCCAGACGAACCGGTTGTAGACCCTGCCAAGCCCCTCCTCGGGGGTCATCTGGAGACGGTACAGCCTGTGGTTGCGGACTCCCGGGGACTGTATCTCCGTGCCCGTCAGGTAGTCGATCCTCCCGTTCCCGTCGATGTCCGCGACGGCTACAATCTGCGTCTCCTCCCTACCTGCCTCCTGGCCGCCCTCCCTGGAGACAACGGAGTCCTGGATGACCCCGCCTTCGATGGTGAGCGCGTAGGCCGTCACCCTGCCCTTGCCGAAGCTGACGGCATAGATTTCTGGGTCGCCGTACCCGTCGGCGTCGACGGCGTATATCGACTCCACGTTCTTGTAGGGGAGCGTGTAGTCCGCCCGAAGCGGCGCCTCGGCGGCCGAGGCAAGGCCGGAAATGGCCAACACCAACAACATAGTGATTGCACGCACACGCATCGTCAAATAATCACGCATCCGCTATTTATATCCCCCCGGCCTCTACATTACGTGGCATCTTTCGAGGAGCTCGTCGGGCTGATGGAGCATATGCGCGGGCCTGACGGCTGCGCGTGGGACCGGAAGCAGACTCTCGCTGACTTCAGGACTCATTTCAGGAACGAGTCCGGGGAGGTCCTGGAAGCCCTCGAGAAGGGGGACATGGAGAACCTCAAGGAGGAGCTCGGCGACGTGCTCTGGCACGTCCTGTTCCTGTCGCAGATAGCCCGGGAGGCGGGGGCGTTCACGATAGACGACGTGATGGCGGGCGTGAAGGACAAGATAGTCCGGCGCCACCCCCACGTCTTCGGCGGCAGGAGGATGGACGACCCGGACGAGATA
Organism: Candidatus Altarchaeota archaeon; assembly: GCA_041306075.1. Classification (GTDB taxonomy): domain Archaea; phylum Altiarchaeota; class Altiarchaeia; order IMC4; family SCGC-AAA252-I15; genus JAHIYG01. The sequence goes on from JBFYKH010000014.1 coordinate 6,372, forward strand.
GTGGCAGAATGGCAGAGGATAAAAGAGCGCGAGAAGGCCGCAAGAAGGTAATATATACTGGCGTTTCCCAAGATAATACGGGTGCCAGGGTGCAGGGGGACGACAAAATGGAATACGAGTACCATAACCTAGGGAACGACTACTATAAGCTTGGCGACTTCCAGAAGGCGGTAGAGCACTACACGCGGGCCATAGAGCTGAAGCCGGACATGCTGGAGTCCTACTTCAACCGAGGCCTAGCGTACACGCGCATGCATGACTTCGGCAGGGCGATACACGACCACTCGAGCGTCATACGCCTGGACCCGGAGCTCGTGGAGGCGTACTACACCCGCGGCCTCCTTTACGAGTACATGAAGGACTACGAGAGCGCCATAGGCGACTACAACAAGGTGCTTTCCCTGAAGCCGGACTACCACGAGGTAAGGGAGCAGAGGGAGATGGCGCTCAGGAAGAAGCTGAGCGTCTGAGTCCGTTCAAGACAGCGCGTCCAGGAGGATGTGGCTGACGTACCCCCACAGAGCCGCCAGGAAGAATCCCGGCCCGATGATCATGAGGGGGGCAGACAACGCCAAGGCCGCTACGGGGCCGTGCATGACGCCCCGGTGGCGGGTGAACCAGATGAGCGCCAGGAGCGCGATCGCCGCGAGGGCGGCATAAGACTCCCCGGCCGCCAGGGATGCCGCCGCAGCCGCCAGGAGAATCCAATTGACGGCGGACCTGGCCTTCGACGACGGCGAATCCACGTCCGGGAGGATGCTGTACGCGGCCCCCGCAATTGCGGCGGCGTAAAGCCCCCCGTACGGCGGGCCTATGAGGCCCCGCCCCTCAAGGAAGTACGCTCCCGCAGCGAAGGACGCCAGATAGAACAGGATGTGCGTCCGGTAGCCGCTCATGTCACATTAACCGCTCGGCGAACCGGTGGGCGGCCGCCACCAGGGCGAGTATGATGGCGAAGAGGACGGCGTACACCCACATGCCGCTGCCGCCTTCCTCCCGGGGGGCCTGCGTCGTCGTCGTCTGGCCTGGGTCGGGCGCGTAGCACGTCGGCGCGCCCTTCGAGCACTGGCAGAAGGGCGTGGACTTCTCGTCCGTGAAGCAGGTGCTCACGCCGAGCGACCTGCCCCCGCAGCTCTCCCTGCAGTATGCCATGCACTTGGCGCAGACGGTGCTGTTGTCGGGGCCGCAGCATTCGGGCCTGCCGTCGCCGTTCGCGTCGAATTCCACTATGCAGATGTCGTCCCTTCCGCCGCAGAGTTCCGCCAGCGTCGTCGAGGTAGTGGTAGAGGCCGCGGCCCCGTCATCCCCCCATGGGATGAACTGCCGCCGGGACACGTTAATGTCCTCATCCTCCTCGGCTTCAACATCCTCCGTGGCCTCCTCCCAGGAGACGTTTTCTTCGATTATCTCCGAGCCTTCGCCCCACATCCTCTCGAGGTCTGCCTCGGTCAGCTCGTGGTATGATTCGTCCACGGCAGGCTCCACCTCAGGCTCGACGTACCCTTCGATATAGTCGGGGTCGTCGTAGCCCGGTATGTCATAACCCGCGGTTTCATCCTCCTGCGCGCAGGATGCGGAAACCAAGGCAATGAAAGCGATATATGCCGCAATCACGACTTTCGCTTGCATGTTACCTGTAGATTATTCTCCTGGCCGCTATTAAAAGCGCACGTGTTAATCAAATACTGCTGGCATGAGCAGACTATCGGGCATAGGCGGACGCATAGGCGGCGGCGGACTTAGGATACCCTCCAGCCTCAGCATAACCGTCATAGCTTCGGCGGGGTTCCTGCTTCTGATACTCGTCATACTGGCTGGCGGAGCCTACTACGCCTTCAAATCGTCTTCTGTCCCGCCGGCCGTCCTGGAGGAGCCGTCCACGACCACGGCGCCGCCCACGACCACGACTCTAGCCCCTCCGACCACGTCCTCGACATCGTCGACCACGACGACGTCCTCCACCACGTCGACGACCCAGGAAACGACTTCGACCACGACCACCCTGTCCAAGACTGCGATAGCGTTCTGCATGCAGGCGAAGATATCCGACATATACGTCGGCGCCAACCCGCAGTCCAAGAGCCTCGCCACCTACCTCGGCCCATACCCGGAGGCTTTTCCCATGACCGACTGCACGAACGAGGACTACAAGGAGGAGTGCGCGAGCGAACTCAGGGGCCGCATCGACAGCGAGGAGCTGTACTACGACGGCAAGCTTTCGAAGAGCATCGGCTACCCGGCTGTCATACTCTCTCGCGACAACGCGGCGTACATCATCCGCTCCACGTCGGAGTTCGAATCCCTCCTGGAATGCGGAAGCCTCAAGCAGCTATAACCGGAGACCACAAGAAATGAAAGCGGCAATCGCGCTCATCCTCCTCGCACAGGCCGCGTCGGCTCAGGCCGGATGCTCCCCGCTGGTGGTGGCGAACACGGTCGACTCGGCGCATGCGGGCGGACTCTACTCCCTCATGGAGTCGATGGGGTGCGAGCCCCTGAAGGCGGACTCGCGCTCGTACGGGATGCTCAAAGACACCCGGGTAATCGTAATCCTCGGGGGGCACATGAGCCCCGAAGGCGTCGGGGACATAGTCTCCCGGCTCATTTCCGAAGCCGATAAGGCGGCGCTCTCCGCCCCCAACGCCTCCAGGACCTTCCGCCTCGAGAACGTAAGCCTCCCAGGGCAGAGGATAATCATATTCGCAGGATACTCGGCGGAGGACACCGAGAGGGCGTGGCGGACCGATGCCGAAGCCGCGCTTGCCCCGCTCCTTACGCGGCCCAGGCTCGTCCTGTCGGCCCCGGCGGCCCTCGAACTGAAGCCGATGAACAACATGCTCGCGTACAGCTTCCCGGTGAACGTCACCAACGACGGCCCGGGCTACGCGGAGGTCAGCGCCGAAGCGTACCTCAACGGCGGCGTAAGGCTTACTGTGAAGCCGTCCGCGTTCAACCTGACCGCCGGACGGATGCAGCGGGTGATGGTGACACTCAACCCCAAGGGGATAACGGGGGATTCGACGGTCGCGTTCACTGCGTCCGGCCACAGGGCGGACACGAACATCAGCCTCGCAGGCAGCGGGAAGGCGCCGCCATGCAACTGCGCGGCGGGGGGCTAGGATGAACGCCGGCCTCACGCTTGTGATGCTGTTCACGGTCATGATGATAGCCGCGGCCGCCGGACTCGTAGGCTGGGTGGTCTACCTGGACGCGCAGGCGCCGTCGGCTCCCCGGGAGGAGGCGCCTCCGGAGGCGGCGTCCACGATACCCTCCACCTCAACGTCGACGACAATCGCCCCGCCGGAGCCCTCATCGACGACGCTGAACGCCCCTGAAGAGACCACATCCTCCACGACCACGACGACCCTTAGGGCGATGACAGCCGACTACCAGCCGAAGACGATATACCTAGAGGACGACGTGAACGTGACAGCGACGGGCTCGGACGGCCCGGTGAGGGGCGTCACCATCTACCTTGACGGCGTCCTTGAATCCTACTCGGGCGACGACGTAGCCTGGATACGTTCTATCCAGGGGGGCGGCCACACGGTAACGGCCGCGGCCGACGGGTACTACAACGAATCCTTCAACCTCACGGTGCAGAAGACGACGTACTCGGGCTCAAGGGACGTGAGGCGCGAGCTGACAGGACGGGAAAGGCAGGCCGCCATAGCCTCTGGGAAGGCGGACTTCAGGTTCTACGACAGCCCCGGCTGCGTCAACTGCAGGGCCGTCCTATCATACCTCAACCACATAATAGACAAGAACCGGGACTGCGTCGTATACGAGAAGATGTGGGCGTACGACCACCCGCAGGAGATCCAGAGCTTCTTCGGAAAAGGCACGGTCCAGTTCCCGCTCATCATAGTCGACGGCCCCCGCGGGACCAGGCAGACTCAGGGCGTGGTGTCGGCGAACCACATACGCGACATGATACGCCAGACAACGGGGTGCGAGGTGCAATGAACCCCGAACTCGTCGTCCTCAGCATGCTATCGGGGCTGTTCGCCGCATTCAGCCCCTGCAGCCTCCCAGTCTACCCGCTCCTCCTGAACATGATGTCCCGTGGGGGAGGCGACAGGAGAATCCTGGCCGCCGCGTTCACTATGGGTTTCATCGGCATGTTCATGCTCTTCTACAGCATCCTCGCCGCCGCGATACGCTGGCTCGGCTCCTCGGTCGCGGCAGAGCGGCTTGAGGTAATCTACGCCGCCTCCGAGGCGCTGGCAGCCCTCGTATGCGTCCTCTTCGCCCTCCAGTCCCTGGGCAGGGTGAGCGTGTGGGGCAGGACATGCGGCATGAGGCCGGACGTGAAGCCAGGTTTGGCGGGCGCGTTCATCGCCGGGATGTTATTCTCGACAGTCGTCACCCCCTGCAACCTCCCATTCCTCGTGGTCGGCGTGTACCCGCTCCTCATGGCCAAAGCCACTGCCCTCGAGGGCCTCGCCCTGATGCTCCTCTTCGGGGCCAGCATGAGCCTCCCGATGCTTGCGCTCGGCTTCGCATCTGACTACGCCCTTAAACGGGTGACGCCGCACCTGAAGTCGATAGAGCTGGTGTCGGCGGCGTTCCTACTGGCGGCTGCAGCGTACTTCCTGTACCTTGCGTCACAGGCAATCCCTGCCTGACAGGCGCCCTCAGTAGAGGAACAGCATCTCCCTGTACTTCGGCATAGGCCAGAGCCTGCCGTCGACCTCGGCCTCGAGCGCGTCGACAACCGTCCTAAGGGAGCCCATGCGCCTGAGCTGCGCCTTCATGTCCCTCTTCGACAAAGCGTCCTCAAGGGCCTCTATCTCGGCGAAGAGCCTGGCGTTCAGGCCTGAAACCTCGACGAGGTTCCTCCTCCTTGGTTTGACGGACTCTCCGTTGACGCCTGCGTCCTTCATGGCCTTGATGCCCTTCGCGAGCCTCGCCTCCTGCTTGAGGGCTGCGGGAAGCACCATCGTCTTGGCTATGTCCAGGGCGCAGTTCGCCTCGAAGTCTATTGTCTTCTCGTAAGTCTCCTTGAAGATGTGGTACCTCGACTCCAGCTCGGCCTTCGAGAGGACGCCGTACTTCGTGAAGAGCCGCACGGTCTCCTCCGAAGCGATGGCCTTGATGGCCTCGTCGGTGGTCTTGACGTTCGGCAGGCCCCTCTTCGCGGCCTCGCGCTCCCACTCTTTCGTGTAGTTGTCCCCGTTGAAGATTATCCTCTTGTGTTTGACGACTATGGCCTGGATTATCCCCTGGAGGGCCTTGTTGAAGTCCTCGCCCTTCGCCAGGGCGGCCTCAAGCTGGTCGGACACCTCGTCCACGGCCTCCGCCACTATGGTGTTCAGGACCGTGTTCGGGCCAGAGCACGACATCCCGGAGCCGACCATCCTGAACTCGAACTTGTTGCCTGTGAACGCGAACGGCGACGTCCTGTTCCTGTCCGTGACGTCCTTCGGGAACTCGGGCAGCGAAGTCACACCGAGCTTCATGACGCCGTTCGCCTTGCTGGTCTTCGCGCCACCGCGCTCCACCTGGGCGATGATGTCCGTCAGCTGCTCCCCGAGGAAGACGGAGACGATGGCGGGCGGAGCCTCGTTGGCGCCGAGCCTGTGGTCGTTGCCTGCGGATGCGACCGTGGCCCTCAGGAGGGCCGCGTGCCTGTCGACGGCCTTCAGTATCGCGCAGATGAAAGTCAGGAACTTCGCGTTCTCGTGCGGGTTCTTCCCGGGGTCGAGCATGTTCTTCCCGTCCGCCTCCACGCTCCAGTTGTTGTGCTTCCCCGAGCCGTTGACTCCCGCGAACGGCTTCTCGTGCATGAGGCAGACGAGGCCGTGCTTCTCCGCGGTCTCCTTGAGTATCTGCATCACCATCATGTTGTGGTCGACCGCCAGGTTGAGCTCCTCGAAGACGGGGGCTATCTCGTACTGGGCGGGCGCGACCTCGTTGTGCCTGGTCTTCGACGGTATCCCGAGCTTCCAGCACTCCCTGTCGACGTCCTCCATGAACGAGATTATCCTCTTCCTTATGGAGCCGAAGTAGTGGTCCTCCATCTGCTGGTGCTTCGGCGGCTTCCTGCCGAAGAGCGTCCTGCCGGTCATCACGAGGTCCGGCCTCCTCAGGTAGTAGTCCCTGTCGACGAGGAAGTACTCCTGCTCCGGCCCGAGCGACGCGGAAGACCTCGCCGCAGCGTCCTTGCCGTCGAAGAGCCTGACGAGCCGCTTCACAGCCTTCCCGAGGACGTCCCTGGAGCGCAGAAGCGGCGTCTTCTTGTCTAGGGATTCGCCGTGGTAGGAGATGAATGCGGTCGGTATGCATAGGGTCGGCGCCTTGTCTATGTACTTTATGAAGGCGGGGCTCGTCGGGTCCCATGCCGTGTAACCCCTCGCCTCGAACGTCGCCCTCAGGCCGCCGGAGGGGAAGCTCGACGCGTCGGGCTCTCCCTGGACGAGCTCCTTCCCGGAGAACTTGATTACCATGCCGCCGTCGCCGGTCGGCCACACGAAGGAGTCGTGCTTCTCGGCGGTGAGGCCGGTCATCGGCTGGAACCAGTGGGTGTAATGGGTGGCGCCCTTGCTGAGCGCCCACCTCTTCATCCCGTCTGCGACGTCGCCTGCCAGGCCGGGCGGCAGCGGGTCGCCCTTCTCGATGCTGACCTTCAGGGACTTCACCACGTTCTCGGGGAGGAACGTCTCCATCGCCTTCTGGTTGAAGACGTTCATCCCGTACGTTTCAGTGAGCTCCTTCCCGGCATCGGACGCTGTTCCCGTCTCCTTGTCGCTTTCGGCTGGCATTTTAATCAACAAATAATGCAAGATAATATGAAGAGGTAATATAAATACAAGAAGAAATTATGAAAATAATTTCAAAAATTAACTATTCTACTGCTAATATCCCTATTTCTTGCTCGCACGCCGGTAGGCCTCCTCAATCACCTTCTCGGCCGCAACCTTACCCTTCCAGCCCAAGACTGCCGTCCGCTTATCCTCCAGATGCTTGTAGACTGCGAAGAAATGCCCTATCTCCTTCAACAGGTGCGGCGGCACGTCCTTGAGGCCGTTCACGTGGCTCCACAAGGGGTCGTGCAAAGGCACGCACAGTATCTTCTCGTCGCCGACGCCCTCGTCGAGCATGTTGAAAACCCCAACCGGCTTCGCCTCGATGACGCAGCCCGGGAACGTCGGCTCCCACACGAGGACGAGCGCGTCCAAAGGGTCCCCGTCCGAAGCCAGCGTACCCTGGATGAAGCCGTAATCGCTCGGATAATGCACCGACGAGAACAGCATCCTGTCGAACCTGATGCGCCCCGCCCTCTTGTCATACTCGTACTTGTTGCGGCTCCCCTTCGGAATCTCCACAAGAACGGAAACGTCCACTATGGACTCACCGAATAGCTTTAAGCCTCCCGCCTATTAATATGGGATAAAAACGGGCATGGCTGCAGATACGCCTATCTGCAGCATGACCCGAGCCAAACGTTAAGTGGCGTAACGTTCAGCACTCCTTTTGTGTGGGAAATTACCTTCACCCAGCGGCCCCTGCATATGTCGGATTCGGCCTTGGCCGGGAATTCGCTGCCCCATATCCTCACGAAGCCGACCTTCTCCTCCTTTATCGGCGTTGTGACGCAGCATACTTCGCCTATGAAGTGGTGGACGACGTGTGCGAGGCGGCCCCAGCCTTCGCCGTCGTCTTCGTCCTTTTTCCTATCTGCCATAGCACACCCCCATGATGTGTTTTTTGCAGTGCCTGATTCCCTCCTTGTCTACCACCCACATGAGCGTAAGGAATTCCAGCACGATTGTCGCGTAAGCCAACCCCTCCCAAACCATACCTATCACCTCATACTTTTGACTTTATGATATTTTTTATTAAATGTTTTATCTTTCCGATGGTTTTCCTTATAAATATCTATCTAAAAGTAGTGTATTAGTGTTTGTACTTATACACCAAATGATATTTATACTCCTGCTACAATCACTAACCCAGGGGGAAAATGGCTAAACTGGAAGGCATCGACGCGCCAGGGATACTAGGCATCACAGACCAGCAGCTGAACCTCCTCAAAACCATCTACAAACTCAACACAAAAAACAAGGCCGCCACACCCCGCGAAATAGAGGCCGCATACGCCAAAGACCAGGGCGGAGGCATACAAAAAAGCAACCTCTTCCGCCAGATGAAAATCCTCCAAGACAAAGGATTCCTCACGCGCGAAGGCGAAGCCAACTACAAAATCAACTTCGACGGCCTCAAAAAAACCCTCGACCAAAGAAAACAAGAATACACACAAACATTACAACACTACGAACAACTCACAAACGAAACAGAAGAATACTTCAGGAAAACGACGAGTTCTGAAAAACCCCAGGTGGAGTACCTGGACTACAATGAACTATTCTCCCGGTTGACAAAATCTATAAAAAAATCGCACAAATACTACATAACTGCGAAGTTCCCCGGCATGGTGTACACATATTCTCCATATAGTAGTGCTGGAAGGGGGGAGTACATACAAACGCTCATACAGAAATGTTTTGAAAAGCACGAGCTTGAAGTAACCTATCTTACACCCCTTGACCTGGACTACCCCCTCATGCACTCGATGAACCTCTACAAGGACAAGCAAAAGGCCTTGCGCGAATGCGAACTCATCATCAACCAGCTTGAAAGCCTTGTCGAAATCCACCAGAATCTCCACATAATCTACCTGAGCAATCCCTACGGTCTGGATGTCGTCATACCCGAGAGCAACGACTTGGACGAATCGTACATATTCATCCGAGACGAAAAGATGAATGTGACGGGGGGCATCTATATCCGCTCTTCAGAGACGGCAAAAAGGTCAAAGGAGACCTTCCTTAACCTCTGCTCAACCGGACGGGAGATATCCGGCGAGTACGGTAAAAAAGTTTGCACTGAATTGAAGAAAAAACTTAACGGGCTGGTCGATGCCTATGCTAAATAGTCTCTACAACGTCAAAAACAACGTCCGCAGGGGCTTCACAAGGGACCTCAAGGAGCAGATAGACTACTTCAACGCCGCTAAACTGTACACTCTCGAAGTGAAGATGACCTCGAATTGCTCCCTGAAGTGCAGCTACTGCTATGCGGAATCCACGCCCCAATGCAGCCAGCAATTGGATTCGGACGTCCTCATGGGGCTAATCGACGACTGCGCAGAAGCAGGCATAAGGCAGATAAACTGGGGCGGAGGCGAACCCCTGGAGCGCAAGGACTGGTATCCCCTCATGAGCTATGCAAAGGACAAAGGCGTGGATAACCTACTCATGACCAACGGCATGCTCCTACACGACAAGTCCACAGCCAAGAAGGTCGCGGATGTCGTCGAAATGGCGTTCGTCCACATCGACACTCTCAACAAAACCATCTGGGAATCACTTCATGAGACGGACTCAGAACTGCACCAAAAACAGATTGACGGCATCAATAATCTCCTTGACGGAGGCTTCCCCTGCGAGGACTTAGCAATATCCATGACTCTGGCCAAACCACTATTCGAGGATGAGGACTATAAACGGACGATAGACTGGGCTTATGACGAACTCGGAATAGCCGCAATACTCTTCCCCTACCGGAACTTCGGCTTCGCGGGGCAGCGAACTGACCTCAACCCTGGGTTCGAGCAGATGGCGGAAGCGTATAAGTACCGGAACGCGAAGGACGGCATACCGAGCGGGCCGGGATTCGGGACGAAATTCTACTGCGGAACGTCATCCCACATAAGTGCAGGCGGTGAGGTGATGGCGTGCTCGATGGTATACCCGACGTACGTCGGTAACATCAACAAGATGCCCTTCAGCGAAATCTACTCAAAGAACATCAAGACGCTGACCTACCAGTCATTACACGACCCTAGGAACATCAAAGGGCACTGCAGCGACTGCGAGCATAACGTATTCTGCTGGGGGTGCAGGGCCGCGTCGGAGTTGATAGCCGGCAGCTACACAAACTCAGACCCGATTTGTTGGATGAAACCTTAAATTCATGGTTTTTGTCTTTTTGTCGTGTTTTTATTTTTTGTTTTGTAATATGTTGTTTGTGGGTCGTGGTTTCAGTAGCTTGGAGGGTAAGGTCCTGTATGGGCTTGTTCGTTGGCCTGGCTTGAACGATCCTGAGTTGGCGGTTAAGTTGGGTGTCGGCCGCACCACTGTGACCGCTATTCGGAGGCGTTTTGAGCGGAGTGGGACGGTTTCGTATCATCTGCTGCCTGATTTCGCGAGGGCCGGCTGCGAGCTTTTGACGACCTTGTACGGGGAGTTCAGCGGGGCTGCGGTCCGCGACCTGGACGTGTTGAGGGAGTCCATCCGCGACGGCGTCGGCTCCGCGTTCTACATGGTTCGTTTCGGTGGCCAGCACCTGAGCTTCGGGGCCGCGGAGAGCCTAACCAGGGTGCGGGAGGGCATTATCGCGCACCACAGGGTCCACCATGACAGCGGCTACCTGACCGACAGGCGGCATAACTACGTCTTCTTCCCGTTGAAGCTCACGCATCTGCCGAGGTTCTTCGACTATGCGCCGGCCGTGGCCGAGCGTTTCGGGCTCAGGCATGCGTCGGATGCGCAGCCGAAGGCGGCGTCGGGGGCGTGGCGGCCTACGAGGAAGGAGTTATGCACGTTCAACGCGCTAGTATCTTTGCCTGGGGAGCCTGACGAGGCCATAGCGAAGGAGGCGGGCGTGAGCAGGCAGACTGTGAACACTTTGCGGAACAGGTTCCTCGCCGAGGGGCTCCTGAAGCCCCTGCGCATCCCTGATATGAGGCGGCTTGGCTTCAGCCTGTTGTCGTTCACCCACCTGCACCTGAGCCCGCACGTCGGGTTGGAGGGGCGGCGGAAGCACACGGAATCCGTCCTCTCGGACGCCTCGCATGTCCTGAAGATAGCCGGCGACCTGGAGGCGGTCCTCATGTCATACCACCAGGACTACGGGGCGTTCAGGAAGTCGCATGAGCGCCTCCTCGACGTCTACAAGCGGGACAACCTCCTGTCCGACGAGCCTGTGGTGAAGCTGTTTCCCCTCTCTGAGACGGAGAGCATACTCGACCACGACTACGCGAACATAGTCCGGGATACTTTTTGATTACTCCCTCACCCGTAGACCTTCCTTCTATGACCTATTCTGATGACTGCGACGACTTTGTCCTGCGGATTAATGTCCAGTATCGCACGCCAGTCCCCTGCGCGCAGCCTGTAGCCCGGGTCGTCCACGAGCCTTGTCACATGAGCAGCCGGGTCTTCCGCAGCCTTCTCCAGGGCGTCAAGAATCCTGTGTCGGATTTGGCGGTCGAGTTTCCTCAATTGCCTGAGCGCAGACTCCGAGAATATGACTCTGTACGTCATGCGTCCAGGTCCCTGCGGACTTCTTCCAGCGTTTGGTGTCTGCCCTCGCGTATCTCGGCCCTTGACGCCTCCAGCTCGCGCCGCGTCTTTTCGCTCAGCCTTTGGGAGTCCTCCAGGAGGTTGCGTATCACGTCCTCGTAGGTCTCCCTTGGGAAGAGTTTCCGGGATTTCAGGCTGTTCAGGAGGTCGACGCTGACCTGCACGCTAGTGACCATAGACTTCTATAGACTGCTATTGGTTATAAATGCATGCGTAATAAAAAAAAAGAATAAGCTAAGGGGTTGCCTCGCAACCCCCGTTTAACGGCTTTATACGAGGCCCTGCTGCATCATCGCGTCGGCCACCTTCATGAATCCCGCTATGTTGGCTCCGTCGACAAGGTTGCCTGCGGTGCTGTACCGCTCGGATGCCTCGTAAGAGCTTTTGTATATGCTCTGCATGATGGCCTTCAGCCTGGCGTCGGTCTCCTCGAAGGTCCACCTCAGCCTCATGCTGTTCTGGCTCATCTCCAGGCCCGAGGTCGCCACTCCGCCGGCGTTCGCGGCCTTCGCGGGGCCGAACACGACGCCGTTCTTCAGGAAGACGTCTATGGCCTCGGGGGTGCTCGGCATGTTCGCGCCTTCGCCGACGCCGATGCAGCCGTTGTCGACGAGCATCTTCGCGGCCTTCCCGTCCAGCTCGTTCTGGGTGGCGTTCGGGAGCGCGATGTCGCACTTCACGCTCCATATGCCCTTCGAGCCGTCCTGGTACTCGGCCTTCGGCCTGTACTTCAGGTACTCCTTTATGCGGCCGCGCTTTATCTCCTTCAGCTCGCTCACGACCTTCAGGTCTATGCCTTCCTTGTCGTAGATGTAGCCGTCGCTGTCGCTCATCGCGACTACCTTGGCGCCCATCTCTCGGCACTTCTGCACTGCGTATATGCTGACGTTCCCTGAGCCGGAGCTTACGACGACCTTCCCCCTTATGGCCTGCTTCTGGGCCTTCAGGGCCTCTTCCATGAAGTACATGAGGCCGTATCCGGTGGCTTCGGTCCTGACGAGGCTTCCGCCCCAGTTCAGTCCCTTGCCGGTCAATACTCCGGTGAACTCGTTCCTGAGCTTCTTGTATTGTCCGAACATGTAGCCGATTTCCCGGCCGCCGACTCCTATGTCACCCGCGGGGACGTCGGTGTCGGCGCCGATGTGGCGTTGCAGCTCGCTCATGAAGCTCTGGCAGAATCGCATGACTTCGGCGTCGGATTTTCCGTGGGGGTCGAAGTCGCTTCCGCCCTTGCCGCCGCCCATCGGCAGGCCGGTGAGCGAGTTCTTGAGTATCTGCTCGAATCCGAGGAACTTCAGCATCCCTAGGTAGACCGTCTTGTGGAACCTGAGGCCTCCCTTGTAGGGGCCGAGGGCGCTGTTGAACTGGACCCTGTACCCCCTGTTCACCTGGACTTCGCCTCTGTCGTCGACCCACGGGACCCGGAACATGATGACTCTTTCCGGCTCCGCCATCCTCTCGAACACCTTCGCCTTGGCGTATTCGGGGTGCTGTTTGAACACCGGCTGCAGGGATTCGTAGACTTCAGTCACCGCCTGATGGAATTCTGGCTCGTTCGGGTTTTTCCTCAATATGTGCTCCAGTGTGCTGTCCATTTTCCTCATTTATTTCATTAAATCTTTTCAAGGGATACCTATTTTATATTTAAATAGGAAAGTTTATATTTTAAACAGTTGTAAAATGAAACAAAAACTCTCCGACAACGAGAAAAAAACCCTCAAGCTCCTCATACACAACGGACGGATGTCGAACACCGAAATCGCCAGGCAGATAGGCATCACCCCGCAGGCGGTCGGGAAGATACAGGACAAGCTCGAGCGGGTCGGCGTCATCAAGGGATACTCCACGATAATCGACTACGAGAAGATCGGACTCGAAGTCTTCGCGATAGCGTTCTTCAGGTTCAAGTCAGGCTCGTGGACGAGGCTCGAGCGCGAAGACATCCGGGAGCGGCTCTCGGGACCGCACATCATACGCGTCTACCTGCTGTCGGAAGGCGACTTCACCCACATGGTCTTCTACGGCTTCAGGAGCATAAGGGAGCTGGACAACTACTTCCACGCCCTCCAGACTGAGAGGGGCCACATATCCGAGCTGAAGCGGCTCTTCATACTCTCGGCGTCGAGCATACTCAAGAATTCGCCGAACGACCTCCTGGACAAGGCCCTCGACGAGTACTCCGTGGAGCGTCTCGCGAGGCCGGAGACGCCGAAGCCGCTGAACGGGCTGAACTAGCCCGGCGTCAACGGGCTTATATAGCGGGGAGATTTATTACTACAACTAACGGTGATTTGATGACGTCAACTATCGAGTCTATGAGCCAGGCTGGGATGAAGATACCTCCGAAGAAAGAGTTCCTCGAGAAGGCCCATGTTAGGGGCGCCGAATACGACAAGCTCTACCGGCAGTCGCTGGACCAGCCGGAGGAGTTCTGGACCGGCATCGCCACCCAGCTCCACTGGTTCAAGACCTGGGACGAATTCCACTTCTGGGACCCGAAGACGGTCACATGCCGCTGGTTCAAGGGCGGACTCACCAACGTCTCCTACAACTGCCTCGACAGGCACCTCTCGGAGAGGAAGGACAAGGTTGCGATACTCTGGCAGGGGGAGCCGGAGGAAGACGTCCGGAAGATAACATACGGCGAACTCCACAGGGACGTCTGCAAATTCGCCAACGTGCTGAAGAAGCACGGCATAAAGCGCGGCGACAGGGTGTGCCTGTACCTGCCGATGATACCCGAGCTGGCGGTGGCCATGCTCGCGTGCACGAGGATAGGCGCGGTCCACAACATCGTCTTCGGCGGATTCAGCTCGCAGTCGCTGTCCGACCGCATACTGGACTCCCAGTCGAAGATGATAGTGACGTCCAACGTCAGCCTGAGGTCCGGCAAGAAGATTCCCCTGAAGACCAACGCCGACGCGTCTGCGAAGGCATGCCCATCGGTCGAGAAAATCATCGTCGTGAACCGGGCCGAGGCCCCGTGCGAGATGACGGCGGGCCGCGACTTCTGGTGGCACGACGAGATGAAGTCCGCCAAGGACATCTGCGAGCCCGAGAAGATGGACGCGGAGGACCCGCTGTTCATCCTCTACACGAGCGGCACTACCGGGAAGCCGAAGGGCGTCCTCCACACGACCGGCGGGTACATGGTCTACACGTACCTGACCTTCAAGCACATATTCGACTACAAGGAGGAGGACTTGTTCTGGTGCACCGCGGACATAGGATGGGTCACCGGCCACAGCTACATAGTCTACGGCCCGCTGGCGAACGGCGCGACCTCCCTGATGTTCGAGGGCGTGCCTAACTACCCGGACAAGGACAGGTTCTGGCACGTCGTCGACAAGTTCAGGGTGAACATATTCTACACCGCGCCGACCGCCATAAGGGCGATAGCGAGCTTCGGCGACGAGTATGTGGACCGCCACGACCTGTCGAGCCTGAGGCTCCTAGGGTCCGTGGGCGAGCCCATCAACCCGGAGGCGTGGCTCTGGTACTACAAGCATGTCGGCCGCGAGAGGTGTCCGATAGTGGACACTTGGTGGCAGACGGAGACGGGGGGAATCCTCATTACCCCGCTGCCCGGGGTCAGCACGCTGAAGCCGGGGTCCGCGAACAAGCCGTTCTACGGCGTCGAGCCCGTGGTCCTCAACGAGAAGGGCCTCGAGTGCAAGGTCAACGAGGGCGGCCTCCTGGTTCTCAAGCGGCCGTGGCCCGGGATGATGAGGACGGTGTGGGGCCACCATGAGCGGTTCGTCGAGACCTACTGGAAGATGTTCCCGGGATTGTATTTCACGGGAGACGGCGCGAGGAAGGACGAGGACGGCGACTACTGGCTCATGGGCCGGATAGACGACGTCGTCAACATCAGCGGACACAGGATTGGCACCGCCGAGGTCGAGAGCGCCCTCGTAAGCCACGCGAACGTCGCGGAGGCCGCCATAGTCCCGTTCCCCCACGAGATAAAGGGCCAGGCCCTCTATGCCTACGTCACCCTGAAGGCTGGCGTGCCGAAGACCGAGGAGCTGAAGGCGGAGCTCCTGAAGCACGTGTCGAAGGAGATCGGGCCGATAGCGAAGCCTGACAAGATACAGTTCGCGGACGGCCTGCCGAAGACGAGGAGCGGGAAGATAATGAGGAGGATACTCAGGAAGATAGCGGAGGGCGCTGAAGAGGTCGGCGACACGACGACGCTCGCGGACCCGACTGTTGTGGACGTCCTGAAGGCCGGGAGGGTGAAGTAGCCCTCCGGCGGGTTTATTCTCCTGAGATGGCTGTCGGGAACCGTTGGACGGTCGTATTGGGCGCACTGGTGGTGCAGCTCTGCCTCGGCGCCATCTACAGCTGGAGCGTCTTCGTGAAGCCGCTCAAGGACGTTTTCCATTACACGACGACCGAGACGCAGGTGATATTCTCCGTCGCCCTGGCGACCTTCGCCCTGGTGATGATATTCGCGGGTAGGTGGCAGGACCGCGCGGGGCCGAGGAAGGTGGCGACGCTCGGGGGCATACTCTTCGGCGCCGGATACATAATCGCGTCCTACACCGGCGGCGCCTTCATCCCGATGGTGTTGGCCGTCGGAGTGGTTGGCGGTGCCGGCCTGGGTTTCGGTTACGTCTGCCCCATAGCGTCATGCGTCAAATGGTTCCCGGACAAGCGCGGCCTGATAACCGGCATCGCGGTCGCAGGCTTCGGCGCCGGCTCATGGCTCTTCCAGCAGGTGGCGACGTCGCTAATCAACTCTTACGGGCTGATGGCGGCGTTCCAGTACCTCGGCGTCATATTCCTCGTCGCCGTCGTCCTCGGGGCGCAGCTTCTAAGGAATCCGCCGGCGGGCTGGGCGCCTGCGGGATGGAACCCCCCTGTAACGGCGGTGTCCTCCTCTGGCGGGGACATGACATGGAAGGAGATAGTCGGGACCCGGCAGTTCTGGATGCTCTGGGCGATGTTCCTCTTCGGCGCGATGGCCGGGCTCATGGTCATAGGCAACCTGAAGCCGTTCGGCATCTACAATGGCCTCAGCGAGGCTTTCGCAGGCTCCCTGGTCGGCCTCCTCGCGCTCTTCAACGGCGCGGGGCGGATAACCTGGGGGACGGTCTCGGACAGGATAGGGCGCAGCAGGGCGATGACGATAATGTTCGCCCTCCAGGGCGTCATGATGCTGGCCCTGATGCAGATGGGCGCCACCGAGGTGACGCTGGCAATAGCCGCGGCATGGGTGGGGTTCAACTTCGGAGGCAACTTCGCCCTCTTCCCGAGCGCGACCGCGGACTACTACGGGACGAAGAACCTGGGGATAAACTACGGCCTCGTGTTCACGAGCTACGGCCTCGGCGGCATAGCGGGGCCGATACTTGGCGGGATGGTGTTCGACGCCACCGGAAGCTACATGTGGGCGTTCATACCCTCGGGGATACTCTGCCTCGTCGCGGCCGGGATATCCCTGTTCACGAGGAAGCCGTCCTCTTAGTCTCCTGGCAGTGGTGGGCTTCCCTGAAGACGTGCGTCTGGCAGTAGCGGCCCTGGCAGTACGGGCACGCGCTCACGCCGTGGCGGACGCCGCACTTCAGGCATGCGGGGCCCGCCCGGGCGGATTTGGCGAGCATCCTCCTGAGGATGGCGTAGAGCACGACAGCCCCTATCGCGGCTCCCGCGTACTCCCAAATCCCGAGCGCGGCCATCGGGTTAACTATTGGCGCCTGGTTTTTATACCCCCGGGCGTAATAGAATCTGTGGTTTCGACGAGGAAATCCTGGCTCGTGCTGGCTTTCGCTGCTGTAGTCCTGTTGGCCGGGTGCGTCAAGGTGCAGATTCGCGAGGATATCGGCTCCTCCGGCTCCTCCGACCTGACGATGTCGCTTGAGCCGGTGAACGTCTCCGCGATGGGCTGGGACAAGAAGAACCCGTGCCTCGACTTCAAGGCCAACGAGTCGAGCAAGCTGATTACAGACGCCAAATGCAGGTTCGACGGGCGGAAGGAGACGGTGACCGCGAAATTCGACAGGAAGCGGGCGGGCGGACTCACGATAAACGGGGCGAAATACCGTTTAGACCTCGTCAAGGCCCTGGAGGGCTTCAACGACAACAAATCAAATTCCGTGAAATTCTCCCTGCCGAAGGAGAAGAACGAGACCCAGATACGGGAGGCGAGAGAGGCCGGCTTCGCCTACGATTACGTCGTCAAGATGCCTGGGACTGTCACAGGCCAGTCCGGCGGAGAAATCCAGTCCGACGGCTCCGTGAAATTCGACCTCCTGGAGCTCGTCGAGAGCGACCATCCCTACGTCGAATCCGAGACGGGTTTGGGCGGCCTCCTGGGCGGCTCGGCCAGGGAGTCCGACGACGAGTCCGGCGACACAGGCGGGGACAATGGGGCGGGCAGCCCCTGCTGCTGCATACCCGGATTGAGCGTGCTGTTGGCGGCTGCCGGGGCGGCAGCCGCTAAGTTCGTTTTATGATTCCGCAGCCCCTCTGCTCCCTCGGCGCCTCCGTCATCTCCGGGGCCTCATGCCATATCGTCGACGCCTTCAGGGTGTCCTCGAGCTTCGTGAGTATCTCCCTCGTGGTCCCCAGGACCTCGCCCTCCACCTTGAGGCCGTGGCGCATCCCCAGGAGGGTGGAGGCTATTATGTAGTTCGTCTGGGGGAGCGTCTTCAGGTTGTATCCGCCCTCGAGCTCGAGTACGAGCTTGCCGCCGCACAGCTCCTTCGCGAGCGACATCATTATCTCGGTCATCCTCGCGAATCCGGCGTCGGTGACGTTCAGCTGCGAGACGTGGTCCGTCATGTGGGAGTCCTGGCCTGCCGCGACGACGATGAGATCGGGCCTGTACTTCCTCACCCTGGGCACGACGAAGTTCTCGAGGAAAAAGACGTAGTCCGCGTCACCGGTGCCCGCCGGCACCGGGAAGTTTATGGTGTAGCCCTTCCCGGGCCCCTCCCCTATCTGCTCGACGAAACCGACCCCCGGGTAGAAGGACTTCGGGTCCTGGTGTATGGACATGTTCAGGACGGTCGGGTCACTGTAGAACGTCCCCATCGTCCCGTTCGGGGCGTGGGCGTCCCAGTCGAAAATGAACACCCTCCTCAATCCGAAGTGGTGCTGCAGGTGCTTTATCATGATGGCTGCGTTGTCGAAGTAGCAGAACCCGGTGGCCTGGTTAAGGGACGCGTGGTGCCCGGGGGGCCTCAGGAGTGCGAAGGCGTTCTCGGCCTCGCCAGTCCAGACTGCCCTGCCGGCCGCTATTGCGCCGCCTGCGGCGAGGCGGGCGACGTCGTAGGTGTCCTTGCAGACGTAGGTGTCGGAGTCTATCACCGAGAACATGCCGCTGCCGTGCTCGCTCAGGCATTTCACGTAGTTGACGTGCTCGGGCGTGTGGACGCGGGTCAGGTCTGATATGGCGGCGGGCTCCGGGGTTATGGGGGAGAGCATGTCCAGGAAGTTCGTCCGCTGGAAGTGCTCCATCGTAAGCTTAAGCCTCTCCGGGCATTCTGGGTGGTGTTCCACCTGCCTGTGCTTGAGGTAGTCGTCGTGGTAGACGAGGGCCGTCGTCACCGTTTCTCCCCCCTCATGTCCAGGGTCAGCTTGTCTATCTGCGGGTCCTCGGTCGTCTCCACGACGAATCCGAGCTTCTCCGCGACGTGCTTCATCGCGCTGTTCTCCTTTATCACCGTCGCGTAGACGGTCTCGAGCTTCTTCCTCCTTCCGATGTCGACTATCTTCTCGACGAGCTTGAATCCGAGCCCCTTGTTCTGCCAGCTGTCGGTCACGACCACGGAGAACTCCGCCTTCGACTCCCCCGGGTCGTACATGAGCCTGCTCATGCCGACGAGTATTCCGCCGTGCTCGGCCACGACCGTTATCTCCCTGTCGTAGTCTGTGTGGCAGTACCTGACCAGCATCTCGTGGGTTATGTCCTTGATGGTGTAGAAGAACCTGTAGTGCATCGTCTTCTCGGAGAACGACTTGAACAGGTCCTTGACCTTCGGCTCGTCCTCTGCCTTTATGGCCCTGAGGACGGCGGTGTCTCCGTCCTTCAGCCTGTACTCCTCCGTGTACTCCTTCGGGTACGGGAGGATGCAAAGGTGCTCGTGGTCGGTCTTCCAGGCCTCCTTGTCCAATACTATCCTCGCGTCCAGGGCTATGCACCGCTCGCCGGTGGCCAAAAGCGGGTTGACGTCGACCTCCGTCACCTCGGGGAAGTCTGTGATGAGCTGGGAAAAGTTGATTATCGCCTTCTCGACCTCCAGGAGGTTCGCCGGCTTCCGGTCCCGGGAACCATTCTTTAAGATGCTGTAGAGGCGCGTCTCCTCCATCATCCTCCTCACTAGCGTCTGGTTCAGGGGGGGCAGGCCGATGCTCTTGTCCCTGAGGGTTTCCACTAGGGTGCCGCCTGCGCCGAAGACGACGACCTGGCCGAAAACCTCGTCCCGCTTGGATCCGAGGAGGAGCTCGAAGCCGCGGTCTATGACCATCGGCATGACGGCGGCGCCCTTCAGCTCCGCGTTGGGGTTGTAGCGCCTCGCGTTCTCCATTATCCTGTCGAAGGCGTCCTCCACCTCCTTGCCGGTGTAGAGGCTCAGCATGACGCCGCCGGCGTCTGTCTTGTGCGTTATGTGCGGCGACTCAATCTTCAGGACGACCGGGTATCCGGCGTTGTTGGCGGCCTTCACCGCGTCCTCCCTGGTCCTGGCGAGCGCGGCGTGGTTGGTGGTGAGCCCGTACTCCATCAGGAACTCCTTGGACTCCCGCTCCGAGAGCACGTAGACTCCCTTCGAGACGTTCTCGTCGATTATCCTCCTGAGCCTCGCCTTGTCCGGGCTTATGCCGCGCGTAAGCTCCTGGGGCGTCTCATGGAGGAGCTCCAGGTTGTGGAGGTAGTTGTAGCCCGAGATGAGCGGCATCACGGCCTTCTCCGGCGTCGAGTAGACGGCTATCCCCCGCTCCCTGAGGAGCTTCCTCGCCTCCGCAACAGCTGGGCCGCCCATCCAGCAGGCCGTTATCGGCTTGTCCGTGCCGGCCCAGGAGTCGGCGACGACCTTCGCGATCTCGGTGGGGTTCGTGCCCGACTGCGGCGTGAGTATGACCGCTATGCTGTCCACGTCCCTGTTCCGTATGCAGACGTCCAGGGCGTGCCTGTACCTGTCCGGGCCGGCGTCCCCGAGCAGGTCTATGGGGTTGTTCCTGCTCCAGGCCGGCGGGAGGCCGCCGTCCAGCTTTTTGATGGTCTCCTCGTCAAGTTCGGCCAGCGAGCCCTTCTCCTCGATTATCTTGTCGACAGCCATGACCCCCGGCCCCCCGGCGTTCGTTATCACCGCTATCCTCGGGCCCTTCGGCAGCGGCCCCTTCGCGAGCTTCTCGGATATGTCGAAGAGGTCGTCTATCTCCTTCACCCTCACGACACCCGCCCTCTTGAAGGCGGCGCTGTAGACGTCGTCGCTGCCGGCTATCGCCCCCGTGTGGCTGACGACCGCCTTCCTGCCCTCCTCGAAGCGGCCGGACTTGACGATGACTATCGGCTTGTTTATGGCGAATCCGCTAGCCGCGCTCATGAACTTCTTCGCGTTCTTCACGGACTCCATGTAGACGACGATGCTCTTCGTCTTAGGGTCGCGGCCGAAGAAGTCTATGAGGTCTCCGTAGTCGACGTCCAGCATCGAGCCGATGGAGACGAAGTAGCTGAACCCTATCCCCCGGCCGTCGGCCCAGTCGATTATGGACGAGCAGAGGGCCCCGCTCTGGCTTATGAAGGCGATGTTGCCCTCCTCCGGCATCTTGATGGCGAAGCTGGCGTTCAGCCTGTGTCTCGGGTTGATGACCCCGAGGCAGTTGGGGCCGATTATCCTTATGTCGTGCTTCGCAGCCGCGGCAGCCACCTCCTGCTCCCTCTTCCTGCCCTCCTCGCCGGCCTCCTTGAATCCCGCGGAGATTATGACCGCGCCCTTAACCCCCTTTTTGCCGCATTCGTCCATTATCGCCGGCACCGTGGCCGCGGGGGTCGCTATTATCGCCAAGTCTATCTGCCGGGGTATCTCGCTTACGGACTGGTACGCGTGGACGCCCTGTATGCTGTCGTGCTTCTGGTTCACGGGGTATATAGTGCCCTTGAACCCGTGGCCTATCAGGTTGGACATTATCGCGTACCCTACGCTGTCCTTCTTGTTGCTCGCCCCTATCACCGCGACCGTGTTGGGGTAGAATATGTTCTTTAGACCCTTCGTGGGCAAATGGAATCACCTGTCTGATGGTATAGGCACTTAAAGGCTAAAAAGCATCGTCCGGGTTTTTATGCGCCCGGTCTATATAGTGTCCTGAGATATATCGGTTTTTGACATATGCCATGGATTCCGGCCGGATATTCCAGCGGATTGCCGACGTGCAGGACAGGCGGGCCCCCCTAGTCTCGGCAGCGGGGCTGGCGCTGACGGCGTTCTTCCTCTTCGGGATGTCGTTCATCCAGATAGAGACCGACTTCGAGAAGGAGCTGCCGCAGGAGAACCCGGCGATAGTCCTGAACAACCGCGTGAAGGACACGTTCAGCGGCCAGGACGCGATGTTCGTGGTCGTGGAGCTGGACCCGGACTCCAAGAGCAGGCAGGCGGTGAAGGACATACGTGACCCGCGGGTCATGGCGATGCTCCGGGAGCTTGGGCGTGAGTTCACGGACAAGGCGGGGGTCGACAGGTCCCACTCCGCGGCGATGCTTTTTTCCGGCCGGGAAATCCCCGGGAACATCGACGGCGTGAAGGCGAGGCTCGAGGCGGTCCCCGGCTCCGGCGCCTACTTCAACAGGGACTACTCGATGACGACAGTCTCGGTCTTCGCGAACGTGGGCTCCGGCTCCGAGAAGGTGAAGTCCCTGACCAGCGACATAACCGACAGCATAAACGAGGTGTCGAAGCCGCCGGGCGTGAAGCTCGCGGTAACCGGGATGCCGGCGGTCAGGGTCAGGATAGGGGAGATACTCGTCAGCGACGCGAAATACACCACAGTCCTGGCGTCGGCGATAATCCTCCTCC
Organism: Candidatus Altarchaeota archaeon; assembly: GCA_041306075.1. Taxonomy (GTDB): domain Archaea; phylum Altiarchaeota; class Altiarchaeia; order IMC4; family SCGC-AAA252-I15; genus JAHIYG01. Next base: position 28,762 of record JBFYKH010000014.1, read on the forward strand.
TCCTCCTGGTCATTACCCGGCCTTTCACCCGAGGCTTCCTCGTGTTCATGCCCCTGATGATGGCCCTGATATGGACGCTCGGCACCATGGGGTGGCTCAACATACCCCTCTCGATGGTAACGGTCGGCGTCGGCGCGATGATACTCGGCCTCGGAGTGGAATACAGCGCCTTCTACGTCAGCACCTACGAGGCTAAGCGCGAGGCAGGCGGAAGCCAGAAAGAGGCACTCTACCTGGCCATGAGGGAGGTCGGGTCCGCGATATTCGGCTCCTCATCCACCACGGTGGCTGGCTTCCTCGCCCTCACATTCGCGTCGATGCCCCTCCTCCACCACCTCGGATTCGCGCTGGCCTTGGGTATAGCGTACTGCTCAGTCACAGCCCTGCTCTTCAATCCCGCCTTGATAGTGCTCCAGGAGAGGCATTCGGACAGCATATTCCGCACCTTCTGCAAATACGCTGGCGCGAAGGAGGACGTGGAATGAGCGCCGTAAGACGGTTCTCGGAGGCCTACGGCGGATTCGTCTCGGATCACCCTTACGTGATGGCGGGCGTCGTCGCCCTGATATACCTCATGGCGTCCTACGGCAACACGCTACTTGAGAATGTCTCCATGAACCAGAAGGATATGCTGCCTGGGGACGACCCAACGGTCAAGAGCCTGAACGCCATGCAGGACGAGTTCGGCGGCACGGAATCCGCGCTCTTCGTAGTGGAACTAGACCCCACGCAGACGGGTTCAAACGAGGTCAAGGACATACGGGACACCCGCGCCCTAGAATACGCCGACCTACTCGCCCAGAAGGCGCGGAAGCTCGAGGACGTCGTGTCGGCGTCATCGGCAGCGGACCTGATACGGCGGGATGGCCGGCTAAGCCGCAGCGGCAACACCATAAACTCCCTCCTCGGCCAGAACCCACAGTCGGCCATGTACGTGAGCCCCGACTACTCGATGGCCCTCGTCAGGATACAGCTTACAGACAGCTTCGACGAGGACCGCCTGAACCGGCAGCTGACCGGGATAGTCGAGGGAACCCCCAAGCCCTCCGGGGTGACGGCGCAGGTTTCAGGCTCAGTCATCATAGGCTCGTCAATAAAGGCGCAGATAGCCCCTGACATGGCAAAGACCGGTACGTACTCCCTGATGGGCGTGATAACCCTGGTGCTCATAACATTCGGCCTGTCCGTACGCCACAGCTTCACCTCCCTCCTCGCCATCATCATGGGGGGCATGTGGTCCTTCGGCCTCATGGGCCTCATGGGCATGAGCATAACATCGCAGACCTCAGCCGGCCTGTCCATGATACTCGGGATAGGCATAGACTTCGGCATACAGGTGGTGAACAGGTTCAGGATAGAGGCGAGGAGGATTCCCGTCCGGCAGGCGATGATAAATACTCTGGGAACAGTCATTGTGCCCATGAGCACGACGACGCTCGCCGCCCTGATAGGCTTCAGGGCGATGTCCCTCGGCGAGCTGACGATGCTCCGGGACCTCGCGACGATGATGTCGTTCGGCGTCATGTGCTGCATGGCGGCGGCGCTGACGGTAGTCCCGGTCGCCCTCGTCCTCGGGGAGATGCACTTCAAGGAGTCCTGGTTCGGCCGCACAAAGGCGTTTTTGCGGATTCATGCTAACAAGGTCAGGATGATTATCGGAGGATGAAGATGAACAAATGGGTTTTTGCACTGGCGTGCGTATTGGCGTTACTGGGAACTGCAGACGGACAGAGCTACGTGGTCGTGAGCGGCAACTCGATGCCGATAACGTCCCCGTCGAACCTCATGGTCGACTACGCGCTCAGCGCATACGACCCGACCCTCGGGCCCGGCGACACGGGGACGATCACCCTCATAATCCGGAACACGGGGAGCCAGAGGGCAGAGGACGTTCAACTGTACATACCGGACGTCCCGAACATAAAGGCGGGCAAGAGCTTCTTCCTGGGCACGATATCCGCGCAGTCGACGGCGACGGTGTCCCTGACGTACACGATATCCCCGAAAGCGGACATAGGAATCATAACCCTGCCCGTGATGCTCACATACGACGGCTACGACTCTGACGCCAAGCGGGTGAACAACATCCAGGCCAACTACGACTTCCCGCTGAAGGTCTACGGGAACCCGAAGCTCTCCATAGAGGCGATAGACTTCGGCGACATAGACATAGGCTCGGCATTCAACGTGACCATACGGCTGAAGAACCAGGACCGGGAGGCCTACAAGGCGGTCGCCACCCTCGGCGGAGCGGAACAGTCCCAGATGGACATGCCTTCGATGGCGCAGGCCGCAGCGTCGCAGGGCGGGCTCGCCCCCCTCCTTGCGGCAGCCCAGTCCACGCCCGCCCTCGCGTCAGGGCTTGCGGCGCTATCCTCCACGGCCTCCGCCGGGTCGTCCCAGGAGAAGGCGATAACCATACTCGGCTCCGACCGGAAGTTCATCGGCTCCATAGGCCCCGGGGAGACGGTCCCGGTGACGTTCACGCTCTACGTGAGCGACAGGGCCGTGTCCGGCGCGTACTCGCTCCCCCTGACAATAGACTACGAGAACAAGGGGCGCGCGCAGCTGTCCGACACCTTCAACATCGGCGTCTACGTGACCGGGAAGCCGCAGGTGAGCTTCTCCAACGTCAAGACCGACCCCAACGAGATACGCCAGGACGAGCGGGACGTGGAGGTGAAGGTCACGGTGGAAAACATCGGCACCAAGGAGGTCGACAACTTCAGGATGACGCTCGAGCCAGCCGGCCCCTTCAAGAACGCGAGGTCCTACGTCCAGACACAGGAGCTCGGTTCTGTCAAGACCCAGGACTCCTCGACCGTCAGCTTCTACGTGGACGTCGACAAGGGCGCCAAACAGGGGCTCTACCCGCTCACATTCCTCGTGGAGTACAAGCTCGGCACAAAGCACGTCAACGAGACGAAGACCGTACAGATAGCCCTGAAGGACAGCCCGGACTTCCAAGTCGCGTCGCCGCCCATCTCGGCGGCGGCCGGGGAGAAGGGCCGCATACAGGCGAAGGTGACTAACAACGGGAAGAAATGCGAGTCCGTGACGCTCTGGGTGATGAAGAAGAGCGACCAGCCCTTCGACTTCGACGACAAGAGCCAGTACATAGGCGACCTTGACGCCGGGGAAAGCGGCGAGGCGGCGCTGACGTTCACAACGGACGCCGCGGCCAAGGCGCAGGAATACCTCGTCCCCATGGAAATCCGCTGCACCCTGGACGACAAGGTCGAAGTCTACTCCGCATCCGCGCGGGTCACCGTCGCCGCGGCAGGCCGGCTCGACAACGTGCCGGCAGCCCTGGTGGCTGCGGTCGCCGTGGCCGCCGCCCTCGCCGTATGGGCGGCTAAAAACCGCCTGAGCGGCAGGGGGAAGGATAAGACGGAGTAAGGGGGAAGGATGAAAGGCAAAGCCAGTGACGAGGAAGACCTCGCCTGGATAAACGAGCGGTTCCTGAAGGGCCTGGGGAGAATACACTACCTCTGCGTCCTTGAGCGCGAAGGCGGCACAGGATACGACATCCTCCAGTACATGAAGGGCCACTACCGCCTGAAGCTCAGCGCAGCGGCCGTCTACCCCGCCCTACAAGCCATGGAGGCCGGAGGCTACATAACCGGCGCATGGATGGAAGACGGCTACCCGAAGCGGAAACACTACTCCCTGACGGCCAGGGGCAGGAGGATGCTCCAGGCGGCGAGGAAGCGCATACACTCGCTCGCCCGGGAGCTCACCGAAGTCAAACGCAGGTGAACGCGGATGGACGAGCTGAAAGAGAAGCTGGAACGTTACCTCGCGAAGGCGAAGCCCTCATTCGAGGCGATAACGGTGGTGGGCCCCGGCGGCGCGAAAATCAAGGACACGGCCACACGATACTACCGGGACGCCCTCCACTTCATGGCCAAAGGCGAACTCGTCAACGCATTCGCCGCCCTAGAATACGCGGAAGGCTGGCTTGACGCCGGCGTCGCCTCAGGCCTCGTGGAGGCCGACGGGAAGGACAGGGGGGACATGTGAACCCATAAAAAGCATGTACTTTTTTGTCCACCATAAACGATAAGCTTATATATTACATCCTCACATGATGTATCGCCTGACTTGGAGGCGGGGTAATCGGACGATTCACCCGGAAGACAACCCACAAACAAGGCCTGATAGGAGGCCGAGTCTGTTCGACTCCAGTCGAACGCTCTAAGGAGTGGTGCGGTGTCGAAAAAACCATCATAGTAAAACATGATGGCGTGACGGGGAATGCCATCCCCACGGAAGGCGAAGCCGCAAGGCGTCCGCCCGACCCCATAGCCTCCCCAAGAACAGGCCGAAAGAAAAGCGGGGACATTGGGGAATCCAACCAAAAAACGTCACATAGGGCAAAACCACAGGGAGTTGCCTGTCCGGCAAAACCCGGATGCTCCAAGGAGTGATGCGACGAAAACGCCATCAAGCTAAGCAAGATGGCCACGGACGGAAGACGCCCCACAAAGGCGCCGGGCCCAAAAACCCTCCCCAACCCCATAGATACTTTAGTCAGGATACTGGGGTTTATTTAGCGGATTTGTCTGTACCGCCCTTGTTTTCAGCGTTATTCGAATAGTTCTTATTACCTACAAGGGGTATATTTTATGCATGGCCGAGTCGGGCATGGGGGATGTTGACAGGCTTACGGCGAGCGGGGCTAATATACCGAAGGACTATAGCGTTGGGAATACGGCCCCCCGGTTATGCTCAAGGTGTTCGAGGAATGAGGGGACGACGATAATCGACGGCAGTGTCTACTGTGAGGCGTGCACGCAATCGATGAGGATGGCGGAATATAGGAAAGACCCCGATGAATAGACCTGTTGCCTAATCTTTATTGCATCGTACCGTCCCCTATTTTTTTTATGGGGTTGTTTTATCCTCTTCTCGCAGTCGTAGGCCTTGTTTTGGGCCGCAGATTCGCGGTGTCTTCGGCTCAGTCCATTGCTAAGCGGTTTGGGGTGTCGGAGATGGCCGTTGGGCTGACTATAGCGGCCTTGGGCATGTCGCTGCCGGGTCAGGTTTTGCGTTCGTTCATCCCGTCCTGAATTTTTTCAGCGGCGGCATCTGGGTGTCGTTGCCTTTCTGGTACAGGGGGTTCGGGGTGAGCATTTCCAGCTCCCTCATGGCCGCAGCGTATTCCGTGAACCGTTCGATGTAGCCGTTCTGGTGGAGGCCGGCCCTGATTTCCCTGTCCCTCCAGCGGAGGCTGCTCGTGAACTTGTCCCCCCAGTCGTCGGGCTTCCGCGCCCAGCCGAGCCGCCTCATGTTGCCGGCGTGCACGGTGAAGGAGTCGATTTTGTCTCGGCCGTAGGGCATGTCGAGTTCGCCCTCTATCTCCCCCCGCCAGTCCGCGAGCTGGCGGCTGACGTCTATGCCGAGGTCCCTCGCCTCAAGGAGCTCCCGGGTCCTGTCGTGCATGTTAAGGTAACCCCTCTCCGCGGCGTGCTTCTCCAAGTGGGTTTTCACGGGCGCCGCCAGGGCGGCGGAGTCGAAGCCCAGCCGTTTCACGTTCCATCCGAGCTCGAGGGCCGCCATCCAGTGCCAGGATTCCGGGTCCTTCTGAAGCTCGCTTACGTGGGCGAGCAGGGTTTCCGTCATTTTCGGCCCGTATGTCCTGGCCCAGAATTCCGTGTCGAGCCCTATGTCCCTCATGTTGGCGAGGTGGCCTGCGAACCTCCTCCAGCCTTCGCCTTCCACGTCCAACCTAAGCTGCTCGTACATGACGTCGATTTCCCTCGGCCTCAGCTCGAGCCAGGGCGTGCGTTTCATCTCCTCCGGCGGCGGGGAAAGGAGCGGCGGAGACTTCAGCCCCCTGATTTTCTGGGTCATGTTTGGAACCTCTTCAGGGGCGGCATCCGGTCAGGGGCTCTGTTCTTCGCCGCCTCCTGGGCCGCAAGCTCGTAGGCGTCGCGGTAGAGGCTCGGCAGCTCCTGGCGGAGGTGCTCCTCGCTTCTGAGGTTCTCCCTTCGTCCGAGCATTATCTCATAGTCCCTGCGCGTAGGCTCCGTGTCGACTCCGACGGCCCTAATGACCGGCTGGATGCTGTATGCCGTGGCCTGGCCGTTCGTCCTGTAGGCGTCGATTTGGCGCAGCATGGCCTCCCTGTCGGCTCCGGTCACTGCGGCGGGGCGGCCGAGCTTCTTCAGGAAATAATGGTAGTACGCCAGGTTGAAGCCGTCGCCTGTCTTTCTGGCGCCGTCGAGGCGGCCGCCCATCTCTGCGAGTTCCTCCTCGGTCGGTTCGGCTTTGACGCCGAGCTCTTTCATCGTCACGAGTATGCTGCCGACGCCGAATGTCCTCCCCTCGTCCCTGAAGGTCTTTAGGGCCCGCTCCATGTCTTCGGCGTCTCCTGGGGCCACCTTGACGGGGAGGCCGATGGCTTTCATGTCCGCGAGCATGTGGGATGCGAATCCCCTGTCTCCTTTCTCCTGCCTGAGCGCCTCAAGGTGCCGGAGCATGAGCGTCTCGTCCTCTGGCGGCATCTCGGGGGCTGTGTAGACGTATCCTCCGGGGGGGTTCAGTAGCGGCGGCGGGCTGAGGTTTCGGAGTTTCCCTCTCATCGTTTAACTGATGGGGCAGGATAGGCTTTAAACCCCTACTCCTCGAATCTCACCCGGAACTGGCCGTGGCCTTCTCCGGAGGGGCTGACGTCGATTATCCCGCGGTTATAGTGTTTCTCGAGGGCTGATACGACGTCTTCTTCGCCCAGTATCGCGGCGTTCATGGACTCCCGCTGGTCGAAGTCGAGGGTGAAGCTGTCGTTGTCGAATCCTATGTGGAGTATCCTGGACTTGAAGTTGGGCTGCAGGAGGGTTGCGAGCGCTTTCTCGGAGAGTATGAGGCCCGCCAGCTCGCCTATGTTGACCATTGTTTGCGTCTTTCCTAGCCCGAACATAGGGTTATCTAGTGGCGTTGCCGGCTTAAATCCGATGAGTCGCGACGTTATCCCTTTTATACTAGGAGTCGAATAGTATGGTACGCGGGGTGGATGGGATGGTTGAGGAGGAGTTCGTCAAAATCAAGGAGTTAAGCCCTAAGTCGAAGAGGGTGAATTCGGTATTCAAGGTCGTCCGCATGGACCCGGCGAAGAACGTCCGCTCCAAGCGCGACCGGGTGCCTCACGCAGTCACGGAGGCGCTGGTCGGGGATGACACGGGAACCGTCCTCCTGACGCTGTGGGACGAGAACCTGGAGCAGGTGAAGGCCGGCAAGACGTACAAGTTAGTGAACGGCTACGTGACCCTGTTCAGGGGCACGATACGGCTGAACATAGGCAAATACGGTGAATTGAATGAAGTCGCGGACCAGGGCGGGGAAGTCAACCTCGGCAACGACATGTCGAAGAAAGTCTACGACGAATACAACCGGTCGAGGGGCTACGAGGGCTTCGGCTCCGGCAGCTTCTGGCCGTAAGGCAGACTCTAGGGGGATTGTCATGGAAGATAAAGGGGAAAAGTTTATGCTGTGGTTCGACGAGCTTGGAATCGAAGACGTCCCGCTCGTGGGCGGGAAGAACGCATCGCTCGGCGATATGTAACGGAACCTCACTCCGAAGGGCGTGAGGGTC
>JBFYKH010000015.1:0-18529 GCA_041306075.1 Candidatus Altarchaeota archaeon
GAGGGCGTCCATCGCCGACAGCACCTCGTCCTCCGTTTCGCCGAGGCCGACCATTATCGACTACTACGTACTCACACCCGGGCTGGTATACTTCGCCTCCCTGAGCGTCCGGAGGCTCCTGGCATACGACGCCCTCGCGTCCCTCACCGTCTGCAGCCTCTCTACGGCCTCCACATTGTGGGCGAGCACGTCCGGCCCCGCCGCGATGACGCGCGCGAGTTCGGCGCCGACGTAATCCGGTATCAAGGCCTCCACCGCGAACCCCCCCGCCTTAAGCCGCCTGACGCACTCCGCAAAGTGCGCCGAGCCCCGGTCAGGGAGGTCGTCCCTGTCCACGGACGTGACGACGACGTGCCTGAGCCCGAGCCTCCTCGCGGCCTCGGCGAGTCTCCCCGGCTCCTCGGGGTCCACCGGGCGGCCCTCGTCCGACGTCTTGACCGCGCAGAACCTGCAGCCCCGCGTGCACGTGTCGCCGAGTATCATGAACGTCGCAGTCCCGGAACTCCAGCATTCGCCCCTGTTCGGGCACTTGGCCTCCTCGCAGACCGTGTTCAAGCCGCAGGATGCGAGGGCGCCCTTCACCTTCGCGTATCCCGCGCCTCCCCCCGCCTTCACCCGAAGCCATGCGGGTTTCCTGCCCGCTGTGAAGAGCGGCGGGGACTGTCGGCTGAAGTCGACAGCTTTCGGGCGGAGCCCGCCCCGCCGCTCTACACACGCCACAATCCGCCCAGAGTGTGTGTATTCTTTGCCTGCCCTCTGAAGAGGGGCGGATTGTGAGCGTTTCAAGCGAACACTATCTCCCCGGGCTTGAATTCGCCGTCTACCAGCCTGCCAACGGCGGATGCGACCTCTATGAGGTTTCCCACGGGCAGCCCGGTCGTGGCTGAAATCCCCTTAAGATAGCCTCCCCCCATGCCTTCCGGCGGCAGTATCAGGCCAGGCGCTATCCCGTACACCAACACGCGAGGCGCCATAGCCTTGGCGGCCATCCTCGTGTATTCGGCCAGCGCCTTCTTCGAGAGCGTGTAGGCAAAGTAGCCGACCGTGTCGTCCATAATCTTGGCGTCGAGGACGTTTATCACGACCCCCCGCCCGGCGAACCTGCCGAAGTCCCGGGTCAGTAGCGCGGGAGCCCTGAAATTCACGTCGAACTCGAGGTCGAACAGCCCGTCGCCGGTCTCAGGCAGCGTCGCCTTCCTGAACACGGCCGCGTTGTTGACGAGGAGCATGAGGTTCGGGAACCGTTTCACGACCCTCCGCATCAGCCCCCCCGACTGCCTCCTGTCCGAGAGGTCGGCCTTGAACAGCGCGCATTCCGCGCCCTCCGCCCGCACCAGGCGGGCGGTCTCCTTCGCCTGGAGTCCGGAGGTGTTGTAGTGCAGCGCTATGTCGTAGCCTCTCCCGGCCAGGTACAAGGCTATCGCCGCGCCAATCCTCTTGGCGCCTCCGGTGACAAGTGCAGCCTTCCTCAAGCGCATCCCCTATACGGGTAATGATATGCGGTCTGGTTTAAGAACCTTCCCGGCCCGGCACATCACTCCCCGGGCATGTAATGGAGCATGTCCAATACGGTGCCGGTCGGCTCCAGGACGCCGGCTATGACGACGTCCCTGCCGAAGAAGCCCTCCATCCTGTCTCCGGTCTTGGCGAACAAGCCCTCGTCCATCATCATCTTCGCCTCGTCGGAGCCGAGTATGAGCGGCAGGTAGGTCCTGTTCTGGCGTATGTGGAGGTCGAGGCCTAGGATGTCCAGGCCGACCACGGTCTTCTCGTTCCTGAGCCGCTCGTAGTCCAGCATCCCGCCCATGGCGAACCTGATGCCCTGTGGCATGTTCGTGCCGTCCGGCCTGACGTAGTAGAAGAACTTCGGCATCTTCTCGTCCGTGAACTTCACGTCTATCGTCTCCGCGGGCTGTATAGAGTCGAACCTGCCCTTCGGGAGTATGTGCATCATGTCCATGAGGGTGCCCGTCCTCTTGAGGGTGCCGGTCACCTGCGTCCTTCCGCCGAGGAACTCCTCGTCCACCCCGTAGCCCCATAGGGCCTGGGACGCGCTTATGTTGTTGTTCTCCGCCATCTCCCTGGCCTCCTCATATCCGAGGACCATGGACCCTTCCTCCGGCACGGGCTCCCCCATCATCGCGGGCAATGACTCAAGCCTGCCCGCCGGCACGTATGCGATGAGTTTCGGCTGCCCGTCCGCGAAAACGACCTTAATCCCCATGTCGGCGAATATCATCGGGCTTGCCGCCTGGCCTTTCGCGAAGTAGCCCCCCTCATACAGGGCGGCGGTCCCGGCTGCGATGACGAGCAGGGTGAACAACACCTGCCTGAGATTCTCCCTTAACACGCTGTTCCCTTCCATTTTACCCCAACCTCCTGTACTTCAATAAGAGCGAGTTCGTCACGACCGACACCGAGCTCAAGGCCATCGCGGCCCCGGCTATTATCGGGGACAGGAGCCATCCCGTGAACGGGTAAAGGGCCCCCGCCGCGACCGGTATGCCGACGGTGTTGTAGAACAGCGCCCAGAACATGTTCTGGCGTATCTTCGCCATAGTCTGCCTGCTCAAGACGACCGCCCTGGCCACGTCGACGGGGTTGTTCCTCATAAGCACTATGCTCCCTGACTCCATGGCGACGTCGGTTCCGGAGGCCATGGCTATGCCCACGTCCGCCTGCGCGAGCGCGGGGGCGTCGTTTATGCCGTCGCCGACCATCCCGACCCTCTTGCCCTCGGACTGGAGCTTCTTCACGTACCCTGCCTTGTCCTGTGGCATCACCTCGGCGAAGACGTTGTCTATGCCGAGCCTCTTCCCGACCGCGCTCGCAGTCCTCCGGTTGTCGCCCGTTATCATGTAGACGCTGACGCCCATCTCCTTAAGACTGGAGACGGCCTCGACCGAGGACTCCTTCACGGTGTCGGCTATCGCCGCCACCGCCGCAGTACCGCCGTCCACTCCCAGGACGACGGCGGTCTTGCCCTCGTCCTCCAGCCTCTGCAGGAGGGTCTCCTGCCCCTTCACGTCGACGCCGTTGGCCTCCATCAGCCGCCTGTTGCCGAGGAGGACGAGCCTGCCGTCCACCATGCCCTTCACGCCCTGGCCGGGCACGGCCTGGAATCCGATGGCGCGCCCAGGCTCAAGGCCCCTGGCTTTCGCGTACTCCAGGACCGCGTCCGCGAGCGGGTGCTCCGACCCCTTCTCTATCCCTGCCATGAGCTTCACGGCCTCGGCCTCGTCGAAAGTCCCGACGGCATTGAAGTCCGTCACCGCCGGCTTCCCGGACGTCAACGTCCCGGTCTTGTCGAATATCACCGCGTCCAGCCTGTGCGCCGACTCCAGGGCCTCGCCGCTCTTTATGAGTATCCCGTTGACTGCGCCTTTGCCTACCCCGACCATTATAGCAGTCGGCGTCGCCAGGCCGAGCGCGCACGGGCAGGATATCACGAGCACCGAGACGGCTATGGTGAGGGCGAAGGCGAACGTCTTGCCTGCCGCCAGGTACCAGAAGCCGAACGATACGAGCGCTATGGCGATTACGCTTGGCACGAACCAGCTAGAGACGACGTCCGCGAACCTCTGTATCGGCGCCCGGGAGCCCTGCGCGTCCTCCACGAGCCGTATTATCTGTGCGAGCGTTGTGTCTGCGCCGACCTTCGTCGCCTTGAACTGGAAGCCGCCGTGCTTGTTTATGGTGGAGCCTATCACGTTGCTCCCCACGGTCTTCTCCACCGGCATGCTCTCCCCGGTTATCATGGACTCGTCCACGCTCGTCGACCCCGACGTTATGACCCCGTCCACCGGAATCTTCTCCCCGGGCTTGACGACTACGATGTCGCCCGCCCTGACCTCGTCGACGGATATCACGGCCTCCCTGCCGTCCCTCACGACCGTCGCGGTCTTCGGCCTCAGGTCCATCAGCTTCCTTATGGCCTCGCCTGTCTTGCCCTTCGCGCTCGCCTCCAGGTATTTCCCGGCAAGGACGAAGGTTATGAGGACGGCGGCGGTCTCGAAGTACTGGTCCGCCATCGGCTTCGCTAGCATCACCCACACGCTGTACGCGTAGGCTGCGGTGGTGCCTACCACTATCAGCGTGTCCATGTTGCTGGTCCTGTTCCTGAGGGCCGCCCATGCGCCGCTGTAGAACCTGGCGCCGGCGATGAACTGTATCGGCGTGGACAGGAGGAACAGGAGGTACAGCCTGTACGGGAACTCCATGAATATCATGCCCAGGAGGAAGGCCGGCACGGCCAGCACTATGCTGAACGAGAGCAGCAGCCTCAGCCCCTCTATCTCGCGCTTCTTGTCCAGCTCCTCGACGGTCTTGTCCGCCTCCGTGGACACCGCTGCGCCGTAGCCCTTCTTCCTGACGGCGTCGATGAGCCTCTGGACGTCCGCCCTCCCCTCGTCGTATTCCACGTGCGCCTTCTCGGTGGACAGGTTCACGTTCGCGCTCAAGACGCCCTCCGTCTTGGAGAGGCCTCTCGTCACGAGAGCCGAGCAGCTCGCGCAGTGCATTCCCGTAATCTTAAGGTTGACTTTTTTCATCTTTCAGAACAGCCTCGCTCCCGAGGATAGGTCCGCCTTCCGTATCACCACATTGCCGTCGGCGACCGCAAAGGGCAGGTCTGCCGGCATGCATCCTCCTTGGAGCAGGTTCTTCGCGCCAAGGTCATCCATCCTGAAGCGTTTCCCGCACTTGTTGCACACCAGGTCCCCTCCCTCCTGCCTGAAGCCCGACGAGCCCCCGCAGACGTCGCATCCGTCAAACGCCGCCCTTGGTCTGCCGTCGCTTCCCCTGACAGCCAGGTACCTTATCTCCCTGCCGTCCAAGACCGTTGTGTACTTCTTCGCCTGCGCGCTTAAATCCGACAGCGGCACGGTCACAATGTCGCCGTCGCCGTTCAAGGGCGCGCCCGCTTGGGCGCCGCCAGACTGGCCGTCCGCCACCGCCGCCTGGACGACGTATACTCCCCCGGCGACCCCTGCCACCAGGATGGCGGCCAATAAGAGCTTCGTGCCATGGCCCGCCCCGGCTGATGGCTCAGCACTCGCTTTGCCTCTCCCCCCCCTAGCATTTTCGGCATGTTTCATGTAATCCTCCTCAGTATCCCCCCATCATCCCGCATCCGCAGCCCGAGCCCATACCGCAGCTTCCGCCAGATGGCACCTGGACGCTGTCGAGCGCGGCCTGATAGCTGCCCGATGTGTCGGCCTTGACGACGAAGACGCCCTTCAGCATCCCCATCCAGCAGCTCCACTGCACGTTCCCCTCCTCCGTCGGCGTGAACTCTATGGTCTGGAGGCCCTGCTTCACCTTGAAGCTCAGCCCCAGGGACGGCACCTTGATGGCGTTGTTGCATCCCGTCAGCTCTTGTCCGTCTATGACCCACTTCACCGGGACGCCCTTCTCGAGGACGAACTTGTTCGGGCTGAAGCCGCCGTACGTGACGTTCATGCGTATCGCCTGGTAGCCTGAATCGTCCGCCTCCACCACGTTCTTGGCCGCCGGCTGCGTCTTCTCAGGCGGCTTCACCTGCCTTAAGCTCGTCGTGGTCGGGCCCGGCTTGACCAACTCCACGGACGGGGCTTCAGCCGCGGCCTTCACGGCCGCTCCTTCCCCCGAGACCGCCGCGTCGTCTTTGACTTGGAACGTGCCGGGTATCATGCCCATCCAGCAACTCCATGGCACAGTCCCCGCATCTTTCGGCGTGAACTCTATAGTCTGGAGGCCCCTCTTCACGTCGAATTCGAGGCCGTACTTCGGCACCTGTATGGCGTTGTTGCAGCTCGTCAGCTGCTGCCCGTCTATAACCCACCTGACGGGGACTCCCGTCTTCAGCACGAACGTGTCCGGCTGCCATCCGTAGGCTGTGACGTTCATCCTGATGACCTGGTAGCCGTCGCCGTCCAGTTCGACCGTGCCCTGGGACGGTCCCTGACCGCCCTGGGCGGCCTGCGGAATGTCGAGGCTTATGCCGCTCAGCGCTATCCCCCTGTTCACCATCACCAGCCCCAGGAGCAGCACGACCACTCCGGAGTACTTCAATATCCTGCTTGTCATCTTGAGGCTGAGCCTGGAGGCGAACGCCCCGAATCCCAGCAGCAGCGGCAGTGTGCCGAGGCCGAACGCGGCCAGGTATGCGGCGCCCGTGTACGGGCTGCCGGTGGATGCTGCGAGCAGGTATACAGCCTGCAGCGGCCCGCATGCTATCATGAGGCCGTTCAGTAGGCCTATCGCCGCCGGGCTTCCGCTTGCGTGCAGCCTCCTCAGAAGCCATGCATCCATGAACCTAGGGGCCTTGAACCGCAGCCTCCTCGCCCAGCCGAGGTACCCCAGCATGTTCAGGCCGAAGAGCGCCAGGAAGAGTCCGGCGAACACCGCTGCGAACCCCCTCATGGCCGGGGTGAATGTGATGTACGAGCCTATGAGGCCGAACACGGCGCCGAAGAACGCGTAGGAGACGGTCTTGGCGAGGCCGTATTTCATGTGCGACGCGTAGTCCGCCCTCCCCTCCGAGGCGGCCTTCGCGGTGTAGCTCACGACTAATCCGCCGCACATGGCTATGCAGTGGAAGCCTGTGAACAGGCCTATTATGAACAAAAGCGGTATCGAGACGTCCTCCCCTATGGACGGGGCGTAGGCTCCGATGTACGGGGCCAGGGCGGTGTATGCGTATGCGAGCGCGGCTATTAGCGCGATTACGAGCGCGGTCTCGGCGGCGCTCGACTTTCCGCCGCCTCTGGCGCAGACGTAGCCCTTATCTTCGACGGCAGCTATGATTTCCGCGTAGGTCGTCCTGTCCGGGTCGTAGACGACCTCGCACAGTCCGCTGACGTGGTCGGCTTTGACGTGTTTGACTCCGGGGAGCTTCAGCGCCTGCCTGGCTATTATCTTCTCGCAGCTTGCGCACACCATCCCCTTGACTTCGAACTTGTCGGACTTCGTTTTTTTCACTGATTCACCCTGTATCCGAGCTCCTCTATCGCAGCCTTCACCCTCCCCGGGTCAAGCTGCCCCTCATACCGTACAACCACGGTCCCGTCGGCGTGGCTTGCCTCAACGGCCTTCACGCCCGCCATCTCCCCCAGCTCGTCCTTTACCAGGGCTTCGCAGCTTCCGCAGTGCATCCCCTCCACCTTGAGCTTCATCTCATTCATTTCCTTCACCTTGGCTATCACAATGGCTGTTACAGGACTAATGTTTTTGTGTTACGCTTATATTCCGCTGTTTCATAAAGTGTTACCTGTAAAAATGATCGATAAGCGCGTTTTAGGGGCGTTTTTCATAGGGTTGACGGCGATTACCCTGTACACCTCGGTAGACCACCACCTACACATAGCGGATATATACGGCCCCGTAGCCAACCTCTTCGTCCCGCTGATATCCATATCCTCCTTCATCCTCGGCTCATTCGTCTCCATAGTGTTCCAGTGGGGGATAAACGTCATCCAGTTCGAAAAGGTCGTGAAAATCCTGCCTGCGGGCGAGGCCGCGGTCGTCAGGGTCCTGTTCAAACGGGGGCCCATCTCACAGGCGGAGGTCGTCTCTGAAACCGGGCTCCCGAAGGCGACGGTGTCGCGCGTGCTCGCATCCCTAGAGTCCGAGGGGCTGGTGTCGCGCAAAGACGAGGACGGCGTAACCCGCGTAGTGCCCAAGATACGCTCGCTCCACCCCTCGGCCCAGGCCCTGACCCGGCTGCCCGGCCTCTCCGAGGAGCGCATCATCGTCGTCGTGTCGGTGCTCTTCATGTTCGGGATATCCCTGTCGCTCCTGAACAGCTTCCACGTGCTGGTCATCGAGCACCCCCTGGAGCTGTCCCTGTACCTGCTCGCGATAGAGTTCTTCGCAGCGGGCGCGATAGCCGCCTTCCTCGTCCGCGGGCGGATATCCGACATGCAGCTTGAGAAGACGCTAGCAATCCTCCCGCAGGAAGAGCGAGACATCCTCAGGCTCATACACTCGAAAAAGTCGGTCACCCAGAAGGAGCTCGTCGACGGCTCCGGCGTATACAAGATGAAGGTCTCGCGCATCGTGGCCAAACTGGAGGCTGCCGGAGTCATAGAGAAGAAGCCGTACGGCTACACGAACATAATACGCTCACGGCTTTAGACGTGGCAGTGCTCCTCGGCCGCCGTCCTGTCTGCGCTGATCCTCTTGTGGTCGCTCTCAAGCTGCTCGCTGACCGGCCTGCCGTGCTTCCTGTAATAATCGTAGACGGCCTCCTTTATGGCGTCGGCGGCCAATACGGAACAGTGCATCTTCACCGGCGGCAGGCCCCCCAGGGAGGCCGCTATGTCGCCGTTGGTGATGGCGAGGGCGTCCTCCAGGCTCTTCCCCTTCGCAAGCTCGGTGGCCTTGCTGCTCGTCGCGATAGCTGCCGCGCAGCCGAGCGTCTTGAACTTGATGTCGTCTATCGACTCCGCCCCGTCCGCGCCCTTTCCGACCCTAAGGTAGACCCACATCAGGTCGCCGCACCTCGTGTTCCCTGCCTCGCCGACGGCGTCCGCTTCCTTTATCTCGCCGACGTTCCTCGGGTTCATGAAATGGTCCATCACTTCCTTGCTGTACATTTCACTTCCTCCAGGTCGGGCTAATCCTCCTGAGCCCCTCGACCTCCTCCCTCACCGCATCGACCGCGGCCTTCGCCTCGTCCTCGCGGTTGTATCTTCCCACCGTGAGCCTCAGGCTCCCGTGCGCATCCTCCGGCTTGAGGCCTATCGCGAGGAGGACGTGGCTCGGCTCAAGGCTCTGCGAAGAGCACGCCGAGCCAGTGGAGCCCATCAGGCCCCTGGCGTCGAGCCTCAAGAGGAGGGATTCGCCCTCTATGCCCGCAAAGACGTGGTTGACGTTGTTGCACAGCCTCCTCTCCGGGTGCCCGTTCAGCCTGGAGCTCCCCACCGTCCCGCCTATGCCCTTGATGAGCATGTCCCGGAGCCCCCTCATGTGCGCAATCTCCTTTTCAGTCGTAATCTCGGCGGCTTTGGCGAAGCCGACGGCGCCTGGGACGTTCTCTGTGCCGCCGCGCATGTTGTACTCGTGGGGGCCGCCGTGCTCCTGCGGCGCAATCCTAACGCCCGCCCTGATGTACAGTGCGCCGACGCCCTTGGGGCCGTTTATCTTGTGCGCGTTTATGGTGGCCATGTCCATGGATCTGGCGTCTATGGCCTCCTTCGTGAACGACTGGCATGCGTCCGTGTGGAAGAGGACTCCATTCTCCCTGGTTATCCTCCCAAGCTCCCGGATGTCCTGCACCGTGCCTATCTCGTTGTTCGCGTGGCCTATGGTGACGAGCACGGTGTCCCTCCGTATCGCCCCCGCAAGGTCCTCCGCCCTGACAAGCCCGTATCCGTCGACCGGCAGCTGTGTTATCTCATAACCCTGCTTCTGCAGCCAGGAGAGCGTGTTCAGCACCGAACTGTGCTCTATCCTCGAGGTTATTATGTGCTTGCCCTTGGCCCTGTTCTCATAGGCCGCGCCCTTTATGGCGAGGTTGTTGGCTTCGGTCCCCCCGGACGTGAATATGAGCTCCCGCGCGGTCGCGTTAATCCTCCGCGCAAGCCTAGTCCTCGCGTCCTCGAGGGCCTCCTTGGCCTCCGTCCCCAATGCGTGGAGGGACGAGGGGTTGCCGTACATCTCGCCGAAGTACGGCGTCATGGCGTCCACGACCTCCGGGGCGACGCGCGTCGTCGCCGCATTGTCAAAGTAAATCCTTTCCATGGCGTCCAACAACCGTATATCCCAATCCTGCTATTTATACGCGCCGGTAACCTCCACGACACCGGCCTATGCCGCGCACTCCTTTGCGCCTGCGACCATGCCCACGAGGCTGCACGTCCTGCAGACGCCCCCGGACGAAGGCTCCCCGCAGGCAGGGCACGTCCCTATGCGTTTGCCCCTGTAAGCCGCCCTCAGGGGCCCCATAGCGTCCAGGAAGCCGTTCATCATGGCCCTTTTGGTGCCGGGGCGCTCATCCTCGAGCCTGTTCAGGTGCCTCTTTAACTCCGTCCTGTAGGAGTCGAGGGAGCACGGGCAGGGGTCGTAGACGACCGGGAACCCCATAAGCATGGAATACCTCTTGACATCGGACTCGAGGCAGAAGTACAGCGGCTTCACCCGCTGGACGAACCGTCTGTCCGCCTTGACGCCGGTCATGGGGCCTGTCCTCGCAAGACAAGCCATGTCGCCCCTGATGTAGTTCATAACCAGGGTCTGGACCTCGTCGTCGAGGTTGTGGCCTGTCACGAGCTTGTTGGCGGAAAGCTCCCTGGCCTTCCTGTTGAGTATGTTCCTCCTGACGACGCCGCATATCGTGCAGGAGTTCATCTTGATTCCCCTCCCTTCCAGCACGGACTTCATGTAGCAGACGGAGCACCCGTAGACGTCCCTCATATGGACCACGTGCAGCCTGATGCCATTTTCGGCGCAGAAGCCCCTGATGTTCCCGAGGTTCCTCTTGGAGTGTTCGCCGAGGAGCTGGTCTATTATCAGCCCTTCGACGTCGTAGCCGAACCTGTGGAGCAGATACAGCGCCGTCGTGGAATCCTTCCCGCCTGAGACTGCGACCAGCACCTTGTCATTCCGGCCCAGGAGCCCGTGTTCCCTCACCGTGGCCCTGACAGTGTCCTCGAACCACCTGATGAATCGTTCATCCCCCATGCCGCTACTTGGCCCAGAACAGGCCTTCGTACGCCTCATCCAACACCTCCTTGGGTATCGCGGCCTCGTACCTCTCGGCTTTGGAGGGGTCCGCCTTCGTGGACGGGTGCTTGGCCACGAGGAAGCTGCAGCAGTCGACGTAGCAGCCGATGGAAAGCTCATATGTCCCAATCCTCTTCGCCAAATCCACGACCTCCTGCTTGTTCCAGCACTCAAGGGGCCTGAGCCACAGCGCCTCCGCGGCCCTGGATATCACCGCCATGTTCCCTATGGTCTGGGAGGCTACCTGGCCGACGTTGTCGCCGGTGGCTACGGCGCCGAGGCGGTTTTCCCTGGCGAACCTGCCCGCGAGCCTGTGGAACAGCCTCCTGAGGACGACTATCCTGTAATCGGCCGGGACGTTCATTATGATGCTCTTCTCCAGGGCGCTCACCGGGATGCACGCGAGCTTAATGCCGGGCCAGTATCCCCCGAGCCTCCCCGCTATGGCAGCCAGCTTCGCGGGCGGCTCCCTCACCTGGTCCTCGTGCTGGAAGTGCAGCAGCGTCACCTCAAGGCCCCGTCTCATGCAAAGCCACGCCGCGACGGGGCTGTCTATGCCGCCAGAGAGTAGGACTGCGACCTTGCCGGAGGCGCCGACCGGCAGCCCGCCGGGCCCGTCTATCCTCTCCGAGTAGGCGTAGGCCTCCCTGGCCGTTATGTCGAAGGATATGTCCAGGTCCGGAGCCCCGAGGCTCACCCTGCAGCCGGATTTCTCAACGACCTGGCTGCCGACTATCGTGTTGATATCCTGCGACTTGTGTTCGCCGGCCTTCTCCAGCCTGTTGGCGGATATCCTGAACGACTTGGGTTTCGGCTCGGCCTCCGCGAACATCCTGCACGCCGCCTCCCCGAGGCTCTTCACGTCCGGCTTGACCTTGACGGCCGGGCTCGCGGACGTCACCCCGAAGACGGAGGCCGCGACGGCCGCAGCCCTCGCGTCCGAGGACTCGACGATGACCCTCCCCGACACCTTCCTGACGCCCCTGCACTCGATGCCCTTCGACCTGAGAAGCTCCCTGATGTTCCGCATCAACGCGGCCTCGAACCTGCCACGGTTGCCCTTCTTCAGCGCCAGTTCACCGTATCTCACGACCACGCAGTCCATACGGAACCTAGACCCTCTCTACGGCCGTGGTCCCGTCGGCCCTGTCCTTGAGCCTGAGGCCCCCGTCCGAAAGCAGTTTCCTGAGCCTGTCTGCTTCGGCCCAGTTCTTGGCGGCCCTGGCCTGGTCGCGCTCCCCGATGAGCGACTTCTCCTCTTCCGTCAGCTCGACGGCGGATGCGAACTTGAAACCTAAGACTCCGAGCAACTCGTCGAACACGGCCTTGGCGGAAGCCAGCGATTCCCCGGAGTCGTTCCCTCCCGCCACCACGGTGTTGACCTTCTTCACGGCGTCGAAGACGGCTGCGACCGCCTTCGGGGTGTTGAAGTCGTCGTCCATCTCCTTGGTGAAGTCCTCCCTCAGCTTCAGGGCGGCCTCCTTGGCCTCCGTCCCCTTCCCGAGAGCCCTCTTGGATGCGGCTTCGAGCTCGGCCATGAACGTCCTCAGCCTCTCCACGGCCTTCCCCGCGTTCCCGACGTTCTCGCTGCTGTAGTCCACCGGGCTCCTGTAGTGGGTCTGCTGTATGAAGAGCCTGAACGCCTCCGGGCTGTACGTCTTCAGGAACTCCCGCACCGCTATGATGTTTCCGAGGCTCTTGCTCATCTTCTCGCCAGAGGAGTTCAGGAAGCCGGTGTGCAGCCAGTACCTGACGAACGGCCTCTTCCCGGTCAAGGACTCGCTCTGCGCTATCTCGTTCTCATGGTGCGGGAAAATCAGGTCCAGGGCGCCCCCGTGTATGTCGAGCTGGCCGCCGAGGTGCTTCTGCGACATGACGGTGCACTCGATGTGCCACCCCGGCCGCCCCCTCCCCCAGGGGCTGTCGAAGCCGAGCTCGCCCTCCGCCGACCTCTTCCACAGGGAGAAGTCGAGGGGGTTGCGCTTCCCCGGGTCCGGCTCTATCCTGTGCTGGTCGAGCTCATCGGTGTCCTGGTGCGAGAGGCTGCCGTAGCCAGGCTCTGTGGACACGTCGAAGTAAACGCCACGTTCGGTCGCGTAGGCGTTGCCTTTCTCGATGAGCTTCCCCACCGCGTCTATGATGCCCGGGATGTTCTCCGTGACCTTCGGGTACGCCTCAGCCTCGACGAGGCCGAGGAGCCTGTAGTCCTCCCTGGCCTTCCCTGCGAACTCGGAGGCGAGAGTCAGGGGGTCTATCCCCCTCTCCCCGGCCCTCCTGATTATCTTGTCGTCTATGTCGGTGACGTTCTGCACGTACCTCACCTTGTAGCCCCTCCACGCCAGATACCTGAGTATCGCGTCGAAGGCGAGGTAAGTCCTCGCATGCCCGATGTGCATGTGGTCGTACACCGTGAGGCCGCATATGTATACCCGGACTTCCCCCTCGACGATGGGCTTGAAATCCTCGACCCGCCTGGAAAGGGTGTTATAGACGCAGAGAGCCATCCTACGGGGAATACTTAGCCCGGGAGAGAATATTAAAGCTTGTCCTACCGGTTGATAACATATGCCCGAGACTACGAGGCAGGCCCCCGGGGACGACCTGGAGTCCAAGGTGGAGGCGGCAGGGGCGGACTTCGCGCTGAAGAGGAGGCGCGACACGGTCCGCTACGTCCTGAGGGAGATGGGAGACGGCGACTGGCAGGCGCTGAAGCGCCAGCTCCAATCCTCGCTGAAGCATCCGCGCGCCGGAGACGGCATAGAGATACTGGAGCGCGTCTACCGGAGATGGGAGCTACTCGAGGACATAGACAAGACGAATCCCGAAATCGCCCACTCGAGCGCGAAGGCGATGGCGTTCAAGACCGTGGACTGGATAGCCTCCGACCGGGAGCTCATGGAGCGCCTCGAACGGGTGAAAGAAGCCCTGGCGAAGACGGAAGCGGACATGACGCGGGAGGAGCTTAGGTGGGCCCTCCACAGGATGCCTCCAGAAGCCCGGCAGAGGGTACTGTCTTTCATCCCGCCGAACACGCTCCTTGTAATCAAGGCGAAGGCCGCGGGCAAAACCCCGGACAAGACCAACGGCCTAGACCGGGACCGGCTCCTAGCGGAAGACTTCTTCGGCCGCGACCTCAGCGACGAGGAGGCAGCGGACTCCTACAGGCTCACAGTCAACGGCCTGAAGGCGACGGTGGGCGGCATACTGAACGCCCTGCTGGAGCGGCCCCTCGCAAGGAAGGCGGCCGGGGAATACCTGCGGACGATGGTGAAGATACCGATAATGGGCGAGCATGAGGTCAGGCGGCTGATGCCCAGGCTGAAGCCCGGGGAGCGGGACGAGCTCATGGCCGCGGTCCCGAAGCACACCTGGAAGGACCGGTCTCTGATAGCGCGTGACAGGCAGGTGGTCGGGGAATACTTCGCGCGCACCGACTGGTCCGTCAGACGGTTCGCTGAAGAGTACAGTGTGAGGCACAAGGACGACCCGGGCTTCGAGGGCCTGAAGGAGCGGTCCGCGGACCAGATAATCTCCCGCATGTGCTCGAAGATATCGGAGGAGCCTGCGCTCGCAAGGAAAATCAGGGAGCGCCTCGGCATGCCCGAGCCCATACTGCCAGGCCAGCGGATCTACCTGGAAAAACTGCTTAGAATCAAGGACAAGCCGGCCGCCCTCTACGCGCACGGACAGGATGAGCCGCAGGCGGAGGCCCAACCCTGGCCCGCACCCGTGGCGGAAACCGCAGAATCCGCGAAAGACCCTGGCGGCGAAGCCGCTAAGACACCCTCTACGGAGCCGGCTCCGCCCTCGCCCGTCGCGGCCGGGGAAAAGAAGCCGTCGCTCGCCGAGATTAAGGCAACATTGGAGGCGGCCCTGCAGCCCCTGAAGCCGTCGCCTACGCCTCCTCCGAGAGGGTCTGAGGAGCCGGCGGCGCAAGCCGGGGCGCAGCCTGAAACCAAGCCGGCGCCGGCTGCAGTTGAGGCGCCGAAGCCGTCCCCAGCGCCCCCCCTGCCTGAGATCATAGTCCTCAGGGAGCCTCCGAAGCCTCCGGAACCCAAGCCCGCGCCGGCTCCAAGCCAGGCCAAGGCTCCCGAGCCGAAGCCTCCGACTCCGCCTCAAGCGCAGCCTAAGCAGCATATTGTCCCAGATAAGCCCGCGTCAGGGCAAGAGGGGCGCAGGGGGAAGAAGCACCACCTGCCGGAGCAGCCTGCGGCCCAGGCGCCGCCGAAGTCCCCTGACGAGCTGGCGCGGGAGACTTTCGACCACACCCTACTCTCGTTCAGGGGCAGGTACAAGACGAGGGTGCACATGCTCGAAGCCGCAGGCGTCCATCAGCAGGGGCTGTACGGCCCCATCGCAACGTTGTCGGAAGCTGCCGAGGACGTGAAGCTCTCCGCCACGCGGCTCATAGAATACCTGTGTTTCGTGCGCGTCGAAAAGAGCGAGGCCGCCCTGGAGCCCTTGACACGGCACCTAAAGGGTTCCCTCGACAAATGGTCCGTCTCCGGCGTCAGGGACGAGGACTTGGCGAGGTTCGCCATGCAGAAGGTCATGACATCCGACGCATGCTCCGGCAAATGGACGGAAGGCAAGTCTCCGGGTTTCATGGACGGTTACGCCCAGCTCGGCCTCGACTACGAGGAGCGGAGCCGGAAACTCCCCGAGGGGCAGTACCTGAAGTTCTCCGAGGCGGAGGAATTATACAAGGAGATTGCGGCGGCGATGCTCGCTTAGGCACTACACGATGGCACTGAAGAAGCTGAGGAAGGGCGGGGACCTGTACGCGGTAAAGCACAACAGCGACTCGGGCACCCACCATGACTACGTCGGGAAGATAGACGTATACTCCGAGGAATCCACGGGCGCCGTCCTGCCGGACCCCAAATCCTTCGCGGAGGCGGTAGGCGACTACGAAGCCAGGAGGCGCAAAGAGGCCGCGGAGGCGAAGGCCCAGGTGGGCTGGACGCCGAAGCTCGCGGCGAACTGGCCTAAAGGATTAGGCCCGAAGAAAAAGAAGGGCGGCAACCCAGAAAACAACTGAACTCTGGCAGCTATACGCGTCTGCAGCCGCAGCTGCCCTGGGTGTAGATGCTCCCCGGCACGTAACGGCATGCCATACCGGGCGTCTGGCACGTCCCCTTAGCGCAGTCCGAGGCCCCGTTGGCGTCCTTGATGCTCCCGCAGGACAGGCCTGGTATAGCCTGAGACATTGTCGTGGAGGCAGCCCTGTAAGTGGTCGAAGTCGCCTTCACCGTCGACGTGGTGCTCTCCAGAGTGGTCGACGGAAGGTCGGCTGAATCGTCTCCCCCTCCAGCCGATGCAGTCGACGTCGGCTCCCCGCTGCCTGTCTCCGCCCCGGACACACCGGCCACGTTCACGGTCACCGGGGCCGTCTCGGCGGACGACATAAAGTAATAGCCGAGTCCCACCGCGGCGACGAGGCCGAGGGCCAGGAGGCAGGCGACTGCGAAGACTATGATGCTGCCGGCCGGCATACCGTCTCCCGGGCTACTTTCGGCTTCAGGCTCATAGGCCGGCTTATACGGCTCCTCAGGCTTGCCCAGCTGATACGGTTCGAAGCTCTTCGAGCTCAACTTCCTCTTCTCAACCATCTTGGAGTACTTCCGATACTACCAATAAACCGCAGGACAATAAAAGAATAACTCCTTGTCAGTTCACGTAGCCCAGCGCCCTGACAGCCTCTATCGTCTCATTGTTGAGCGACGCACCCCCGCTTTCGCCCAGGCTCCTGCCGAGGCTCATGTAATAGTGGGAGACGAGGTTGTCGAACAGCCGCCTTCGGACGCCGTCATGCCCTGGGAGCGGCGCACGCTCGCCAGGGTCGTCGGCGACGTCATAGAGCCTTGTATGGGATGCCACATACGAGTCGTTGAAGCCTCCCTCCGACGCCCCCTCAAGGACAGTCCCATTCAGGCCGAAGTCGGCTATGAGCTTCCAATCCCCCTCCATAACGGCCATGCTCCTCGCACGGTAGCCTCCGACGTCCCACTCCATCTCGCTGTATGCCGGATACGCAGCTCCTCCCCCCTCCATCAGCGGCCTCAGGCTCCGGCCGTCCAATCCTGGCCGCGCCTTCGCACCCGTGATGTCCAGGATGGTCGGGTAGACGTCGACCAGCTGCACCCAACCCGATACCCTCCCCGGGCCTCTGGAGGGCACATGGACTATGAGCGGCACGTTCACCAGCGCCCCATAGGGCTTGTCCTTGTGGCCGAGTATGCCGTCGTCGAAGAACTCCTCCCCGTGATCTGCGGTCAAGACCACGACAGTTTTGTCAGATAGGCCGTTGGCCGCCAGCTCGTCCAATACGCCCCCCACTATGCTGTCGTCGTACGCCAGTTCCCCGTCATACTGGGAGACGAGATACCTCACCTGCCCCGGGGTCAGGTTCATCCTCACGAAATCCGCCCACCTTCTCCCGCTTATGTTGAACGCCTCCTCATCCCCCGTCAGATACGCGCTCCTATACCTTACCGGCGGCTCATACGGGTCGTGGGGCGCCATGAGGTGGAGGTATATGAGGAATCTCCTCTTGGATGCCGCCGCCGACGCTATCCGCATCCTCGCCTTCCCCGCCAGCTCCTCGTCGTCGTACGCCTTGAAGTGCTCCGCGAACCCGTCTCCGAGCCCGACCTCCCGGCCGGTGACGGGATTGCCAACGAAGCCGTATGACTCGTAGCCTTCCCCGGTCAATGCCTCCGCCAACGTCGTGATGTCCCCCCGCAGCCGGTCGCATGTGCCGATGCGCTCGTCCGGGATGTTGCACCTGAGGAGGCGGTGCCTGCTCGGGTGCATCGAAGTGAACAGGGAGGCGACGGATGGCATCGTCCACGTGGACTGGCTGACGGCGCCCGTGAACACGTAAGAGCCGGCAGCCAGCCTGTCGATGTTGGGCGTCGTGTTCCGGGGGTACCCGTAGGCGCCGAAGTGGTCCCGCCTCGCGGCGTCCAAGACTATCACCACGACGTTGCAGCCCACGCAACCGACGCTCTCGGGCGGCTCTGGGGCGGGGGCCATCACATAGAGGACTCCAGCTGCCGAAAAAAGCGTCGCCAGAGCCGCTAAAATGATTCTCCTAGGGGGTTTAAGCATATCCTTATCCATGACGAAACGGGGTCCTCATCCCCTAGCATAATCCTCCTTACCCATTGCATCCGGGACATAATAAGCCGGGCATGGACGCCGCCCGGGCCGGACGAAACCATATCCTCTCCCGTTCTTTATCCCCCTCTGCCATACATAAACGGGCGGTCTTGGGTGGCTGGGGAAAGCTGGAGCGCGTCCGACGTCTACGGCGCATCAGGCCGGAAAAAGGCGAGGCGCTCCAAGGATTCGATGGAGTCTGAAAGCGACAGGCGATTCAACTCCGCGAACCAGTCCGGCAACGACTCATTCCACTCCTCCGCCAGGCTGGGGAGCGCGTACTGGGAACCGGGGAAACGGAAGAAGCGGGCGGGAGACGGCTTCTAGCCGGGCGAGGGGGAGCTTGACGGAAAACCGCAGCCTGTTTTTTATATTGTCGTCTTACCCGTAAGTTACCAATGAACGGGAAACCCCGGGAGAAGGAGGAAAACGGCAACGGAGGGGCCGAGATATACTACCCCCACGGGTTCAGGAAATGGTCTCCAAGGGGCCCGGACGGTGCGCAGCTCCACGGCGACCATCTGGAGCGCTTCCAGCGGGAGAACGGCGGCTCCCGGATAGGCGAGAACATATTCTTCATCGGCGGGATAACAAACGTCCCTGCAGAATACTTCCAGCGGCACATAGAGTTCCTCATAGCCCGGATGTGGAACATGTGGTT
>JBFYKH010000016.1:0-27226 GCA_041306075.1 Candidatus Altarchaeota archaeon
TCTGCTATTTAAACGTTTCCAGCCGCGTGATTTATTCGCGGCCGCACAATGATTGGGGGATGGGCTGGGCCAATCCGGGGGAGGTGCCGGACTTTGAGAGGCGGGTGTTCGACATAAGCCGTGAGTCGATGAGGTACGGGGCTTGGCTCTGGTGGTTCTGGCTCCTCTTCTTCGACAATCCCAGGGACCCGGGGCGGCCGCGGCAGCTCATGATATTATGGTCTAAGAAGAACGTGAAGTCGGTGGACTGCAACGGCAGGAGCTTCGAGTTCAGGGACAGCGGGAAGATTATCGACGAGGGCATCGTCGCCGCATGGTATTTTGACGGCGAGGTTATGCACCATAACCTGCTATTGGAGAAGTGCCCGTTCACCCTGGGCGGGGGCGCTCTCTCCACGGGTTCCTCCGTTCCGACGAGGTTCGTGGCGGACGGCGGGGGTTGCAGTGTGGTTATAGGCGACCGCTTCAGCTTCCGCCTAGTCGGCGACTCGGGGCACGGGTTCAACAGGCCGACGTACTTCAGGGACGATGTTGTGGGGGACGTTGGCTATTCCCTGCTCAGGCACAACCGGCTCGGGCTGGAGGGGGTCGTCGACGGCGCGCGGGTCGGGGGCAGCGGATACTTCCAGAGGGTCTTCGTGAATTCCCCGGTGCCGCCGTGGTACTGGGGGGTGTTCCATTTCAGGAACGGTGGAGTGCTGACGTACCACAAGCCCCATATCGGAGGCATTGGCTTGAGGGGGGACATATACTTCTTCGACGGGCGGGGGATGCATGTGTTCACCGACATGGATGTGGCGCGCATGGAGGGGGCGCCTCCCAGGTTCCGTGTCGAGGGCAGAAACGGGACTGAGGACATCTCCTTCGAGGTGGAGGCGTATTCCCACTCCTTCTGGGACTTCAGGAGCAGGCCGCTCAGGCTGTTCAGGACGAGGCTGACGTATAACGAGTACCCGGCGAGGATAAGGGACTTGAGGCTCACCACGGGGGGCAGACTATTCGACGCCGGAAGCCTCGGCGACAACGTCGGGAACGCGGAAGACGCCAGGGGAGTCCTGCTATAGGCTGTTTGGTAGCGGTTTTAACCTCCGCCGACACTATATAGGCCACAATGCGGGTCGAACTATTGCTTGAGCTGAAGGACGTGCCGGGGATGCTCGTGAAGGTCCTTGAGCCTATCTCGGCGAACGGGGGCAACATCATCAACGTCGTCCACAGCCGCCAGAGGGGGGAGGTGAGGGTGACCGTCGCCTTCTATGTGCGCGACCAGGCGACGCTCGACCATATACTCGCGGCCTTGAAGGAGAGGAGGATAAGCTGCGGCGACGTGACCGTGGAGGGGAGGAGGTATTACAGCAAGAGGAGCCTCTCGTTCATACTTGTGGGGCACGTCATCGACAGGGACGTCCGGGACACCATCGACAGGATAAACAGGCTCGGGGTCGTCCGGGACGTGGACGTGAAGATGGAGAACCCGCGCTTGGAGTCCGCGGCGCTCCTGAGGGTGAACGTGGACGAGGACAGGGTCGGCAGGCTCGTCGAGTGCGTCCGGGAGATAGCCGGGAGGAAGCGCTTCCTGCTGATAGAGGAGGTGCTGTGATGAAGTCTGCGAGGCTCGTCGTCGCCGGATACGGGAAAATCGGGAAGGCTTTCGTCTCCACGCTTCATGAGAAGGCCGGGCGCCTCAGGGACCTTGGATACGACATCATGGTAGTCGGCGTCTGCGAGAAGGACGGCTCCGTGGTGGACGAGGGGGGGATTGACCTCGGGAGGCTCATGGACGGTAAGATTCGCTGGGGGAAGGCGAAGACCCTGGACGTGATAAGGGACGTTGAGGCCGACATCGTGTTGGAGCTGACTCCCGGGAACGTGAAGACGGGGGAGCCGGGGCTCGGCCACATCAAGGCGGCCCTCGGGAGCGGGAAGCATGTGGTCACGTCCAACAAGAGCCCGCTCGTCCTGGATTACGCCGGGCTTGCGAGGCTGGCCCGGGAGCGTGGCGTGATGCTGAAGTTCGAGGCGACCGTGGGCGGGGCCATACCGGTCGTCAACACCTGCCTGAACGAGCTCAAGTGCAACGGCATAAGGAACGTGTACGGGATACTCAACGGCACCACCAACTACATCCTTTCGAAGATGGCTGAGGAGGGGGTGGACTTCCAGAGCGCGCTAGCGG
The DNA here is from genome assembly GCA_041306075.1 of Candidatus Altarchaeota archaeon. Lineage (GTDB taxonomy): Archaea > Altiarchaeota > Altiarchaeia > IMC4 > SCGC-AAA252-I15 > JAHIYG01. The sequence goes on from JBFYKH010000016.1 coordinate 2,177, forward strand.
AGGCTCAGAGCCTCGGCCTGGCGGAGCCGGACCCGGGCTACGACATAGACGGCGTGGACACGGCCGCGAAGGTCGTGATACTCGCGAACGCCGTGATGGGAGGGAACGTGCGGCTTGGGGACATCAGGGTCGAGGGCATATCCTCGGTCTCTGCGGAGGCTGTGGAGCTCGCCCTGGAGCACGGCTTCGTGGTGAAGCTGGTCGGCGACGTGGCCGGCAGGAGGGTGGGTCCGAGGCTTGTGCCGCAGGAGCATCCGCTCAACGTCTCCGGGAGCCTGAACGCGATACTGGTGGAGACGGACGTGGCCGGGGACATCACGTTGACGGGGGCTGGGGCCGGGCCGAGGGAGACGTCCAGCGCCCTTTTGGGGGATGTCTTAGAGGTGCTCGACGCTGCCCTTGCAGCCTGAGACCCGGACCGTGTATTTTGCGTCCGGCTTCAGCGCGAAGTCGGCTCCGGTCATGTATGATTCGCCAGGTTCCAGTTCGCCGCAGCCGAGCGGGTATTCGAGGCCGTCGGAGATGAGTTCGATGAAGCCGCAGTGGACTGTGGTGTTGCCGGCGTTGGTGATTGTGACCCCCCTGCCCTTCCCGCCCTGGGATTCCGACGCCGTCAGCCTCGTCTTCAGGCAGTACGGCTCGGCTTTGGCATCGTACTTGTATATCTTGTCCTTCTGGAACGGGAGGAGGGCCGACGGTATCCCGGACGTGTAGAAGAGGTCGTCGCGGCCGTAGCGTTCCATGGCGAGCGCCTCCTGCATCGCCGGGTAGTCGGGGTAGTATCCGCTTTTGAGGAGGAACAGGTAGCGCATCCGCTCGCAGGGCCGCTCCACGTCCTTCTCCTCGAGGCCTGCGAACCCGCCGATTATGGAGTGCATCATGTTGTGGCATGCCTCGTGGACGAGTATGCCGGCCGTCATCCTGTCGTCCAGGTAGTAGTCGAGGTGGCTGTCGGACATCAAAAGCTCGCTTCCGGAGGCCATTGAGGACCCTGACGTCAGGTAGCCTATCCTGTCGACGTGGGCGCATATCATCTGGTAGTCGGTGGGGGACTTGTCCTCCACGAGCTGAAGCAGGGATATCATCTTTGGCGCCCGGTAGGAGATGTCGACCGGGACGCACATCGAGTGGAGGTACAGGTACGATGCCGCGTAAAGGAGCGCCGCGAGGAAGGCCAATGCGAGGAGGCCTGGTATGATGCTCGGCGGCCCCTTGTCCTCGAGCGTCAAGTAGGATATGTGTTTTCCGCTCCGGGATATCCCCAGCTGTGTCTGTATGCCCTCGATTTCCGAGTTGAGGGAGCCTGTCTTCGCCTCCACCTCGGCGGCCCTCCGCCTGTATTCCTCGACGGTGGCTTCGCCGCGATTCACCCGCTTGCCGAGCGCGACTATCTCGGCCATCGAGGCCGACAGGTATTCGTCGCGCTCCCTTATCCTCCGCTGCAGGAGCCCCTCGAGGCCTGCCGTTCCCATGTCATTGATTCGGCGGGAAACAAGAAAAAGGCTATGTGGCGGCGAGGCATGACGCCGGGGGGTCTAGGGTGAGCGGCTGCCGTTTCGGCGTGTAGTCCGGCAGGCGCGCCCTGAGGGTGGTGGATGTGGACGAGGACGTTGTGGAGGTCGTGGACGATGAGGTGGATGTCGTCGCCGGTTCGGCGGACGTGGTGGGCGGCTCCGCCGCCGGCGCGGCCTGGACGGTCGTTGTCGTCGTGGCCGCGGGAGGCTCGGCTGCGGCAGGCGCCTCCGAAGACGCGGACAGGGCGTATGCCGCCGACAGGATGGCAAGAAGCGTCAGGATGCCGAGGACGGTGACGCCGAGGGCGGCGGCCGCGGCTTGTCTCTTGTGTGCCATCTCCGGGGATTAGGGTGGGGCGTTATATATAGTGCGCGCTTACCGTTTCGCCATAACCCGCTTGGCGACCTTCATGGCGAGGCTCCCGCCGGGGATGATGAGCCCGGCCGCGTCGGCGCCTATGTCGAATAGTTCCGGCTCGGATATGAGCTCCTTCATCTTCTGCCTGAGCGGCTTGCCGCCCGACTTGTAGGTCAGGAGGACGGCGTCGTACTCTATGGTCGCGGCCTTCCCCTTGGTCTTCCACAGGTATTCGAAGGCGTAGAGGGGCCTGAAGTAGAGGTGCAGCTTCTCGATGTTTATCTCCTCGGCGGTTATCTCGTCCGCCGACACCGGCTTCAGCATCTGCCCGATCATGTTCCTGGTCAGGTACGATGCCTTCACCTTCGCGGGGACGACGATGTCGTCGCCCGCCATCAGCTCCTCGGTCTCCTTCAGCTGCCGCCGCGCGGACTCAGTATACTTGTGGAAGCCGCCTGGCTCGCCGGTCGCGGCGTCTATGTAAAGCTCCTTCCGCATGTCCTCGACGCATTCCTCGGTCCCGTGGAGTATGAGCCTGCCTCCCCTGACCTCGTAGGTCTTCCCGTCGAGCGCGACGGCCTTGACTTCGTCGTCCACCTTGTGCGAGTATTCCCGGAGCCGGTTGTACTCCAGGTGGGTCTTGCATGCGATGTGCCAGAACGGCTCCCACCTGCGCTCGACGTACGTGACGTCTATGTCCTCCCGCTTCGCGCCCATGATGAGGCCGGACAGCATCCCGAACGCCTTGGTCTTCAGCTCCTGCGCCTTATCCTGCGCCCCCTCCGGCGTCAGTGCGTCGTCGAGCGCGTAAATCCTCCGGTCCGAGACGTACAGTTCCATCGTCTATGCAATCCTCCCCGCCCGCCTGGCGAGCTCGTCGACCATGGGGGCCGTTATCTTCGGCCAGTCGAACTTCTCCCTGACGAGGGCGGCCGCGGCCTCGGACCGCCCCGAGTCCACGAGCTCAGCCACGTCGGCTGCGAGCTCCGGGGTGGAGTTCGACACCTTCAGGAACTCGTGGAATCCTAGGACGTCGCGCATGCACGGGGCCTCTGTCGATGCGACCGGGAGGCCTGCGGACAGGTACTCCAGTATCATCGGCGGCGGCAGGCAGTCGCCCTGCGGCAGGGTCTCGTATATTATGAGGCCCGCGCTCGCGGCCTTCGCGTGGGACGGTATGTCCCGGCAGGGGAGCGGCCCCGGGAACCTGGCCTGGACGGATTCGAGCTGGCTTCTCATGCGCTCGTAGTTCCTGCCCTGCCCGAACACGACGAAGGTGACGTCACGCCTCTTGGCCGCGACCTTCTTGACTATGTCCCTGAGCTTAGGCTCGGATTGCATGTCGAGGGGGAAGTTGCAGAGCACCAGCTTCTCCGCTATCCCGTATTTCTCCTTGAGTTCGCCGACGAAGGCGTCCTCCACGCCGGCGGCGCAGAAGAAATCAGAGTCCACGCCCGTGAAGGTCACGTGTATCCTGCTCGGATGGCATCCCCGCGCTATCAGCTCTAGCCGGTACTGGTTGGACGCCGCGAAGACGAGGTCGAAGAGGCGGGGGACTGTCCGCTCCAGCCGGTACGCCGCGTCGGCGGCGAACGCCGGCACCATCGCCATGGCGTAGAGCCTGGAGGCCAGTATGTCGTGGGCGCCGATGCACAGGAAGCCGCCGCGCAAAAGCCGGGCGAAGAGGGCGGCGGGCGCGAGCATGACGTCGGCCGCGTAGACCGCGTCATAGCGCTCCTGGGCTGCGAGCCGCGCCACGTTCCAGAACGACAGGAGCGAGTACGCGAGCCGGTAGAATAGGCGCCTGAACCCCGCGGCCTCCAGAGGCAGCGGGGAATACGGCCTCAGGCTGAGTCCGCGCTCGGCTTCCGCGCGCGCGAGCTCAGCGTAGCCGAGCTCCATGGGCGCCGAGACCGTGACTTCGTGCCCCGCCGCGACGAGAGCCTCCGCGAACTTCAGGCTTATGTGGCTCCTGGTGCACGGCTTCGGCGGATAGGGTTCCCCGCTCAGGTAGAGGACCTTCACAGATACCATATACGCCGCTGGGATTTAAACCCCCTCCGCGTATTCTCTTCTGTACGATGAAGCCTGTCGCGATGATTCCGACCTACAACGAGGCCGGCAATATCGGGCGTCTGGTGGAGGAGGTGCTGAGGCAGCATCCCGCCATGGAGGTCGTCGTGGTCGACGACGACAGCCCGGACGGTACCGGGAGGATTGTGGAGGCTTTGGCGGAGGATAATCCCAGGGTCCACGTCATAGTCAGGAAAGGTGTGCGGGGCAGGACGTCGGCGGGGACGGCGGGCTTCAAGTGGGCGCTCGCGAACGGCTTCGACCTCGTCGTGGAGATGGACGCCGACTTCAGCCACGACCCGAAGTACATCCCCGCGCTCATCGAGGCTGCGTCGGAGGCGGACGTCGCGGTCGGCTCAAGGTATGCCGTGGGCGGCGGCACCGAGACGGACGCGAGGCTCCAGCACGTCCTGTCCAGGTGCGCCAACGCGTTCAACTGCCTGGTCCTAGGCCTCAGGGTGAAGGACTCGAGCGGCGGATACAAGTGCTACAGGAGGAGGGTGCTTGCGGCCGTTGACCTGGACGGCTTCGTGTCGGAGGGCTACAGCGTGGGCGCGGAGATGCTGTACAGGTGCGTGAAGGCTGGGTTCACCCTGAAGGAGGTCCCAATCGTCTTCAAGCCGAGGGCGGCCGGGAAATCCAAGATCAACTGGAGGATAATCCTCGCTTATCCGGTTGCTATTTTAAGGTTGAGGACAATTCTATAAGAATCCGGCCGCAGGCGGCCTGGGGATGCTGATGGGCAAGGGCAGGGTGTTTGCGGTCGCCGGGAGGGATTGGAGGGTGATGCTCGTCCTCTTCGCCTTCGCTTTCGTCCTAAGGTACTATTTCATGGCCGCCGGCCTCCTGCACACGGACTCCGTCATCGAGGCGCGGGCCGCGGAGGACTTCTACAGGGACTACAGGCTCCGTTACCTGCAGGGCCTCGGGTACCCCGGGGAGTCCGTCGTGATGACCGCCGGGTACGGGTTGTTCAGGCTCTTCGGGTCTGATAGCGCTGATTATTCGACGAGGTTCATTTCGGTCCTGTTCGGCGCCCTGTGCGTGCCGATGCTGTACCTGTTCGTCCGCCGGGTCAGCGGCCATGAGACGGCGGGGGCCTATGCGGGGCTCATCCTGTCGTTCCTGCCGGTGCACCTGTCGCTTTCGACGTTCGGGAAGGGGCATGGGATAGAGCTCTTCTTCCTCCTCTTGTCGGCGTACCTTGCGGTGGAGGCGGGGGCCAAAAGGACGCTTAAGCTGAAGGTGCTGGCTGGGCTGTGCATGGGGTTCACGGTGGCGGTGAGGCAGACGAGCGCCCTCTTCATACCGGCGTACATACTATTATACTATCTGGAGTCCGGCCCCCCCTTCAGGCTCGCCCGCAGTGGCGAGAACCTGGCCTTGAAGGTGAGGGAGCGGCCGAGTGCTGTGGCATCGGACCTGGCGGTCCTAGTCCTCCTGCCGCCCGCCGTGTTCGTCCTCGCCTACGTGCCGCTCATGTACTACGACCCCGGCTACTCCCTCCTTGGGGCGATACGGTCCTTCAGCCAGGAGGCGGACGCGGGCTTCAGCCCGTGGTCGCCGCTCGTGAAGCTGTCCCTGGAGTATTCGACCAAGTCCCTGAGCGAGCTCGGATGGCTCCTCGCCCTGGCGGGCGCCGTGGCGGCCTGGCGCTCAAACAGGAGGCTCGCCACAGCCCTCCTCGTCTGGTTCGCGGTGATGTTCATATACCTGAGCAACGTCGCCATGCTCTCCCCCAGGTTCGTGATACCGGCCCTCGCGGTCCCGGTGATACTGGCGGCCTACGCCGCTGACTGGGCGGGCGGCAGGTGGGGTCAGCCGGCGGCGCTCGCAATCGTGCTCATACTCCTGGCGACGATGGTGTGGAGGAGCGACATCTACCCGGTGCTCGAGTACAGGCGGCAGCACTGCGGCCCCTGCGACTTCTCAAGGATGCTCGGGAACATAACGTCGCCGGACTCGGTGATAATCGCGATGGACGAGAGCGTCCACTATGAGTACTACGCGAAGAGGGCGGCGACCGGGCATCCGAGCGGCAACGACATCTTGGACTCCGGGAAGGTGGAGGCTAGCCTCGCGTACCTGGAGGCCCTACTCAGGAACGGGAGCGACGTGTACGCGACGACCCAGGGCCTGGGCTACGACATCCCGGTGGGCGCGCTCGCCAGCATCATCGGCTACGGCGACGACGGGAGGCTCTTCAACAGGCAGAACGGGAGGATTTACTCGAACGTCAGGTACGACCCGGGGAGGGGGGCGATGGTGGACGCCGCCGACGGCGGGCAGCTGCCGGTCACCGGCCTATTCGGCCTGGAGCTAAACGACAGGTTCAGGGTCATACCCGTCGGGATGATGGAGAACGAGGACTGGCATCACAGCGACCTGGAGCCCGCCGTCTACAAGGCCTTCGTGTTCAACGTCACATTGAGGAAGCCGGAGCTGGCAGGCGCGCCATGATAGAGCTCGACGTCGACTTCCACATACACGGCAGATATTCCGGCGGCGTCTCGTCGGAGATGAGCGTCCCCCTCCTCGCCTCACAGGCGCCCCTGAAGGGGCTGGACGTCGTCGCCACCGGCGACGCCCTCCACGGAGGCTGGCGCAGGCACCTTGCGGACACGCTCAAGGAGGACGGAGGGCTATACTCGGCCCATGGCTCGCCTGCGAAGTTCATCGTCCAGACGGAGGTGGAGGACGCCAGGCGCGTCCACCATCTGATACTCCTGCCTTCTCTGGAGGCTGCCGGGGAGCTTGCCGGAAGGCTCGGCAGACACTCCGCCAACATCGACTCGGACGGGAGGCCCAACGTCTCCCTGACCGGGGCCGAGATAGCCGACGAGGTCGTCAAGGTCGACGGCCTCCTCGGGCCGGCGCACGCGTTCACGCCGTGGACCGCCGTCTACAAGGAGTACGGGAGCCTCGGGGAATGCTACGGCGGCGGCCTCGCGCATGTGGACTTCCTGGAGCTCGGCCTCTCCGCGGACACTGGTTTGGCCGACAGGATACCCGAGCTCTCCCGTCTCACGTTCATGAGCAACAGCGACTGCCACAGCCCCTGGCCGCACAGGCTAGGGAGAGAGTTCAACAGGCTGTCGGTCGACTGCGCGTCGTACGACGAGATAAGGAAGGCTGTGAGGAGGGAGGCGGGCAGGAGGTTCGTCCTGAACGCCGGCCTCAACCCGCTCGAGGGGAAGTATCATGTGACCGCGTGCAGCCGCTGCTTCCTCAAGTTCAGGTGGGGGGAGGCCTTGAAGCTTGGGAGGCGGTGCCCGGAGTGCAGGGGCATCATAAAGAAGGGGGTGGCGGACAGGATAGGGGAGCTTGCGAAGACCGTGAAGCCCGTGCACCCGGAGCACAGGCCGCCGTACATGCACATCATCCCGCTCGCGGAGGCTGTAGCACTCGCCACCGGCACCGCGACGTTGACGGCAAGGCGGGTGAAGTCCAGGTGGGATGCGTTGGTCGCCAGGTTCGGCTCCGAAATAAACATCCTCGTGGACGAGGATATCGGCGCCGTATTGGCCGCCGACCCCGAGGTCGGCAGGGTCATAAGGCTCTTCAGGGACGGGAGGATGCGTTACGTGGCCGGCGGGGGCGGCATGTACGGGAGGCCCACGCTCACCGGCGAGAAGGACAGGCATTACTCCCGAGGGCAGAAGTCGCTCGCCGACTATTAGGGCTTATATTTCCCATTGGGTAATAGTTCCACGTATGAGGCTCGTCTTGGCGGTTTCGGTTGTTGTGCTGTTGTCGGCGTCGTATGCGGCAGCCGAAGGCACCGCCACCATAGAGGGCTACGTCAGGGACTCCAACAGCGGCAACAGCATACCCGGCCTGCGGGTGGACGTGTATTCGGCTGACGACCACGGGAACATTGTCGGCGGTGGGAGGACGGACGGGAACGGCTTCTACAGCGTCAACGTCTCCGCAGGGAGGTATTACGACGTCTACCTCAGGACGGAGGTGGGCAACCCGAACCAGAGGACCACGGAGGATGTGAGGGAGGGGGCGGTGTATCCCGTCAACTTCAACGTGGCCGTGGAGTCGAGCTACCAGAACACGATAATAGACAAGTACGGCATCGGCATAGTGATAGCGGTCGCCCTCCTCGTCGTCATCCTGATAGTCTACGACCAGGTGAGTTCAAGGAAGAAGTCCAGGGGGCCGGACCTCGGGGAGCTGAGGCGCGAGAGGGACCAGCTCCGGGAGATGGTCAACATGGCGAAAGCCAAGTATCATAGGCGGGAGATAGACGAGGAGAGCTTCAGGGAGATTACGAGGGACCAGCAGGAGAGGCTTATTGAGCTTGAGTCCAGAATCAAGGTCCTTGAGGGAAAGTAAAGGTATATTTTCGTTTTTTGGGGCTTTTTGGCAAAAATGCCTTGTATTGAACATTGTACAAGTATTTATACCCATCCTGCGTAGAATAACCAAGTAAATTGGCAATATACGGCGCGCGTGGGAAAAAAGGGTGGTGCAGGGGAAAAGATTCTTGTCCGACACACCATACAACATGCGCCGGATGCCATAAAACGGAACCGCTCAAAAAATGAAAAAAACCGCGTGCATATGGGTATGGGCTTTGTTGCTGTCTGGTACAGTAGATGCCGTGACTTCTGGAGGCGCGGGCGCCATTTGGACGACGCTCAACGACTGCGGCGGAAGCGCCCAGGACGTAAACCACTACAGCATCGGCGACAACGTATACATCAACGGAAAGGATTTTTCAGGTTCAACGACATACGCTTGGGCGATAACGGGCCAGGGGGGAGGAGCATCATGCGACCCGGACGCACAGGTAGCCTCCGGGAACGCGCAGACATACGCCAACGGCACATTCTGCTTCAACGCATACAGGGTGCAAACCGGTGATTGCGGAGAGTACAGCGTCAACTTCGGCGACAAGAACGACAACTACAGGATAAACCAGCCGACATGCGTAGACCTCGATAGCGACGGATACTATGCGGGCCCGACAGCCGAATGCCCTGACGGGACGGACTGCAACGACCAGAACAGGACAGTCAACCCCGGGGCGCCGGAGAGGTGCAACGGATTCGACGACAACTGCGACGGGCAGGTGGACGAGGACCTCACGTTCGACGATGACGGGGACGGCTACACCAGCATCGGCTCGTGCCAGGGCACGAGGGACGACTGCGACGACCAGGACCCGGACGCGCACCCGGGCGCCCCCGAGATTTGCAACGGCCTTGACGACGACTGCGACGGCCAGGTCGACGAGGGACTCACATTCGACGCCGACGGGGACGGATACACTAGCCTCGAATCCTGCGAGGGCGGGAGGGACGACTGCGACGACGGGAACGCGGCAGTGCACCCGGGAGCCGCGGAACTCTGCAACGGATTGGACGACGACTGCGACGGCGGGGAGGACGAGGACGGCGACAGCCTCTGCGACGGCCTCGACCGCTACGACGACTGGACACACTACTGCGACGCCGACGCCCACGCAAGGCACATGCTGTTCCACGACTTCAGCTGCTACGGGTCCGGCGGATGCGTTGAGGACGCGTATTACACCAACGAGTCGATAGTCGAGGACTGCGGCGGCAAAGGCGGCGTCATGAACGACTGCGGATTGTTGGGGTGGAGCTGCTCCGAGGAGTTCAACGGAGTCCACTGCCTCATATCCGACATACAGCCGGACGACGGCAGATGCCAGACCGTATGCTCCGCCGACACGCTCAGGCACGGAGTATGCCTCGAGGGCACGTACAGGTGCGGCTTCGAGGACGAGGACTGCAGCCAGTACGACAACGCCTACTGCGAAGGCACGACGCTCCACAGCGTCGACTACACGTGCGGCAACGGAGCCTGCGTAGTTGAGGCGACGACGCCCGTGGACTGCGACAACGGGCTCTGGTGCGACGGAGCCGAGACGTGCTCGGGCGGCGAATGCCTGGAAGGCAGCCCCACCGACTGCTCGGACGGCGTCTCGTGCACTGAGGACTCCTGCGACGAAGCCTCCGACTCTTGCCTGCACGCGGCCGACGACGGCCTCTGCGACGCGCCCGGAGACTGCAGGGACGCGGTATGCGACATCTCAAAAGGCTGCGAGCTCACAATCGACGCCGGCTACGTATTCGAGCCGCCGACATGCGGCCTTGGGGAGTGCGTGAGCCACTACTACTGCGACATCGAGGACGGGGACGCTTGCGTCCCGCTGACTCCGGAGGCGGAGTCCTGCGACGGCCTAGACAACGACTGCGACGGCCAGGCCGACGAGGACTACCCGAACCTGGGCGAGGCCTGCACCGCAGGCGTTGGGGCGTGCATGGGCGAGGGAGTCTACGTGTGCGCCGGCAACGGGACGGCCTGCGACGCCACAGCGGGGATCCCGACGACGGAATCATGCGGCAACGGCGTCGACGACGACTGCGACGGCAAGACCGACTGCCAGGACCAGGACTGCACCGGGGCCGAGGAATGCTTCTACGAGCGGCCCTGCGGCGACGGGCTCGACCTTTGCGAGTGGAGCGAGACCCTGCCCTTGGGCTCGGAGGACAAATCGTCCTGCGACCTCATGTACAACACGGTGTGGCCGAGCCCGTCCGACAGGACGGTGACGTGCCTGTTCGACGGCACCGAGAACTCCAACCACACGTTCTATTTCACGGTGGACAACGACGTCGTCTCCTGCCGGCTGAACGGCAACGAGATAGTCTCGAACGTAGTCCACGAGAACTGCGCCCCCCAGGACCCGAGGGACGCCTACGCGTACGCGGTTGACGCGTCGGCGGGCGAGAACACGCTCTCGTGCCTGATACGCGACAGGGGAGTCCAGTCCTTCTTCGACGCGTGCGTCGTGGGCGCCGGCGTCAGGTGCCCTGACCTGGACGGCGACGGATTCAAGGACGCCGCATGCGGAGGCAACGACTGCGACGACGGCAACGATGCAGCATACCCGGGAGCGGCGGAATCCTGCAACGGGGCTGACGACGACTGCGACGGCTCGATAGACGAGACTTTCACTAACAAAGGCGAAAGCTGCACTACAGGGCAGGGCGTCTGCCAGGCGAGCGGAACATACGTCTGCGCGCAGGACGGCCTGAACACGGTCTGCGACGCCGTAGAGGGCGCGCCGACCGGGGCCGATGACGACTGCAACGGACTCGACGAGGACTGCAGCGGCACGGCAGACGACAACTACGCGCCGACCGGCACAAGCTGCGGTGCCGGGGCGTGCGCCGCGGTCGGCGAGCTCATATGCGTAGCCGGACAGACGCAGGACACCTGCCAGGCGGGAACACCAGCGGCTGAAGCCTGCAACGGCGTCGACGACGACTGCGACGGCTCAGTGGACGAGACGTTCACCGACTTAGGGCAAAGCTGCACGGCAGGACAGGGAGTCTGCATCGCTTCAGGCGCATACGTGTGCGTAGCCAACGGCCTAGGCACGGAATGCAATGCGGTCGCTGGCACACCGGGCATCGAAGTCTGCGACGGCGGACAGCTCGACGAGGACTGCGACGGCCTGAACAACGAGGGATGCCAGTGCATCGACGGGGCGACACAATCATGCTACGGCGGCCCGGAGGGCACAAGCGGAGTCGGAGCATGCATGAGCGGGACGGAAACCTGCGCGGGCGGCGTGTGGGGAACATGCACCGGACAGGCCACACCAATAACCGAAACGTGCAACGGAGTCGACGACGACTGTAACGGACTTATAGACGACGGACTGACGGCACCGCCGGCCGACATGCAGCAGGGAGTATGCGCCGGAAGCGCCAAAGTCTGCAGCGGAACGGGCGGATGGACGGAACCGGCATACACGCTGATTCCAACATACCAGGGCACTGAAACGCTCTGCGACGGACTAGACAACGACTGCGACGGACAAGCCGACGAGGCATTCACCAACAAAGGCGAATCATGCACCGTAGGAGTCGGAGTATGCGAAGCCACGGGGACATACGTGTGCAGCCAGGACGGGCTGACAACGGAATGTAGCGCCACGCCCGGCAGCCCGACCGGAGCCGACGACGACTGCAACGGAGTCGACGAGGACTGCAGCGGCACAGCGGACGAAAACTACGTCCCGACCGTATCGTCGTGCGGGACAGGAGTCTGCGCAAGCCTAGGGTTGAACACGTGCGTCAGCGGCAGCGTCCAGGACACGTGCGCCGAAGGCGCGCCTACCGGGGCGGACGACGACTGCAACGGAGTAGACGAGAACTGCAACGGCGCAGCAGACGAGAACTACCAGCCGATGCCGACATCATGCGGCGCCGGCGTATGCGCCGCGGCAGGGCAGCTCATATGCACAGGAGGGCAGACGCAGGACACCTGCCTGCCCACACAGCCGACAGGCCTCGACAACGACTGCAACGGCGTGGACGAGGACTGCGACGGGACAGCAGACAACAACTATGTCCCGGCGGGGACAACCTGCGGGACTGGAATATGCGAAAGCTCGGGGCAGCTGACATGCGCCTTCGGGCAGACCTGGGACTCCTGCGTCCCGGACTCTCCGCTCAATGAGACGTGCAACGGCCTCGACGACGACTGCGACGGCACCACGGACGAGGGATGCGAGTGCATCGACGGCGCGACGCAGCCATGCTACACCGGATGCAGCTGCACGGAGGGCATCGGAGCCTGCCACGGCGGAACACAGACCTGCGCGAACGGCCTCTGGGGCGAGTGCGCGGGCGAGGTCACGCCGACCATCGAAGTCTGCAACGGAGTCGACGACGACTGCGACGGCCACACGGACGAGTTCCTAGGCTCAACCACATGCGGACAGGGAGCCTGCTTCCACACGGTGGAGAACTGCGTGTTCGGCCAGGCTCAGACCTGCGACCCGCTCCAGGGCGCCTCTGTGGAACTGTGCGACGGAGTCGACAACGACTGCGACGGCCTCATTGACGAGGATTACATCGGGCTCGGACAGGCCTGCACCGCAGGATACGGGGTATGCCAGGCGGGCGGGACAACTGTATGCGCGGCCAACGGCCTCGGGACGGCTTGTAACGCCGTCTTAGGAAACGCCACTGGCGACGACACGGACTGCAATGGAGTAGATGACGACTGCGACGGCGTCGCCGACGACGGCTACGCCGCCAACCAGACCAGCTGCGGCATAGGAGCCTGCGGCAGAACCGGCCTATTGATGTGCGTCGGCGGACAGACGCAGGACACATGCCAGGCCGGCATGCCGTCGAACGAATCATGCAACGGATTAGACGACGACTGCGACGGACAGTCTGACGAGGACTACAACGTCGGGGCCTCATGCTCCGTCGGCGTCGGACAGTGCGCCAGCGCCGGCTACATGGCCTGCATGGAAGGCGGCGCCGCATGCGACGCCGTGGCCGGGACGCCGTCCAACGAGACATGCGACGGCTTCGACAACGACTGCGACGGCACCGTGGACGAGGGATGCGAGTGCATCGACGGGGCGACGCAATCATGCTACGACGGCGCCGCGGACACCATGGGCGTCGGAATATGCCGGGGCGGAACCCAGGCCTGCGCTAACGGCCTCTGGGGGGAGTGCGCCGGAGACGTCCTGCCTGCCCAGGAATCATGCAACGGCCTGGACGACGACTGCGACGGACTGGTTGACGAAGGCATAGCATGCGGCAAGGGAGGAGGCGGGGGCGGAGGAGGACCGGGCTACCAGGTCACCAACCGGGAATACCGGATAGACACCGAGGACAGGTTCCCCGTGCCGACGACGCTGCCTGCGCCCACGACGACGCAGCCGCCGGCGACGACGACAACGCTCATGGAGACCGGGTCAGAGAGGAATCCCGTGGAATCCGCAGGGCTGGTCTGCCCGCCGACCGGGGGGACCGCGGCCCTGCTCAGCGAGACCCAGGTATGCGAGCCCGCGGCCGAAGCGCCGAGGGTGACCGGCTTCGCCATATGGCCCGGCGAAATCATGGGCCTGACCGGCGCCTGGTACGCGAGGAACTTCCTGATACTCCTGATACTGGCGGCCGGCTACTATGTCTACGCTAAAGACAGCGAACGGCTCATGAAGGCGAACAAGGCGGGGGGGCAGGCGGCGCAGTAGGCCGCCGGGCCCCGCAGGATTATTATGCCCTCCGGGGGAGATTGTAACATGAAGGCTCTACTCGCCTTGGCGCTGACGTTGCTCTTCGCCGCGTCGGTTTCGGCTCAGCCGAGGCTGACCTGGGAGTACAAGGCCGCGGGCACTGTGTCGACGGACCTTGCCGTCGACGGGGGCGTCTTGTTCTTCGGTTCCTCGTCGCCTTCGCCAGAGAACCCGAACAGGACGGTCGGCCGCGTATACGGCCTGAACGCGTCCACGGGCAGGCTCGTAGTCAACCACACGTCGCCCGCCGGCGTCTATTCCACGCCGGAGTTCCACGGGGGGCTCGTGGTATACGGCTGCGACAACGGCGTCGTGTATGCGGTGGACAGGAGCACCGGCCAGGGGGTCTGGAGCTTCGTGTCAGACGGCATGGTCCGCTCGTCGCCTGTCGTGCACAACGGCGTCGTCTACGTCGGCTCCGACGACGGGAGACTGTACGCCCTCAAGGCCGGTTCCGGGAAGCTTCTCTGGAGCTACAGGGCGGGCGCCCCGGTCGTCTCCGAGCCGCTGTTCGACCGCTGGAGGATATACTTCCCTGCAGGCAACAGGAAGGCGTACTCGCTCACCAACGTCTCCGGCAGCCTCATATGGAGCCGGGACTTCAGGGGGGAGGCGAAGTCGAGGCCGGCAGTATACCGGGATTTTATAATATACGCTACGTCGGACAGGAGGGTGACGGCGCTCGACAAATACACGGGGGAGACCGTCTGGAACAGGACGTTCAACGGCACATTATACGGGTCCCCCGCAGTATACGGGGACTTGGCTTGCGTGTCTGCGGGCGACAGGACGGTCAGCTGCCTGTCCGCTAAGACCGGGGACACGGCCTGGACGGCGGTGTTGAACGATAGCCCCCAGTCGGCGCCAAGGATAGCGTCGGGGACGCTGTACGCCGCCGCAGGCTCGACCGTGTACGCCTACGGGGCTGCCGACGGCTCACCCCTCTATAGACTTAACGTCTCCGGCCTGGTGAGGAAGACCCCGCAGACGGCGGACAGGACGCTCTACGTGGCGGCAGGCTCATACGTGAAGGCCTACGGCGGCAGCGCCGACATCAGGGTCGCGTCGATAGAAGTAAGCCCCCGCGTGCCTGCTGCTGGGGAGGCTGCCACCGTGGAGGCGACGGTGACGAACGCCGGCGACTCGGTCGCGGCGGACGTCGAGGTGAGGGCCTACGTGGACCGGGCGAACGCATCCTCGGGTAGGATGACGCTGCACCCCGGAGAGAACATGACGTTCAGGTTCAACGTCACCGGCGGATACGGGAGGCACCTGGTGGAGGTGAACGCCGACGAAGCCGGCCGCATAGTCGACGTCAACCGCTCCGACAACCGCGCAGGCATGGTATACTCGACGGCGGCGGAATGGACGATTCCCGGCGGAGGCCTCAACAGGACCGGGCACCAGAGCCGGACGGAGAGGTTCACTGCCAACGACACCCAGGTCACTTGGTCCTGCAGACCCGAGAGGGAAAATGCTACACTAGAGTTCCCACGCGGCCTCCTCGAAGGCTACTCGACTGCCATGCGCAGCGGGGCCCGGGGAATCGAGGTATGGCTCTCCTGCGAATACTACCCGAGGAGGGGTTACCCGGCGGGGAGGCTGAACTCCACGTGGGCTTGCAGGAGCAGGAACGCCACCGGCATAACGGACCTGGAACTCGACGCATACAGGGACTACGTCTTCGGCAACGGGAGCTGCGCCGGCAAACAGGCAGTATCAAAATCGTTCATGATGCTGTTCGAATGCACGGGGACTGGGACCGGCGACATACCGCCCGAGAACGCGTGGATGACGCTGGACTGCTCGCGGCATGAGCCCGGGAACGCGACCTGCGGCTACGCGACAGGCTGGAGCTGCTACGAGAGATACGGCAGCAACCACTCCCTCAAGGCCCTTGCCGAAGCCAAAGGATACCCGTACATGGGGGCCGCCTTGGGGCGGGGCGTCAACGCATCATCCTACCGGAGCCTCTGGAACGCCTCCTCGGGGGGGAAGGCCACGTCGCCCGTCATCCTCGACCTGGACGGCAGCGGAGACGGCATGCTGGAGACGGTGTACGGCAGCTGGGACGGGCGGGTCTACGCCGTATCCAGCGACGGGCGCCCACTGTGGACCGCAGGACTCGGAGGGAGGGTGGAGACTGTGTCCGCGGCCGACCTGGACCGGGACGGGAGGAGGGAGATACTGGCGGGGACGTCCGACGGGAGACTCGTGCTCATCGGCCGGGACGGGACAGTGGAGTGGACGTACAATGCCGGCGGCGGGGTGGCGCACAGCCCCCTCGCCCTGGACGTCGACAACACCCCCGAATACGAGGCCGTCTTCGGCTCAGGCGACAAGAGCATAACCGCGGTCAGCCACGACGGCTTGAAAGTCTGGTCATACAACATGACCGGGAAGCCGTCCACCGACCCCGCCGCCGCCGACCTGGACGGCGACGGGAGAGACGAGGTCATCGTCGGCTCAGACGACAACATCCTGTACGCCCTGAGGACGCCGCCGTACAAGGTCTGGATGTACCAGGGCAACGGCGACATAAGCGGGGCGGCGGCCACCCAGCCGAACAGGAGGAAGCCCGTGGAAATCCTGGCCACAAGCTGGGACGGACGCCTCTACGGCCTCGCCTACGGAACAATGGGCTCCGAAGACTCAAAGCGGGTCTGCTCAAACGGCGTGTGCACGAGGGAGGGGGGCGAGAAGACGATGCTCAGGCAACGCTGGAACTACACCGCGGCAGGACCCGTACAGGCGGCGCCCGCAGTCGCCGACATAGACGGCGACGGGAGCATGGAGGCCGTCTTCGGCTCGGACGACAGGAGCCTGTACGCCGTCAACATGAGCGGCTACAGGCTCTTCAGGTACACGACGAGCGGGCCCGTCCGCTCCGCGCCCGCCCTAGCGGACCTCGACATGGACGGCGCCTCCGAGATAATATTCGGATCCGACGACGGCAGGGCCTACATAATCAACGGCCGCGGCGAAACCCTCTGGACGGCAGACCTGAACAGCACGATACGCACCAGGCCCGCAGTCGCGGACGTCGACGCGGACGGACGTTTAGAATTCGCGATAGCAGCCGACGACGGAACTGTGAGGATGCACAAGGCGGAGTGACTAGAGTTCTTCAGCCAGCCTGCAGATTCTCCTTGCCGCTTCGATGTCGGCGCCGTATTTCTTTTCCATGAAGACTCCCTTGAAGGAGTCGATGAACCCCTTGTCGTCCAGGATTGAGTTCAGCCGCTCCAGGTTCCCCTTGATCCGCTTCCGGTCCCCCATCAGGAGTAACGGTTTCACGAGTTCCGGGTCCGTCCCCGCGGATAATGCGACCACGTCCCTCAAGTCCGTCGGCCTGCCGGAGTGCAGTTTCATGGCGATGAGGGTCTCCTTCCCCGGGACCAGGGCCGTGGCTTCCCCCGAGGTTCCCGTGATTTTCCTGGGTTTGGAGTCCTTCAGGAGGGTGTCGAAGCTGAACGCCGCCCCCGTCTGCCTGACGCCCAAGCCGCCCACAAGGACGTCAACGCTAATCCTGTCCTCCTCCCGCTCGTACCTTATGAACCTCGACGAGTAGACGTTCTCAAGCTCCCTTGAGGCGGTCTTCCTGAACCCTATTTTTTCGAGGGCGTCCTCGAATCTCCCGGCGTCCCCGTGGGACACGACTATGTCCGCGTCCACGGAGAACCTGTGCCTGTAGGCGGACACGCCGTATCCTCCGATGACTACGAACGTCAGAAACATTCGACACCGACTCCGCGTACTTCACGCCCAACTTCCGTTTGTAGGCGTTCTGCACCATCTCCAAGGCAGGCTCGAAGTTGTATATGTTCGCCTTCATGTACGCTATGGTGTCGTCCAAGCTGTCGACCGGCACGCCCTTGTGGCATGCCACCTTGAAGTCCCGGGACAACTCCGGCATGTAGCGGATTCCGTCGCCCGGGCCGTGCTTCAAGCCTAATTTCCCGCAGTATCCCTTGAATGTCTCCCAGTCAGATTCCGCCAACCGTATGAAAATGGGGTAGTGTCCCCTGTACCTTGAGATGTTGTATCCCCCCTCGGTCCAGACGTAGACGGCGTCCGTCTTCGTGAAACAGTATTTCGCGCCGAACAACGGCAAGACGGAGTAGTGGAAGGCCACGTCGCCCCTGAAGCCTTCCCTGATGTAGGCCAAGGTCCGCCGGTAGAACCGGTTGTCGGCGTTCAAGGACAATCCCGTTCGCGTCTCCCGGAACACGCCCAACCCAGCCAACTCCTTCACCCACTTGTGCGTCCACCCGTATGACAAGCCGATTCTCTTGGAGATGGCGTTGATGCTGTCCACCCCCCGGGCGGAGATGATTATGCTGGCCACATGCGGGTTCAAGATGCCGATATCCATGTTATCAGTATAGTGATAATGAGGATAAAAACACCGCCCAAGCGGCAGAAAACAACCTCCGGACCATAGCAGCTAAAGAATACCGCCACACACCCGACCGCCAGCCAAATGGGCCGGCAGCCTAGCCCCCAAAAATGTTCCTGCAGTCGATAACGGGCATCTTCTTCGCGGCCTTCCTTAAGGCAGGCAGGTATTCCCGGTTCTTGTTCGCGACCACCACGCAGTCGAATCCGTCGAAGCCCCTTTTCAGATGGGGCTTAACCCCGAACTCGCTCCCTATTCGCTCCGGCGGCAGCATCGGGTCCAAGCCGTAAACGTCGAATCCCGCCTCCTTCAACTTCGCAATCAAGGGCTTCGAGCGCGTGTAGAACGTCTCGTCCACCCCCTCCCTGAATGCCAAGCCGACGACAGCCACCTTCCCGCCCTTCGGGGCGGCCTTCACGACCTTGTCCGCGTAGTACGCCGCCATCCCGTCGTTCACCTGCCTCGCGCTCCTTGCGAGGGGCGCGTCCTGTCCCCTCTCCCCCATGCCGCGGATGACGAACCTCGGATACACGGGTATGCAGTGCCCGCCGACCCCGAGGCCCGCCTCGAGTATGTTGCAGTACTGGTGGTTGGCTGCCTCCCGCATCTCCCAGAAGTCTATGCCGTAGGCCTCCGAGACCCTCAGAAGCTCGTTGGCTATCGCGATGCTGACGTCCCGGTAGACGCCCTCCGATAGTTTCACGAGCTCCGCGCACTCGGCGCTCGACACCTTCGTCACATGCTTGCAGAAGCTCCGGTAGAACCTGTACGCGTCGTCTGTGCTGGCCTCGTCGATTCCGCCCACGACCTTCGGGAACTCCCTGAAACGGCTGACCGAATACCCGGTCATGATGCGCTCCGGCGAATACGCGAGACGGAAGTCCCTCCCTGCCCTGAGGCCGCTGCCCTCCTCAAGAATCTTCGCGAGCCTCCCCCGCGTCGTGCCCACCGGCACCGACGTCTCCAGGACCACAAGGTCCCCCTTCTTTAAGCCCGAGGCCACGCCCCTCGTGGCAGCGTCTATGAACTTGTAGTCCGGAACGCCTTCCCCGTCGATGAGCAGCGGCACGATTATGATGTGCACCCTGGTCGCCCTGCTGCCTTCAGGCGGGTCTGCGGTCGCCTTCAGCCTCCTCCCCCGGTGCTTCCGTATAAGCTCGACGAGCCCCGGCTCCCCCTTCACGGGGGATTTACCGGCGTTAATCATGTCCACCGCCTTCCGGCTGACGTCGACTCCAAGGACGCTGTGTCCGCTGTCCGCTATGACCGCCGCCAACGGGAGGCCGGCCTTCCCGAGCCCTACGACGCTGACCTTCTCTTTCATGCGATTTCCCTGAACGCTTTGACTATCGTCTCCACGTCGGCTTCCGTCACCGACGGGTGCACCGGCAGGCTCAGGACCTCATCCGAGTATTTCTCTGTCAGGGGGTACTTCCCCTCGTACCCCATGTCGAGGTACAGCTTCTGCTTGTGCACCGGTATCGGATAGTATATCATCGAG
The DNA here is from genome assembly GCA_041306075.1 of Candidatus Altarchaeota archaeon. Taxonomy (GTDB): domain Archaea; phylum Altiarchaeota; class Altiarchaeia; order IMC4; family SCGC-AAA252-I15; genus JAHIYG01. The sequence goes on from JBFYKH010000016.1 coordinate 22,115, forward strand.
CCGACGCCACGCTCCTTGAGCGCCGCTATCGTCTCGTCCCTCGACAGCCGGAAGCCGTCAAGCCGTATGGTATACTGGTGGTAGACGTGCCTCCTGAGCGGATACTCCTTCGGCGTTACGACGCCCTTCACCCCGGACAATCCCTTCGTGAGGAGCCGCGCATTCCTAATCCTCGCCTCGTTGTAGCCTTCCAGCTTCCTCAGCTGCTCGATGCCTATGGCGGCCGCGATGTCCGTGAGCCTGTAGTTGTAGCCGAGCATCTCATGATGGTACCTCACCGGCATCCCGTGGGCCCTGAGGAGATTGCACTTGTCGTAGACGGCCTGGTCGTTTGTCGTGACCATGCCGCCCTCGGAAGTCGTCATGTTCTTTGTGGGGTAGAAGCTGAAGCATCCTGTCGCGAACGAGCCGACCCTTCTCCCGCCGTATTCGGCGCCGTGGGCCTGGCAGGCGTCCTCTACGACCCTTAAGCCCTTTTTCTCGGCCACTTCCATTATCGGCTTCATGTCTGCCGGCTGCCCGTACAGGTGGACCGGGAGTATCGCCTTCGTCTTCGGGGTTATCTTCTCCTCAATCTTCGAGGGGTCGAGGTTAAAATCCTCCCCGACGTCCGCGAACACCGGCCTGGCGCCAGAGTACAGGACTGCGTTGGCCGATGCGATGAAAGTGAACGGCGTCGTAACGACCTCGTCTCCCGGGCCTACGCCGTTGGCCAGGAGCGCTATGTGGAGTGCCGTGGTGCCTGACGAGACCGCTACCCCGTACTTGGCGCCCGCGTACGCCGCGAACTTCTCCTCGAACTCCTTCACCCGCGGGCCCTGCGCTATCACGCCGGAGTCTAGTACCTGCATCACCGCCTCCTTCTCCTCCTTCCCTATCAACGGCTTCGCTATGTTAATCATCTTTTCACCTTGAGCTTCTTCCCGCATGAGCCGCACGTCTTATTTTTGTCGAGCTTCATCCCGCACTCGCACACCCAGCCGTGCCTCCGCGCCGGATTCCCGTAGACTAAGGCGTGGTCGGGCACGTCTTTAGTGACCACGGAGCCCGCCCCCACAGTCGCGTACTCCCCTATCGTCACGCCCGCGACAATGGTCGAATGCGCGCCGATGGAGGCCCCCCGCTTCACGAGCGTCTTCACCAGGCGGCTCTCGTCCCAGATGCGCGCCCTAGGGTACAGGTCGTTGGTGAACGTCGAATTCGGGCCGACGAAGACATCGTCCTCCAATGTGACGCCGTGGTAGACGTTCACGTTGTTCTGGAGCTTGCAGCCGTCGCCGATGACGACGCCGAAATCCACGTAGACGTTCTTGCCTATGATGCAGTTCCGCCCGGCCTTGACGCCTTCCCTGACCTGGGCCTGATGCCAGACACGGGTCCCCTCGCCGAAAACGGCCTTCTCCGACACGTCCGCAGTCGGGTGTATGGTGACGCCTGTCCTTTCCATGGTAGTAGATATCCTACAGGGGGGGTAAAATACCCAAGGCGGGTTGCCGGAGCCTAAGCCCGCCTTCTCGACGCCGCGTAGGCGAGGGCCGGAATCAGAGCCATAAACGGCACCGCGGCGGACGGGAACTCGGGGGCCGGGAAGTCCCATGACACCGGCTTCAGCTCTATGACGTCGTTGCCGCATGTTATCGTGGTGTGTATCTCGCTTATGTCTCCCTTCGCGGGCATGCCTATCATGTATTTCGGGACCTTGACCTCTATCACCCAGTTAGGGAATCCGTGGTCCGCGACGCCTGCGTCCTTGTAGACGAGCTGGGCGTAACCCATCACCTTCGACGAGGGCCCGTTGCACGCCATCGTCGACGGCGCGCTCGACGAGAATCCGTCCGCGACATTGGGCAGCGACCAGGCTGGCATGTAGCAGACCAGCCCCTTGTTTGGGCCGCTGGTCTTTATACCGTACTCGTAGCCGTAATCGCCGGTCGCCGGATTGTTGTCAAGGTCTATGGCCAGGTCGCCCGTGTCCGTGTGCCTGCCCCACGCGTCCGTGTGGCCTGTCTCGGGCATAGATGTCACGATTGCGAAGAACGCGTACCCGGATATGTCGTCGAAGTACAAGGCTTCGATGTCGTATACTTCGCCGCCTGCGGGGCCGTCGTATTTGCCCCATGAGTCCGCGTGCAGGAGGGCTGGTTCGGCGTACGGCGAGTATGCGGCGCCGGTGCCTTCGATGTGGACGCCTTTGGCGTTGTATCCCGTCCAGTCGTAGCATCTACCGTATATTCCAGTGTTAGGGACGCATTTGTCGTCTATGTTGTCCTCGACTATCCAGTCAGCTGTGGGGGATGATGAGGCCCATGCGGACTCTGTGCCGGACAGGCCTTGGGCTAGGTCGACGCCCCAGTCGGACAGGCTCCCGTCCACTGAGTACGCTGCCGCTGCAGTTGCCAGAACCAATATGCTTACTAACGCCGAAAATATTGTTTGTTTTGCCATCCACCCACCGTTATGAAACAATGTTCTTCGTTAGTATACGCAAGGTAAGTATAAAAGCTAGAACAATGGACATCTTTTTTAAAAAAGCCTTATTTTAACCAACACAGCCCTAATCTAAGCCATGGAGTCGAACCCGTACGCCACAGCCAAAGCCTGGGCCGCGGCCTCCGCGCTGACACTCGCCGCCGCCGTCGCATTCCTCCCGAAAAGCTATATGACGGACTACTTCATCATGCTCTGGGCCCTGACCGGAGGCCTCATACTGTACCGGAGCAGGCAGGGCGACGAGCGGATAAGCCCCTCATCGAAGACCGCCTCGATAGCCCTCGGCATCCTATCCTGCATCCTCAGCTTCGCGGCCGTGCCGCTCGGGCTCGGGAAGCCCCCGTTCAGCCTCGACGACATCACCCTCCTTTTGGCAGGCGCATCCCTGGCCTTCTTCGCGGTGTGGGGGCACGGGCGGCTCCTCCTGCCGGCGACCATACCCATCATCGTCGTCCTCGGCTACCAGATACTCGGCGCTAGGACGTCGGGCATGGACATCCTCGTCGGCCCCACGACCACCCTCATATACTGGATAGCGTCCGCCCTCGGCCTCTCCCCCAGCATGTCTGGAAATATCATATCCTTCCTCACCGCCGACGGCACGAATATGAGGGTGAGCATAGTCCCGGACTGCACAGGCATATGGTCGCTCACCGCCTACGTCCTCGCTTTCCTGATGGTCGCCATACTCGTGCCGGGGATAACGAGGAGGGGGTACGTGTTCTTCCTCATCGGGCTGCCGGTGACGTACCTCGTAAACCTCGCGAGAGTAGTCCTGATAATCGTCGCAATATACTACTTCGGCCCGAGCTGGGGGCCGCAGATGGCGCACGCCCACCTCGGATGGATTGTGTTCTCCGCGTGGATGATGGCCTTCTGGTACCTGTTCTTCTCCCGCGGGATGCACTGCAGGGAGCCTAAGGCTTAGGCCGGAGCGCGGCCTTCGCGGCCGCGACGACGGCTGCGTACGCCGAGAGCGCAATACCCGTCCTGGAGGCGACCGTGTAGCTCGGATCCCCGAATAGCCACAGCTCCCAGGCCTCCGGTATCAGGTATGTCGTCTCCGAGAGCGGGTACAGGAGGGGTATACCGTACAGTCCGGAGACCATGTCGAAGAGGAGGTGGCCGGCGAGCATCACCGAGGCGAGCGCGCCCCGCGCCCTGCCGAAGAGGAGCGCAGTTACCACAGACAGTAGCGCGGCCACCACCAGGTTGTGGAGGAGGAGCGTGTTCGCGAGCCCATAGTGCGGCAGCAGGTGGTCGACGTCAATGAACGTCGAGGCTATCGCGAACGCCGCGACCTCGTAGTGCCTAATCTTCGCCTTAGACCACAGCACGAAGAGGAGGCCGCCGCCGAACGCGAGCATCAGGTGCGATAGGCTGTCCACCCTAATCCACCGCCAACTTCGCCTCCACAACCCCCAAGAAGGCCTCCGCCCCCTCGGAGCGGACAGAAAGTCTCAAATCCAGGAAGCCGCCCTCAATGTATTGGGACACATCGAACTCCTGGTACTTCAAGCCCGTGCCGCATGAAGATTCCCGCGGCATATAGGGTAGGTCCATATAATCGTACGGACTGACGCCGTCGCCGACCTGCCGGTAAATCCTCCAATGTGATGTCATGTTTGGCTCAAGAGCCGAAACGCTCCCCCCACCCGTGTAAGGCACCTTGTCCGCGGCACGCTCCGCAGCAGCCAGCCGCTCCCTGATATCTGGTAGGTATCTAGTGACGTTGCCAGGCTCAGCTGGGATGATCCAGCGGTTCGGCCCGAGCGGCCGTATTTCCCGGAAATATAGCATCATCGACGCCTTCTTGGAGGCATTGACTTCGGCCCTGAGGCGGGCGTAACCAGCAGCAACCCTCCTGCCTTCCACACAGTGGTATGAGACAGTGGCTAAACGGTAGTCGTCCAAGCCGCCGTCCGAAAGGGCTTCAGTCCTGTCGCCCTGACCCTGAAGATTGTCCCCCGACAAGTTCTGAGTGGTCATGTAGTGGTAAACACGTCCGTCGCAAACCGTCGGTGGGACGTAGTAATCGGACGCCCCCCAGTGGAAGGACGCCATCCCGAAATGGCTTCTGTACGACGCCGTTACATTGTCCTTCTGGCACGCCTGCGAGTCAAGCGGCTGCACCATGAACGACACCGAGGCCGAACCCTCCCTGCCCAGGGAGTCGGTGCATGTGACGTTTAATGAGTTTCTGCCTTCGTCTGCGTTCAGGTACCGATCCTGGGATAACGTGTCTTTTGAGACGCCGTTGAGGTCGTATCCGCATACGAGGCCGTCCTTGTTCGTCATGTACCTGAGCCAGACCATCCTGGAGCCGTAAGTCCTGCCGTCCGAGGGGGAGACGACGTTCACGAATGGGAGCCGATCGTCGAATACACAGGGCCTGCATTCGCCGCCGCAGTCGACGGCTTCCTCCGCCTCCCCGAAGCCGACGCGCTCCGCGTCCTTCATCCCATTGAAACAGTGGCAGGCCCTACAGTGCCCCCCGCAGTCGACCCCGTCCTCCATGCTGTCGTTCTCCAGGTCATAGCACGTGCTCGGGAAGCATTCGTCCTCGCCGTTGACACACGCCTCGCCCAGGCCGCATTTTGCGACGACGTCGTACTCCTGGGT
>JBFYKH010000017.1:0-10602 GCA_041306075.1 Candidatus Altarchaeota archaeon
GCAGCCGCCTGCGACCCTGCCGTCGGCCACCCAGACCACCATCCCGCAGGCGCAGGCAACGACTACTACGGCCGCCGGCGCGTCGGCCACGACTACGCTCAAACCGAGGGAAGACTCCACGTTGAAGTCGTCCCGCGTCGTCTTGTCCGGGTCCCTGAAGGAGGACGTCGACCCCGTACTCACCCCCGACAAGAAGACCCTCATCCTGCCTACCTACGACTCCAAGTCGGGCCGCCTTGACGTGGTGGACGTAGCCGGAGCATCCCTCCTCGGCTCCGTTAAGCTGGCAGGCTCGCTCGTGGCAGGCCTCGACTCCGTAATATTATCCGACGGGAAGACCGTCCTGGCGCCCTCCGGGTCATCCGGGGGCCCAGGATTGCTCGACATAGTCGACCTTCCGTCACGGACCGTGACACATACCGTACGGCTGGCTGGCGCCCCTGTGGCGGACGTAGACGTCCAGGCCACGCAAGGAAACAATCACGCGGTCATTCCGACCAGGCAGGACGCATCCAACAGCTTCCTCGAGGTAGTCGACCTCAAGGGGAAGCCGCCGTCCGCCCGGAAGGTGAACCTGCCTGGGGAGCCCAAGACCGCCGTCGACTGCCTGCTGCTCACGAACGGCAGGACCGCGATTGTGCCCACCCACACGGTGGTCCTGTCGACGACGTCGGTCAACTTCGTCGACGTACAGGGGGCGGCCCTGGCCAAGGCGCTGAGGATTGACGGCCTCCTCGCTGAGGACGTGGACGGAGTGCTGGCCCCCACAGGCGTCCTCTTGATGCCGACCAGGACTCCGGTGCGCGGATTCCTCACAGTAATCGATACGGGCTCAATGAACGTCCTCAGGAAGCTCGAGCTATCCGGGACCCTCAGGGAGGGAGTCGACATCTACCTCCTGCCCTCAGGGAAGACGGCCTACATACCGGTCTCTAAGGGCAGCCAAGGCTTCGTCGACATCATAGACGTGGCCGGCCTCAATGTCGCCAGGAGCGTCAGGCTCTCCGGGGACGTCGTGAAGGGCATCGACTCCCAGCATGCCAGGGACGGCTCCCGGATTTACGCCCTCTCCCAGCGCGGCGCCACAGCGTACCTCGACGCCATAGACCCGGCGTCCGGCTCAGTCCTGTACTCGACAGCGCTCAAGGGCGGGCTTACCGAGTCAGTCGACATGCTACTCTCCGACGACGGGAAGACCGTCTACGTGCCGGTGAGCGCGACCGGTGCGGGCAGGATTGACGCGGTCGACGCGGCCTCAGGCAGAATCCTGAAGACCCTCGAGGTCAGGGCAGGCTACCGGGCGGACACGGACCTCCTGATGGACGTCAACGGGGCGAGGATTGCGGTCCCCTCCGGACGGGACGTCGGATACGTCGATTTCATCACAGACCCGCCACAGAAATGCATCGTCGCGATGACGTCTGGCATGGGAGCCGGGTTCGCGGACGTCATAGACCTTTCCACGAACGCACTCGCGGGGACGCTCGCGCTCTCAGGCGACATAGTCGCCGGCGTGGACGGGATATCCGGCGGGCAGTCGCAGTCTACTCCGGGCGCGGACGAGGACTACGTCGGTGACGCAGGGGAGACGCCGCCTACCACGACGACACCTCCCTCGACGACGTCCACGTCGACCACAGAGCCGTATCCGACCACCACGTCCTCGACGTCGACAACTACCTCCACGCTCCGCTCCACAACGACGACGTCCGCACGGGTGGTGACGCCCCGCTGCGGCGACGGCTACCTCTCGACCCCGAACGCTCCGGGAGGCGGCGCCGAGGAGTGCGACCTGGCCGACAACCCGGTATACAGCAACTGGGCCGGCGCCCGGGCGTACCCCTGCCCCGAAGGGCTCTCATGCGTCAACTGCAAGTGCGTCGGCTGCGGCGACGGACGGCTCCAGGACGGCGAGTCATGCGACTCCTGGCGTCTGCGCTCCAGTTACGGCGGCGAATACCTATGGCGCGGCGAGACCATAAGCTGCCCCTCCGGCCAGAAGTGCGGCAGCGACTGCAAGTGCTCCAACACATGCGGAGACGGCGTGCTCGACCAGGGGGAACAGTGCGAGGAGGGCCGCAGCTGCCCGGAATACCACGCGTGCGGCAGCGACTGCCGCTGCGCCACCGACTGCGCCGGCTTCTGCGCCGCACAGGGTGCCGAGGAGCTGGCGATGGACGGCGGCTCCTCAGCCGACTGCTCGGAGGCCGGGCGGGCCTACCTGGGGCAGCCCCGGACGTGCACGTCCCGGTGCGTGAAGACGTACTTCATGGACGGGCTGACCGGCGAATGCTGCTGCGCCAAGGTCAACGAGCTTCCATGCAGCGACTGCCCGTGCACGGAGGGAGTCAACTGCCCGCCGAAATGCCCCACGAACGATGAATGCCTCGCCGGCATCTGATGGACGGAACAGGTGGACGCGACTTAAATACAGCATATCCTAATGTCTTTCACCGGGTGATTTTCGCATTGACTATCCGAAGGAGCTGAAGTACACCAAGGAACACGAGTGGGTGAGGGTCGAAGGAGACATAGCCGTCGTCGGAATAACCGATTTCGCGCAGCATGCGCTCGGAGACATAGTCTTCGCCGAGCTGCCGGCCGTCGGCGGCCGCGTCAACAAGGGTAAGGGCGCCGCCGTGGTGGAGTCCGTGAAGTCCGTCTCCGACGTCTACTCCCCAGTATGCGGCGAAGTCGCCGAAGCCAACAACCAGGTCTCGGAATCCCCGGAAGTCATCAACAAGAGCCCGTACACGGACGGGTGGATGTTCAAGGTGAAGATAGAGGACAAGTCAGAGCTGAACGACCTGATGGACTCGGCATCCTACGCAAGATACGCAGGGGCTAAAAAGTAAGATGCGCCACGCCCCGGCAACCCCGAATGAACGGAAGGAAATGCTCGGCTGCCTGGGGCTCAAGAGCCAGGCGGAACTCTTCAAGGACGTCCCGGAATGCGTCCGGCTCAGAAAGCCGCTCAAACTGCCTCCCGGGCTCACGGAACAGGAGGCCCAAGCCCACATGCGCGGGCTCGCCGGAGAAAACAATACGGGCCTGTCATTCCTCGGCGCCGGATACTACCGGCACTACATACCCTCCGCCGTAGGCCACATCATATCCCGGAGCGAATTCTACACGGCATACACCCCCTACCAGGCGGAGGTCAGCCAGGGCGTGCTGCAAGCCCTCTTCGAATACCAGAGCCTCATGTGCGAGCTCACCGGCCAGGAAGTCAGCAACGCCACCATGTACGACGGCTCCACGGCGCTCGCGGAAGCCTGCGTGATGGCGCACAACATAACGAAACGGACGGAGATTATGGCGTCCGACACCCTCCATCCCCAATACCTGGAGGTCTTGAAGACATACTGCGGAGCTGGGGGGCTCAGGCTGACAGTCATCCCATCCAAGGACGGCACGTCATCGGCCATGCAGCCGACGGAGGAGACGGCGGCGGTCATCGTCCAGACCCCGAACTATCATGGCATAATAGAGGGCACCGGCGGCATGCTAGAGACAACCAGGCAGGCCGGGGCCGTCCTCATCGGCTGCATCATAGAGGCGACGTCCCTCGGCCTCATGAAGCCTCCCGCCGCAGACATCGTGGCTGGGGAAGGCCAGGCCCTCGGCAACAGCGTCTCATACGGGGGCCCGGCGTTCGGCTTCCTCGCGACCGGCATGAAATACGTGAGGAACCTTCCCGGCCGCCTCGTCGGAGAGACAGCGGACGGGGCGGGGCGGAGAGGCTACGTCCTCACCCTCCAGGCCCGTGAACAGCACATCAGGCGCGAGAAGGCGACGTCGAACATATGCACCGCCCAAAGCCTGTGCGGCATCGCCGCGGCCGCATACCTCGCCCTCCTCGGGCCGGAGGGCTTCAGGCGTGTCGCGGAGAACTCGCACCGGAATGCGGTCTACCTCTCGGAGCGCCTCCTTGAGCACAAGGGCTTCAGCCTCGTCTACGACAAGCCGTTCTACAACGAATTCCTAATCCGATGCCCGGAGGGGACGTACGAGAAGGCCAGGAAGGCAGGGATACTTCCCGGGGTCAAAGTCGGAAACGAACGCCTGCTTATAGCCGCGACCGAACTGCACACGATGGACGACATGGACGCTTTCGCGGAGGCGGTGAAATGAAAACCCTGATTGAGGAGTCATCGCCGGGCAGGACCGGCATCCTGCCGCCAGAGATAAGGCACGGCGCCAAGTCGAGGATACCCCCCGGCATGGCCAGGCGGAACCTCGCCCTCCCGGAACTCGCCGAAGTCGACGTCATACGCCACTACACCGCCCTCTCCCGGATGAACTTCGGGCTCGACAGCGGATTCTACCCCCTAGGCTCATGCACCATGAAATACAACCCGAAGCTCTGCGAGGACGCGGCGAGACTGGAAGGGTTCGCCGACATCCACCCACTCCAGCCAGAGGACACCGTCCAAGGCGCCCTCAGACTCCTCAGGGAGGCCGAAAAGGCCCTCTCCGAGATAACCGGCATGGACGCGTTCACCCTCCAGCCCGCGGCCGGAGCCCACGGGGAACTCACCGGCGTCATGATAACGAAGGCATACTTCAAGGACATCGGCGAGGACAGGAAGCGGATACTCGTCGCCGACTCGAGCCACGGCACCAACCCCGCCTCGGCGGCGTACTGCGGATACGAGGTCGTCACCGTCAAATCCGACGGCGACGGGAACCTCGACCTCCGGGAGCTCGGGGAACTGATGACTACTGACGTCGCAGCCCTCATGCTCACGAACCCGAACACCATTGGCCTCTTCGACGAGAACATATGCGAAATCACCGAGATAGTCCACGCCAAAGGCGGCCTCGTCTACTACGACGGGGCCAACATGAACGCCATCATGGGCGTCGCAAGGCCCGCGGACATGGGATACGACATCATCCACCTGAACCTCCACAAGACCTTCGCCACGCCGCACGGGGGCGGAGGACCAGGCTCAGGCCCGGTCGGCGTCGTAAAGAAGCTAGCCGACTACCTGCCCGCGCCCCGCATCACGGAAAAAGCTGGCGTGTACCGACTGGAACCTGGCACAGCCAAATCCATCGGCCGCGTGAGGGCATTCCACGGCAGCTTCGCAGTCATACTGCGAGCATACTGCTACATCCGGCTCCTCGGCGGCGACGGACTCAGGCAGGCGAGCGAAGACGCCGTGCTCAACGCGAACTACCTGATGAAACAGCTGAAGGGGCACTTCGACCTCCCATACGACCGCGCTTGCATGCACGAGTTCGTGCTGTCCGGCCGCAGGCAGGCGCACGGAAGCGGAGTCCACACGCTCGACATCGCCAAACGCCTGCTCGACTACGGATTCCACTCGCCCACGATATACTTTCCCCTCATCGTGGAGGAGGCCATCATGGTCGAGCCCACCGAGACCGAGAGCAAGGCGACGCTGGACGCGTTCGCCGACGCGATGATAAAAATAGCCGGCGAATGCAGGGAAAACCCGGAACAGGTCAAGTCCGCGCCGAAGACGACCCCCGTCGGCCGCCTCGACAACACCCTCGCGGCAAGGCAGCCGGTCCTCACCTGGAAACAGAAGCGGGCCGGATGAACCTCCGAAGCGGAGGAACCGGGTCACCGAACCCGTCCGGCGCAAGCTCAGGCATGACCTCCCTCAGGTAATGCAGCATCGCGGCCAGCATCGTCGGCTGGCCCCCGCCCCTGGCCTTGCGCAAAGCCGCCTGGACGACCCCCCTGTCCTCGACAGACAATCCGACCTCCTTCCCGGCGGCCTTCAGAAGTCTCGCAGACCATAGGATGCAGTGCCCGTCTCCGGAGGACCTGCCGTACTCAAGAAGCATCGGGGGATAAGCCCCCGGCATGTGCCCGGACAACAGGCTCAGCCTGGCAGCCATCAACAAGAGGCCGGGGTTCGCCTGATTTGCCTTGTAGGCCTCGTCGTACTCGTCAATAGACTTGCCAATCACCTCACGCGTCCTGTCATCCAGACTTATGGGGTGGCCGACAGCCTTCCCGTAGTACGCGCATTCCCCGGCGAAGATCAGCTGATGGGGGTCCCTGCCTCCGAGATTCCGCTCATAATCCATCCTCAGCCAGACGTAGTCGTCGTCCGCGTTCACCACAGGCACGCCGAGCCCCCGCATGTGATAAACCAGCTCAGCGGCGTCCCTGCCGTGCCTGTCCCTCCTGGCCGCCGCCAAGGCGTCGTCCAAGGCCTTAACGTCCTCCCCTGTCGTAAGCCACCAGCCACGGGACTCCCTTGGCGGCTCAAGCAGCGGCTGAGGCCGGAGCGCACGCAACCCCATGTTAATACTCCAGCAATCCCGGCATAATAGCATATTTTTATCCGTACTCCCCTATACTCCTCATGGCATTGGTCGATGCGATGGCGGAAAGGCCCTGGGGCATGGTACTGGTCGCAGTACTCGTCGTACTGCTCCTCGGCGCAGTAACGCTCATGCTCTTCGGCTCGGACGATGCCGCCGAAAAGCCGGCCCCCAAGGTTAAGCCGGCGCCTGCCACCATCGAGAACAACCCGGCACTGAACGGCAGCTTCTGGGCGTGCAACGGCCTCGTATGCGCAAGATACATGACCCCGCAGGAATGGGTCGCGAGATTCTGTTTCGCCAGGGACGGCCAGAACCTATGCTCCGTGAACACCCCCCAGGGGCCGATGGACATCGCACTCTCAGCGCTGAACCTCTCGGCGATACAGGACTGCGCGGAATACACCTGCGTCCAGGAAGTTCTCGTAAGAAACGCAAGCTACGCGATACCCGTCACGTAAACGCGGAGTAGACGGAACCCCTTATATTCAACAAACACCAAATAATCCATAGTCTTTCATTGTTTTACGAAAGGCCATGGAAAAGGACTGTCTGCGGATAAAGGCGATTGAACTGTTGGCTGCCCTAATCCTACTCTCATTGACTACGTCCTCGGCATCCGCTATCCAGACTACATACTCTGTCATAGAGCCCGCTTGGCCTCCGGGCATTGACTTCTATGAGCCTGACAACTCCCTAGTGGACGGCTCAACATTCGGTGGCAACCTCACTGTCAGAAAGGATGCTGGGGCCACAGTACTCGTCCTCTTCAACATCACCGGCGATGCGGACTTCACGTCATTTACCGTGGACTCGTCAAACGGCATGACCGTCGTGGACTTCGCCGGGATAGAGAACGTGTCCGCGACCCACACCCTCTATGTGCGAAACACCCTCGGCTACGGCGTCTATGCATGCCCGTCCGCGACCAGCATCGGCCAGGTAACGGCATACTGCGCCGGCCGGGTCGTGTTCACGCACGCGGAATGCGCCGCCGCGACGGCGAAATCAGGCCTAACATGCTCCATCTCAGGCTCCGACTACCTGGTCGACGGCATGTCCGGTTCAGGCCTCGCGGAAAACACCGAAGCCGGGGACACAACGGTCAACCTGGACTACGGCCTCGACAGCGGCGTCAGGAGGGCGCCCCTGGAGGACGGAAGCGGCGTAATCCTGACCTATAACGTGCGCGCAGGAACTTACCCGCACGTGTACGAGGAGTCCTCGGGCCGGCTCGACCTGATGCTCGTCAACACGCCCCCCTCCATAACTGACACATACGACATCTTCAACTACTCGCAGATAAAGGGGGAGGTCGCCTGGGCGGCCCTCACGCTCAACCTCAGCGCGAGAAACGCGACCATAGTGTTCGGGGAGACCGTGGACTTCACGAACGTCGACGACCTGAACCTCGACCGCGACGTGAACCTCTCGTTCAACTACGTCGAGGTGAACACGACGTCGATGACCGCGTTCAACAAGACCGCCACCATAACCCTCCGGAGCCTCAGCTTCCAGGCGGTCCGGATACTCAAGGACGGCGCGGACTGCGCGGACTGCGTCACCCTCAGCTACGAGGGCGGGGAGGCGGTCTTCACCGTGGAGCCGGGGCTCTCGAACTACCGGGCGGCCGAGATAGCCGGCTGGGTCAACTGGAACGTCATAGACCTGGCCAGCCACTGGATAGGCTCGACAGCCGACAACCGGGGCGTGATACTCGTAGGCAACGAGACGGGCGCCGCCACGTACAGGCAATACTACTCATCCAACGCCAGCGACCCCGCGTACGCGCCCAGGCTGGAGATGAACTACACGCTCAGGAGCATCACCATGTACAACAACCTCACGCTCTCGGGGGCATACGACCTGGACGACTACTTCTGGGACATGGACCAGGACACGCTCACCTTCCAGACGTCCAACGACCACCCTAACATCCTCATAACCATCCACGACTCCGACCACACCGTGGACATAATGCCGCTCAACAACTGGTACGGCACCGAATACGTAGTATTCACGGCTTCGGACGGCAGGGGCGGAGCCGTCGACAGCAACAACGTCACACTGTACGTCGTCGAGGGCGTGACGACCACCACGACCGCCACAACCACGTCGAACGCGCCCCCCGTGGTCGGCGGGATAACCGGCGACAACCCGATAATACTCGTGGCCGGCGGCTACAAGACCGTCCAATACAACGTGTCCGTCTCGGACGAAGACGGGTGCGACGACCTGAACTACTACGGCGCGGTCATATGGGACGACGACGCCGCGGAACACAACGACCCCGAGAACAACAACCGGCTGTACAGGAACAACACGTGCAGCCTCACCTGCAACGGATACGACGGCCTCGTGAGCTGCAACTTCCGGATGATATACTACTCGGCTGCGTCGAACTCCTGGGCCGTGAACGTCACCGTCGACGACGGCAGCGCGGCCGGATACAACGTCACCTGGAACGTGAACGTCAGCTCCCTCGCAGCCGTCAACCTGACCTCGCAGACAATCAACTTCAGCGCGGGAGCCCCGGGAGGCAGGCTGAACCTCAGCCAGATAACGACCTGGGACACCCAGCTCTCCGTCCAGAACCTCGGCAACACCGAGGAGGACATGCTCGTCAGCGGAACCGACATGGCATGCTCGCTCGGCGCCATACCCGCAGGAAACGTGAAATACCACTCATCATCCGGCCTGGACTACACGAGCGGCGGCATGTGCGCCCTCACAGGAAACAACGCCGACACATGCGACCCCCTGAAGGTCGACTTCAACCTGCCGAAGACCTCCGACGGCATCCCCTCGACCAAGAACGTCTACTGGAAGCTGAGGATACCCGACGGAGGGGTGTCAGGCAGCTGCAACGGAACACTAACAGCCGGAGGCTGGTTGGCATGAGGGCAGCCGCGGCAGTCATCCTGCTCCTCGCCATGGCGGCCGCCGCCGACGCGACAGTCATCGGCGTAAGCCCCGCGAAGCTAGAATACAGGAACATAGCCCGTGGCCAGACGCAGACCGGCTACCTGACCGCAAGCACGACCGACGAAGGCCTCCGGTGCAGCGTGTCCACGTTCGGCGAGGCGTCGGAGTGGATACGCCTCGAAGACCCGCTTTTCACCATACCCGCCTCAGGCCAGCACCGCTTCCCCGTGGCCGTGACGGTCCCCGACGGCGTCCCCAACGGCGTCTACCACGCCGTCATAGAAGTCCGCACGGCAAGGAACCAGGCCGACGTCGGAGGCACGGGAGTGAACGTCAACGCCGCCATCTACATAAACACCATGATCGAAGTCGCCGGCTCCGAAGGCAGATGGTTCAAGGTCATGAACGTCACGGTATCCAACGCCAACGCCGGACAGCCCGTCAAGACCGAAGTCCAGGTGAAGAACAACGCGGCAAGGCCCGTGACCCCCACCATATCCCTGCGCATGACCTCAAGGGACAAGGGGAGGACATACGCCTCGACGTCGCTGTCCCGGGACAGCGTGGAACCACTCGAGCGCAAGACGATAACCGCCAACATACCGTCGACCGGCATGGAGCCCGACCTCTACAACATGGAGGTGACGGTCACCATCGACGGCGAAAACGCATGGGCCAGCGACAACCCCTTCTACCTTATCCCCGAAGGCGCCAAGCTCGAATACTACAAGCTTGAAGGCGCCCTCGAGGACGCGACAATAACCAACGCCAACATGACGCTCGGCGAAAAAGCCGCCATAAGCGCGGACTTCAGAAACACCGGGGAAGCCCCAGTCTACGCCGTCCTAAGGGCCGACATCATATCGAACGGCAGCGTAATCTCCGCCCAAAAAAGCCCTGGAGAATACGTCGAACCAGGCCGCACAGCCAGGATGACTGTCGAATACCAGCCGTCCGCGGAAGGCGAATACGTGACCCGCATATGGGTGGAATACTCGGGCATACGCACTGCCGTCCGGGAAGCGAGAATAGCCGCGTGGAAGCATTATGAGCCGAAATTCAACATACCCGTGAACTTCACACTCATGGCCGTAATCCTGGTAGCTGCGGTGGCGTCATGGCTCGGCCTATACTGGTGGAAATACCATCGGAGAGACTAGCAGCTTTAAACCGAAAAAACAAATAACAAAGACGATGGACTGCCGCCCACTAACCCTCCTAATCGCCCTGATGGTCCTTCCAGCATCCGTTTCCGCCGTCAGCATCGGTGCTGGTCCGAGCACGATAGATTACGGCCGCCTGGTTAAGGGCGGGTATGCGGAGGAGACCATCACCGTCAGTACGAGCGGGGGGGAGGAACTGGCCTGC
>JBFYKH010000018.1:0-6257 GCA_041306075.1 Candidatus Altarchaeota archaeon
CTCAGGATGGAACTGACCCGTGACGAGGAGGCAGTCCTCAAAGGCTCGGAAGGCAACGCCGCCGCCAAGTCGATGAAGATACTCGTCGCCCTCGGCGAGATATACGGGGCGAAGCGGCTCATACCGATAGGCTCCGTGCAGATAGCCGGCGTATCCTACGACAACCTCGGGGACGCAGGCCTCGAATACCTCTCGGAGCTGGCTCTGGACGGCTCCGTGAAGGTGACGACCACCCTGAACCCAGCAGGCATGGACCTAGAGGACTGGAGGAAGCTCGGCATAACCGACGAGTTCGCCGGGAAGCAGAACCAGGTCGTCGAGGCGTTCGCGAAAATGGGCGTCATAACCTGCTGCACGTGCACGCCGTACCTCGTCGGGAACCTGCCGCGCTTCGGGGAACACGTCGCCTGGAGCGAGTCCTCCGCAGTCACTTTCGTCAACTCGGCGATAGGCGCCAGGACGAACAGGGAGGGCGGACCGTCGGCGATAGCTGCGGCGATGGTCGGGAAGACCCCGGAATACGGCCTCCACCTGGACTCGGAGCGGAAGCCGGACCTGGCTTTCGACGTGGAGGCATCCGTAAAGACGCTCCCCGACTACGGGGCACTAGGCTACCTCATCGGCAAGAAGGCGGAGGGGAAGATACCCTACATCCGGGGCGTCAGGGGGGCGACGGTCGACGAGCTGAAGAGCTTCTCAGGCTCGGTAGTCACATACGGCTCGAAGGCGCTGTTCCACATGGAGGGCGTGACTCCCGAGGCCGCGTCCCACAAGCCCCCGAAGGAGAAGATTACGGTCTCCCAGAAGGACCTGACGGAGGCATACGCCGCCCTGAACGACGAGACGGGGCCGATAGAGTTCGTCTCCCTCGGCTGCCCGCACGCGTCCATAGCCGAGATAGCGGAAATCGCAGGCTACCTGAAGGGCAGGAAGGTGAAGGAGGGCGTGGAACTGTGGGTGGCGACCGCGAGGCCCACGAAACAGCTTTCAGACTCAAGGGGCTACACGAAGGCCATAGAGGACGCCGGCGGGAAGTTCGCCTGCGACACCTGCATGGTGGTGGCGCCCCTGAAGGGCAGGTTCAGGAACGTGGCGACTACGAGCGCGAAGGCGTGCTTCTACTGCCGCGGAAAAAACAAGATGCAGGTGAGGCTGGGGACGTTCCAGGAGTGCCTCCAGGCGGCGGTGAGCGGGACATGGAAGTGACGAGGGAGGCGCAAGGGGGGGCGGGGGAGCTTCCGCAGGCGATGGCTGCGCCCGCGAGGCGGACGACGTCGAAAGCCAGGAGCACGACTGTGACGGATGCCCCGGCGATAATCGTGACGTCCAAGACCCTTGTGGGCTCCGAGGAGGTGCCAAGGAAAGCCGGGGATTCCCCCGACTGGGCGAAGGATGCTTTGAAAAAGCTGTGGTCCGAAGGCATGGTGGACTACATGCCCTACGAGGCCGTCGGGGCCTCGCAGGCCGCATACGCGTTCTACGTGCCGGAGCAGAACGTCGGCGGCGGGAAGACCGCCCTGGAGTGGGCGGACGGCATCAGGATGTGGGGGCAGGCGTCACGGCTCATAATCGAGGAGCATATGCTGCCCGGGGACGCGCACACGGTCAGGATAGGGAAGCTGGTCGTGACTGGAGGTTAATGCATGGAACTGAAGGGCAGGGTAATCAACAACGGGGTCGCCGAGGGCGAGGCCCTCGTCACCAAGGACCCCATCTCGTTCTACGGCGGCGTGGACCCGAAGACCGGCGTGATAACCGACAAGGACAACGAGCTCAACGGCCAGTCCGTGAAGGGGAAGGTCCTGGTGTTCCCGTTCGGGAAGGGCAGCACCGTGGGGCCATACACCATCTATCAGCTCGCGAAGCTCGGGAACGCCCCGGAGGCCATGATAACCAGGGAGTGCGAGACGATAGTGGCCGTGGGCTGCATCATATCCGAAATCCCGGCCGTCGACAGGATAGACATAGCGAAGATTAAGTCCGGCGGCAGGGTGAGGGTGGAAGGGGGCAAGGTCACCCTCCTGTGACTGGCAGTTTATTATACTCCCTGGACAAATACTCTACGATGCCAGTAACCATTGTCGTCACCGGAAGGATACCCGAGAACGCCGTCCTGATAGAGGCTTTCCCGAGCAGGGGGTACGTGAGCACCATAGCGTCGAACCACCTGATACGGAGCCTCGGCTTCGAGCAGATAGGCCACATAGAGTCCGAGAAGCTGGACGCGGTCGCCGTCGTCCACGATGGAGTCCCCATGCACCCGATACGGATTTACGCGAAGGGGGACATCATAATACTGTTCTCGGAGCTCATCATCCCCATGAACCTGGTCCACGACTTCACGACGGCGCTGTCGGACTGGTTCGCGTCCATCAAGCCCAGGCAGGTCATGCTGCTCGCCAGCGTCCCGGGGGTGGAGAGCAAGGAGACGCACGAGATTATGGCTGTGACCACCGACCTGGAGATGGCGAAGAAGCTCAAGGAGCTCGGCGTAAAGGAGATGACGGAGGGCGTGCTAACCGGCATGTCGAGCAGCCTGATGATGAAGTGCTGCGGCGGCAGGATTCCGGCCACATCGCTCATGGTGGAGACCTCCTACATACCGGACGTGCTGGCCGCCGCATCCCTCCTTGGGATACTCAAGTCGCTCCTGTCCGTCGAAGTCGACGTCGGCGAGCTCACGAAGGCCGGGAAGGAGATAGAGGAGCGGTTCATGGAGAACCTCGACAAGATGAAGCTCGGCCAGGAACGGTACAAGGAGATGCACCAGCAATCCACGATGTACCGGTGAAGGCGTACAAGGCCCCACGGGAGAATACCCTCAACCGCGCATTAAATGCCCCGAGGCGGCAAGCAGATGGTCCGAGCCAGCAGGATGGGGAGTCGCAGTGGGATTCTTATTTGGCTCTTTTTCTTGGTCGTGTGTTGGTGGTTTCAATCGGGGCTTTTATCTGGTCTGGTGCGTTTCCTTTTATACCGTATCCGGCTTCATAATACCTCATGCGAGGGTTCATTTACTGCGTTTTTGCGGTTGTCCTCTTTTCCGGCTGCCTTGACGACGAGATAACGTCCGAGGCTTTGAGTAAGGGTGACCCTGGCTTGTGTCTTGCGCATGAGAAGGACAGGGACGTGGACTACTGCGTCAGGCGCGTGGCCAAAGAGGTTGGGGATGAGAAGGTATGCGACGAATACTTCATGGACGACAGCGCGAACAGGGCTGGCTGCTACGCTGAGGTGGGCGGCGAAACAGGCAGGCTGGGGCTGTGCGACGAGGCGGCCAGGATATCCGGCGGCAGCCAGGGCAAATGGGACTGCTACAAGGATGTGGGCGTTAAAAAAGAGGACCCTGACGTATGCGCGAAAATTGTTGACCCGGAAAAAAAGGCAACCTGCTACGGAACCCTTGGGCAGCGGTTGAACCGAATCGACCTGTGCCGTGAGGCGGCCAACGCTAAAAAGGGGGGCTATATGGCTGACGGTTGCTTCAAGACCCTGGCCGAAAAGTCAAACGACCATGCTTTGTGCAAGAACGTCGAGTCTGAGCCCAGCAGGGACTTATGCTACCTGAACATCGCAGTGAAAACCAAGAACCCCAACGCATGCCTCGGAATGAGCGAAGAGTACGGCCACTACTGCACCGGCAAGGTGACTGGCAATCACGGGGAGTGCGAGTACGCTGGGCGGTACAGGCAGCTATGCCTTGTGGATGCAGCTGAGGCCAGCGGGAGAAGCGACGTATGCGGGGGGCTTACAGGATATGTTAAAGAGCAATGCTACGAGGGCGTCGTGAAAACCACGGGGGACGAAAGCGTATGTGACAACATCCCGGAAGCAAGAAGGAACACATGCCTCATGAACGCCGCCAAGGCAAGCAAGGATGCGGGCATATGCGGGAGGGTGGTGCCAACTAGCAGGAACCAATGCATCGGGGATGTGGCTGTATCGTCGGGGAACGCTAAAGTGTGCGGCGGCATAGTAAACCGCGCCGACGAGGAAGACTGCGAGAAGAAAGTCCTGAGGAGCACAACCTCGACAACCATCCCCTACGAGAACAAGTCCATCCTCGGGAAGGCCGGGCAGAAGGCCAGCGAGGTGGCGGCTGGTTTCTTAAGCGAAATCATGGGATTCTAGCCGTCTTATCCACAAAATTGGGGTGTTGGCTAGGTGGCTCGGCAACCTGACATGTATGCACTAGCCTACCCTATAAAATTAAATCATCTCAGACCAATCCAATATACTAAACTCCTGGGCGGCTGACATTATGTCCGGATCCTCGGTCGGGGCGTTTTCTGGCGGAGTGGTTGATTGAAGAGTCGGTGGCATACCGCGACATTCATGTCGCACAATAGTGCTGGCTACCTACCGACCCTTCAAGCCATACGGCGGCATAGATGCCGCCGTATGTTGATTGGCGGGTTGTTGGTGACTTGATGGTGAAAACGCGCTATACCTGCAGCCAGCTCATGATTTTGCCGGCTATGGACCGCCCGAGGCCGATTATCCTGCCGGTTAGCCCTGTCCCCTTCGGGCCCCCGGGTTTATCCTGTTGCGTCGTTGTGGTTGCCTTTTCAGGCTTCTCGAACAGGCCTGTGAACGATTCGTCGTCAACGTAGTCTCCCGGGTCTATTTCCGGCATCTCCCCTCCGTATTCTTTGTATACCCATCTGACGTTGCAGGCGCCGCAATTCCATAGGAAAGCGTCGACTGCCAGCTCCCCCCCGTGTGTTTTCGGGGCTGTGAACTGGCTTGTTATGGTCTTGGGCTTGAAGTCGAGGCATATCGTGTATTTTGTTTCGCCGGAGAGTTTGGCCCCTGCGACCCGGTATTCGAACCTTAAGGCTGCGCTGCATCCTCCGGCATCGTCTTTGGAGGAGCCGCTGCCGGAGACGGAGGCCGTGAGTGTGATGTTCTCCCCGGGGAAAATCATCTTCGGAGGCTTGGAGAGGGCGGCTGTGAACTCGGCCTTATGGTATTCGGTCCCGCCGTCGACGTCCCGTGTGGCGTAGGTTATCGCCTCCTCGGAGACAGTGTAAATCTCGTATTTGCCGTCGAACCGGGGGGAGGAGAAGTAGTTTGGGGTCACTCCGACTTCGAAGTGCGTCGGCTCTTTTCGGGGGTTTATTTCGGTCCTTGCCAGAAGCCAAGCATCTCCGACACGCTCTTTCATCCCCCTGCGCACATAGTCCACGAGGCTTTGGCATTCGTCCGTCGCGCGCTCCCTCTCGTTTCCGTTAATCATCGTTATCCTTGCGGGCAGCTGTCCCCCGCATTCGTTGTTCCCGTATTTCATCTGCCTTATCGCCGCAACATACGCCTGGCACCTGTTTTTCTCCGCGATTATCTCGGACTCCAACGGAATGTTTACGTTTATGGAATCATCGTAGGCGTAGCCGCCCCTCATCCTGTCGCAGTAGGTTGTCTTTGGGGCGTATCCTGTGCGGGCGTAGGCGGATTCCAAGGACTTCATCAGGGTGTTGTCGTGCATCCGGTTGTCCTGTATCTCACCGAGCGGTGAGAAATCGTTTGACAGCCGTATATAGGAGTAGAGCAGCCAGTCCCTGTCCTGGGGGCCATATACCGATGCTCCCCCCTCCCGGGTCAGGTCAAATATCGGCTTGGGATTCCTAGTCTCCACGGCCAGATTAATGACGCAGCCGTCGACCAAGGGGGCCCCAAAGCATTTCCTGTAGTCCCCAGAATCCTGGGCGAGTCTGTCGTAGCAAGCCTGCCTTTCGACATCCGAGACAAAATCCCCCTCGCAATCCTGCGCAGAAGCTGAAGACAAAGCAAAGATAAACAGAGCCAGCAGTTGTATGCGCCTTTGAGGTAACCTGCAATGCAGCCAGTTTAAGGTAGCCTGCAGGCATCCAACCACGCCCATATTAGCACCGCAATCCGGCTTCGCAATCCTCGACATATTGTTTAGGTTATTGACTACGTATTTTAGGATTTGATATATTAACTCATGGTTTTTATCCCGGGTGGTTCCACTATAATAAACTCAACGGGGGCCGGCCTTGTTTCCGGATGCCCGATCGGGGCGTTATCATCCGGGAATCTTTATGATTTCATATATCCTGGGGATACTTCTAAAATACGAGAAATATCGATTTATATATCCATTGTTCACATGTTGATTTGTGTGGGTGTTGATGCGATGAGGAATCTTTTTGCGGCCGCGTTTGTTTTGTTTGTTTTGGTTTCGTCTGCTTCGGCGGGGTCATGTCTTGTTAGCGGCCTTGGGTATCCTCCGCAGA
>JBFYKH010000019.1:0-53406 GCA_041306075.1 Candidatus Altarchaeota archaeon
AAGGAGGATGGTGGACGCGTTCTCCGCATTGGCGGGCCTCGGCGTCGACGGAATCGAGGCTTATACTCCGACGCACAGGCTGGAGCTGGCGGACACGATTGCGAGGGCGGCCTCGGACGCGGGCCTGATGGCTTTCGGGGGCTCGGACACGCACAGGGTCCCGGAGGGCCTGGGGAGGCTGACCGCCCAGCCTAGGGAGGCGTTTACGCGTCCAGTTCCAGCGTGACCGGGCAGTGGTCGGAGCCCTGCACGTCCTTGAGTATGCCGGCCTTCCGTATCTTCGGCGCGAGGTCTCTTGTGGCGAGGAAGTAGTCGAGCCTCCAGCCGACGTCCCTCTCCCTTGCCCGGGTCTTCATGTCCCACCAGGTGTAGTGGCCGCCCCCCTTCGTGAACAGCCTGAATGTGTCGACGTATCCCTTGGAAAGGAGCTTGTCGAGCCAGGCCCGCTCCACCGGCATGAAGCCTGAATGGCGCTCGTTCTCCTTCGGGCGCGCTATGTCCAGCTCCGTGTGGGCGGTGTTGACGTCGCCGCACACGATGAGGCTCCTGCCTCCGGAGCGCAGCGCCTCCATGTGCTCGAGGAATGAGTCGTAGAAGTCGAGCTTGTACCTGAGCCGCTCCTCGGAGGCTCCGCCGTTGGGGAAGTAGACGTTGAAGAGCGTGAACGCCCCGTAGTCGGCCGCTATGACGCGGCCTTCCTGGTCGAATCGAGGGTTCCCGAACGAGTAGTCGACGGACTTGGGCTTCGTCTTCGTGAGGAGGCCTACGCCGCTGTAACCGGGCCTCTCCGGAGCCGAGAAGTAGGTGTGGTATCCTTTGGCGTCGGCGATTGCCGCCGGGATTTGGCCGGGGCTGGCCTTCGTCTCCTGGAGGGCTAGGACGTCGTAGTCCGCCTTCATGAGCCATTCCGCGAGCCCCTTCCTGTAGGCCGCCCTGACGCCGTTCACGTTCCAGGATGCGAGGCGCATACGTTGGTTTAATATGCCGGGGGGAATTAATACAGTGTGGCCTCCCCGGACTTCGCCTTCGCGGCGCAGGCGTTCGTCACCCTGTTCCTGATAGTGGACCCCGTCGGCGTCATACCCGTCTTCGCAGGCCTTATCGGGAGGTACAGGGAGCGGGAGAGGATGCGGATGATACGGCGGGCCGTCTTGATAGCGTGCGCCGTCCTCCTCGTGTTCACGGTCTTCGGCAACCTGATTTTCTCGTACCTGGGGATAACCATGTACGCGTTCAGGATTGCGGGGGGCGTGCTGCTTCTGATAATATCCATCGAGATGCTGTTCGGCGGGAAGACGAGAACGGAGGTGTCGGAGGACATGGGCTCGCAGGAGCGCGACGACCTCACCGTGTCTCCGATGGCGGTTCCCCTTCTGACCGGCCCGGGGGCGATAACCTCGGGCATAATGCTGTTTCAGAGCGCGCCGTCTGGGGCGGACAGGGCCTTCCTGTGCGCCGTGGTCGTCCTCGTGTTCGCCGTGTCCTACGGGATAGTGGCGAACTACGGGGTGGTCTACAGGAGGCTCGGGAACACCGGCACCAAGGTGGTGACGAGGCTCATGGGCCTCCTCCTGTCCGCGATAGCTGTGCAGTTCATAATCGCCGGCGTCAGGGAGGCTTTCCCCGCCTTCGCCTAGGAGCCTTGCCCGGGAGCCTCCCAAGCGCGGCATAGTAGGCGACGAGTATCGCGGACAACATGAGCGCCAGCCTGACTGCGTCGGCGGATGCCATCATCTCCCAGGGTTTGAAGTCCGTGCCGCCCTCCAGGTCGGTCTTGTCCATGAACCAGTCGTTTTCAAAGTTGCATTCGGCTTGGTCAAGGCGGGCCTTGTAGCCGTTCAGCGGGAATACGGTGTTCTTGACGAAGTTCGCGGCGAATCCGCTGCGGCTGCATATGCCCCCGTACGCGTCGAGGTAGTATTCCGCCACACTGCGCCGGGTGGCCTCGCACGCCGCCCTGTCCTTGAAGAACACGGTCGTCAGGTGCACGCCGCCCTTGGTGCGGTAGTAGGCGTTAGGCAGCACCGCAGTGCAGTTGTATGCCTTCGTGAGGTTCTTCTTTATCAGCATCGTCATCTCGTCGTACGCCGGCGGGGCGAGGAGCAGCATAGAGTATTCCGCCTTGGCCAGGCGCTCCATAACCCGGGAGTTGTCCTCTTGCGAGCCCCCGAATGCCGAGGACTCCTCCGCCGTGAGCGGCTCATCCCCCTCCGTTGTGAGGTTCGCTATCATGCCGGCGGCGAGCATCCTCCGCCCCACCTTGAGGTCGACCCAGTAGTAATCGGGCGCCCCCCTCACGTAGTCGAAGTCGAAGTCGCTGTAGCTTCTGCCGACCCCTTCGATGACGGGTTTGAGGTAATATTGGTTTTCCCAGCCGGTGAGTATGCTGCCGTTGGGGAGGTACTTTAGGCCGCCTTCCAGCTCGAGCACCCAGGGGAAAATGGAGCCGTCGCTCACAGGGTAAAGCCGTGACATGGGGCTTGCGTAAAGGATGGTGAAGACCACCACCGCCAGGCCAATATAGTCTCTGGCGGAGCCCTTCCGGGCGGCGGCCCTCTCCTTCAGGAGCGCCGCCACGAGGAATGCGTAGTACGGGAGCCAGTAGTGGCTAAAGGAGAAGACGTTCAGTCCCCCGGTGAATACGTGCCTGACGCGCACAGCAACGCCTGCGAGGGCCAGGAGCGAAAAAGAGTCCCTGTGCCGTAGGGCCAGGTACGCGCAGTATGCGCCGAGGACGTAGACGACGAGGTGCTGTTTCGTGAAGGAGTCTGAGAGGGGGGACAGAGCATAAGCCGCTTCTTGGAGGGTGTACTGCCACACGACGAAATGGGCGGTGAGCGTATGTTCCACCACGTTCTTGAATGCGAGTATCGTCGCGCCGGAAAGCAGTGCGAAGACGGCAGGGGCCTGGAGCGTCTCCAGGCGGCGGCTTCCGGCCGATGCGAACCTGTGGGCGAAGATGACCGCCGCGGCCGGGATGGCGACGGCCTTCATGATGACGGACAGGAATATCAGCGCGCCGCCGACCGGAAAGGAGCGTCTTAGGCCGCCGTAGTAGAGGGTGCGGAATCCGGCGAGCATCAGGGTCGTCGATACAGTCGTGTCGTACTGGCCTGAAGAGTTGCCTGTCACGAGGAGGAGGAAGAGCGCGGTATAGACGGCCGGATTGTATTTCACCCCTTCGCGGCCGAGGACGTCCTTGAGTAGGAGGTATGATGCCGCGTTGGAGACGACGATGACAGCCCATACGGCGGCGTCCAGTCTGGACAGGCCGACAAGCTTCAGGATGAGCCAGATGCTGTAGTGTAGGAGTGGCGGATGGACGCAGTAAGGCTTCCCGGAATCGTATAGGACTCCCTGTTCGAGGTAGCGTGAGCAGAGAACCCAGTCCGGGCGGTACGACAGCTGCTGTTCCGGGGGGCCGGAAAGGAGCGTCCTGTGTGCGAGAATGAACGCTGCCACGAGCAAAAGAAGGGCCGCCGTCGAATATGCTTTCCTTTGCAACGGAGGCAGGGGCGGCCTGGGGCTCATCATATGCTATAGTCCATAAGCCGGGATATATAGAATCGCGCGTCAGCGAGCCGCGCCCGCCGCGGCGGTCCCGGTTCCGCGGGGCCGATGCGGCCGTGAAACGCGAAGGCCGGGATTTGGAGGCTCGACAGCCCGGAGGTGGTTTTTATTTCCAAGTTCACATCTATTTTCTATCATGGAGTCTAGGCTTCCCTATGTTTTGGCGTTATTGGCGCTTGCATCATCGGCCAGTGCTTGGAGCGACTACGCGGACACTTATTTCTGCGAATCGGCTGTAAACGCCGTCTGGGGCAATGCGGCAGGGGACTGTCTGAAGGCCTTCGACGTCCTGGATTACGACCCCATGGCCGTGAGGGGGCTGAAGCAGGGCGGGGAGTGCCCGATAAGGGACAGCGGGCCTGCAAAGTACATATGCGTCGACTCCAAAGACGCTGGGGACAAGGCGGACTACTGGATGGGGCAGGCTAAGGCGTCCATGGCCTTGTGCGAGCGGATACGGCTGTTCTGCGTCGCATCATACTTCATCGCGCAGGAGCACAGCCCCTTCGCGAGGATAACAGGGTACGGGAAGGAGTGCGAGGACATCGCCGACAGGAGGATAAACCAGGCCATACGGGGGCAGCAGACGACGTGGACTGCGAGCCAGGAGTGCCTGTTCAACTACAGCATACCGCTGGCGGGCGGCAAGCTCGAGAAGACGTACGTGCAGAACATAGCGGTCGAGGACACCGTCGTGGAGGGGATAGTCGAGAACCTTACCGCCGAGGCGAAGGGCATCAAGAACAGGCCGTATGCGACGACGACCACCACGCCGCCGTCCACGACTACGCTGCCCGCGGCCCCGAAGGTCGCGGAGAACGCGACGTCGTGCAAGGTGGACGCGGACTGCGTGGCCGCCAAGTCTGGATGCTGCGGATGCTCCGAGGGTGGGATGAACACGGCCATATCGAAGTCATACGCCGGGACGTGGGATGATGATCTCGCCTCCAAGTGCGCAGACACCTCGTGCATGACCGTCATGTCGCAGCACGCCTCATGCTACGCGAAGCCGGTGTGCGCAAGCGGCGCCTGCAGGCTAGAGATTGAGGCGGAACAGCTGTGCGCCGACGAGTCCCTGAAGCTCAACTGCATGGGCGCCGCGCCTTCCCCTACGCCGGGGGAGAGCGAGCAGTACGGGGTCTCGTGCGGGCACATAAATTACATATGCCAGTCCAGATGGGTGTCGACGACGACCACCGTGAGGCCTCCCGCGACCACGACCACCGAGCCGACCACGACGACCGTGAAGCCGACCACGACCTTGAAGGCCACGACGACGACTGACGCGGATGCCGAGTCCGGCTCGAACACTCTGCTTTATTTCATAGGCCTCCTGATAATAGTCGCCGGAGCCTACATGGTGTACCTGATGCTGGCGGGCGGCGTCGAGAAGCAGCCTGAGGGCGGCGGTAGGAGGGGGCTGTCCGGCATGTCGGGCAGGCAGGAAAGGATAGAGTTATACGGGGCATCCCGGCTTTCCTCTGCGGATGAGGGTCCGAAGCCGAGCAGGCACGTGCCGCTGAAGGAGAGGGAGCTTTTGGAGAGGAGGCAGGCGGACGCCAAGCCGCCTGAGCCCGCGCACCCGAAACATGAGGAGCCGGCCGACGCCGGCCATAGGAAGAGGGTGAAGAGCCTCCTCAGGGACGGCGAGAGGGACGACACGTCCCTCGGCAGGAGATAGTCAGGCATTGCCCTTGGACTGTCCGGACACTATGCCCTGTGCCACCAGGTGCGCGACCCTTAACGGCTCCGGTATCAGGCTCCTTGTCGCCGAGACCTTGACTATCGCCCGGGCGTCCCTTCCGCTTATGCCTGCGGACTGTATGTGCACGAATTTTCCTGGGCGCGTCTCGACGGGCTCGGGCGCACCCGCCGACTTTATGAGTCGCCATCGCAGGTCGGAGTCCGGCAGGTGCCTTAGGGCCGCCCCTATTGAGTCGAAGTCCGGCATGTCGCGGGTGACCGCTATGACAGGCATGCCTGTGTCCTCGGAGAGGCCGTGGATGTCGACGACGTTGAATCCGCCGAACGCTATCCCGTCCACCATGACGGCCCGCGCGTCCCTGAACCTCGACGCGTTAAGTAGCGAGGCGAGGCGGGCCGTGGAGTCGAGGCCGTCGACAGCGATGCGGGTGGAGACGAGGCCGTCCATGTAGCGGCCGCCGCGGAAGACCGCGCCGACGACGAGCGTCGTGTCCTGGCCCCGCCGGAACGGCCCGTCGTCGAAGCCGATTATCCTGACCTCGTCCTTGATTGCGTAGAACCTGGCGGCCATAGGGGATACTTGTTTTCCGCGCTAAAAACGCCTGCCGCCCACTGTCAGAGGGTAGAGTAGTAGCAGCGCGCCGGCCATGGCGAACGACTGCATGAAGCCGCCGGCGGACTCCGAGGCGATTATCGCGAGCATGCCCGCCGTCCTGCCCAGGTTCAGCATCATCTCCCTGATGTACATGGCCTCCGCGGTCCTGCCCATCCGGTCCACGACGGCGGACGCCATGAACGGGTTCGAGACCGCCACGGACGCGCTCGCCGCGGCCCTTAGGACGAACCACCACGCGAGCCCCGGCGCGAATGCGCAGAACGCAGTCGCAACGGCTGTGAGCATGACAGGGGGGTTAAGGTACCAGCCGCGCCTGCCTGAAAGGTCGGAGCGGCGGCAGAGGTAGAGGGATGCGGCTGCTCCGAACAGGGCTACCGCCGAGAGGAACGCGCCGTACTCGCCTGCCGAGTACAGGAGGGTTATCATGTAGACGGGGGCTGCAACCCAGTCAACGGCCTGCCAGAACCCCTGGATGAAGACCGCCAGCCTGACGCCGCCGCCTGACTTCCAGGCGCTCCCAAGGTCGACGGTGAATGCCGCGCCCCTGCCCCTCGACAGGAGGATGAGGCCGGACGCCGTAAGCGCTGCGCCGCCGATGAACCAGACCGCCGTGTATCCCCACGCCTCGTAGACTAGGCCTCCTGCCGCGGGCGCCACGACGCCCAACACCGGCGCGGCGAGGAACATCACCCCGGAGTGGAAGGCGTTCCCGCCCTCCCTCCCGAGCTTGAAGTACAGGGTGTTGTACGGCACCCAGAATAGCGGGAACGTGAGGCCGTCGAACACCCCGAGGAGGATTAGCGCGGTGGTGTCGCGTATGAACGGGAGGGCGAACAGCTCGGCTCCGAAGGCGATGAGGCCGAGCGCCATGTAGCTGACAGTCAGGTAGCGGCGCACGAGAATCAGGGAGAGGACGGCCGCGGCGTAGCTCACGGCCTTGAACAGGAACATGTCTAGGAGGCCGAAACCGGCCTGCCAGAGGTAGAGGAAGATGAAGCTCCAGCTGAAGGCCACTGGGAAGAGGTAGGCCAGCTGGACCGCATAGACCGAGAGGAACCGCCTAGTCGAGTACATCGCATAAACTATGCTAAGGGGGTATTAAACCATGCAAACAAAGTATATGGCATGGAATCCGCAGGCCTTGTTGTGGCGTCCTCCGGGCAGACAATCGAGCTGCAGGTCCTGAGCGACGCCGTGGAGCTCGGTAGCATACTCCGGGTCGCGGACCACTACGCCATAGTCGCGGCCATGCGGTACGACGAGGACATGCGCGTCGGCAGCCGCCAGAGGCTTATCGCGGTCGCCCAGGTCTTCGGGAGGCTGGAGGGGGGGAGGCTCCGGAAGGTGAAGAAGCCCGTGAAGCCGGCGGAGCGGGCGCACTTCGCGGACGAGAGGGAGCTTGAGGGGATACTGGCCGCGGATGAGGCTGTCAGCATCGGGTGCGTCCTCGGCACCAAGGCGAGGGCGCGCCTCAGGGGCGGCGAATACGACAGGCACACCGCCATACTCGCCTCCACCGGCGCGGGGAAGAGCTACGCCGCCGCCAACCTGGTGAAGGAGTACGCGCGCCTCGGGCTCCCGGTGGTCATAGTCGACACCCACGGCGAATACGCGAAGCTCCTCGGGAGGCTGGCCGAGTCCGGCGGATTCAACGTCAGGATATACACCGTCAAGTACGAGCGCAGGGGCTACGAGAAGCTCCTGATACCGCTCACCGACCTGGAGGCCAGGGACTACCACCATTTCATCGGGCTCACGGAGCCGCAGGAGACCGCCCTGGGGATGATAGTCGAGAAGCTCGGGGAGACGGAGTACACGCTGGAGGACATGGTGAAGGAGTGCGGCAGGCTCGATTTGGGCGTCATACACGAGGGCACCCAGCAGGCCCTGACGAGGAAGCTCATCAAGTTGAAGGCGATGTCGAAGGGCGTGTTCGACAAGTACGGCACCGACATCAACGCTATGGTGGAGCCCGGGCAGGTGACCATCGTGGACGCGTCCATGGCCGGCGACGGTGTGAGGCGGTCGGTGATATCCTATCTCAGCAAGGAGCTCCTCTTGGGGAGGGTGAACAAGGTCAACGAGCTCGAGGGGAGGCGGCTCGACTACCCGCTCCTCTTCGTCGTCGAGGAGGCCCACAACTTCGCGGGCGCGAGCCTCACCCACAGCTGCAAGAGCCAACTCCAGAGGATAGCATCCGAGGGTAGGAAGTTCGGCATAGGCCTCCTCGTGATATCCCAGAAGCCGTCGAAGATAGACGAGGAGATACTGTCGCAGTGCAACAGCGGAGTCTACATGCACATCACCAACCCCAAGGACAAGGAGCACATCAGGAGGAGCTTCGAGAGCATATCGGACGAGATAATCGGGGGCCTCGACACCCTCGACGTCGGCGAATGCATAATAGCCGGCGCCCTCCTCGACATACCGTTCCTGATGTGCAAGGTCGACAGGATAGACGTGGAAAAGAAGACGGGGGGGAAGTTCAGCTTCCCGAAGAGGGAGAAGCCGAAGGCCGGCGGATTCCAGTACGTTTAGGAGGGATAAACATGACGATAGGAAGGGTTGGCAGGCTCACCACAAGGGAGAGGTACATACAGGTCGCGCTCGACCGGGACCTGACGCATGTCGAACGGCTCCTGTCGGAGATGCCCAGGAGCGACAGGGTCCTCGTGGAAGTCGGCACCCCCCTGATCAAGCTCTACGGCGCCAATGCCATAGTGCGGGTCCGCTCGGCCACCGGGAACTACCTGGTCGCGGACGTGAAGGCCATGGACCGCGGCCTAAGGGAGGTGGAGATTGCGGCGTCGGCCGGCGCCGACGCGGCGACGGTGCTCGGGCAGTCGCCCCTCGAGACCCTCGACAGGTTCATAGCAGCCTGCAGGGGCCTGGGCATCGAATCCATGGTGGACATGATGAACGTGGAGAAGCCTGCCAAGGTTCTCTCGAGGCTCAGGGAGCAGCCGGACGTCCTAGTCCTCCACCGCGGCTTCGACGAGCACGACAACAAGGCGAAGGAGCTGCCCCTCGCCGAGATAGCGGGGATACGCGCGAGGTACGGGATGCCGATTGCGGTCGCCGGCGGCGTAGACCTCAGGGACGCCCAGAAGGCCGTGTTCAACGGAGCCAACATCGTAGTCCTGAGCGACACCCTCGCGAAACCTGACGAGCTTCCGGGGATAGCCGCCGAGTTCATAGCCTCCACGAAGTAGGCCGATTTAAACCGCCGCCCCATATAGGTTACGATGGACTTGCACCCCCATGAGATAAGGATCCTCAAGGCCTTGGAGAGGGATTCCACGCCCGCCGAGGTCGCGGCCGCCGCCGGCCTCGAGCTGGACGCGGTTTTGAGGGCGCTTTCATGGCTTAGGACCAAGGGCCTCGCCGACTACTCCGAGTCCGTGAGCGAGGACGTCTCATTGGGCGAGGAGGGGAAAACGTACGCCGCCTCAGGCCTCCCGGAGAGGAAGCTACTCTCGAAGGTGGGTGATGGAGTCGGCCTCAAGGAGCTGAAGTCATCGTGCGAGCCCGGCGAGTTCAGCATCGGGTTCGGCTGGCTGAGGAGGAAGAGGCAGGTCGAAGTCGAGAACGGCGTCGTCAAGGTCCTCGACCCCGGGAAGACGCCCGACGAGGAGGTCTTCGAGCGCCTCGTCAAGGGGCCGTTGAACACTGCGAGGCTCGGGAGGGAGGAGCTCGAGGGCCTCGCGCTCCTGAAGAGCAGGAAGAACGTCGTCCTGGTGAAGGAGGTCAAGGTCATAACGGCGAAGCCGACGGACGAGGGGCTGAGGCTCGCATCCACGCTCACGGAGGACGACAGCATATCGCAGCTGACCCCCGAACTCCTCGTCGGCGGCGGATGGAAGGGCAGACGATTCAGGCCCTACGACACCGGCGTGTGGGTGAGGCCGAGGCAGCCGGCCAAGAAGCACCCCGTGAGGAGGCAGATAAACAGGGTGAGGAGGATTTTCACGGGCATGGGCTTCGCGGAAATCAGGGGCCCGCTCGTGGAAAGCGCCTTCTGGAACTTCGACGCCCTCTTCCAGCCCCAAGACCATCCGGCGAGGGAGATGCACGACACGTTCTACCTCAGGAGCCCCAAGAAGGTGCCGATGGGCGACTACGAGAGGTACGCTGCAAACGTCAAGAAGACGCACGAGGACGGGTGGACGACAGGCTCCACCGGCTGGGGCGGGAAGTGGGACCCGGCGGTCGCGGACAAGACGCTCCTGAGGACGCACACCACCGCCGTCACCGTAAGGCATCTGTCGAAGGTGAAAAAGGAGGACCTCCCGGTTAAGGTGTTCAGCGTCGGGAAGGTCTTCCGCAACGAGGCCGTCGACTACAAGCACCTGCCGGAGTTCTACCAGGTGGAGGGCATAGTCGCCGACCCGCATGCAAACTTCAGCAACCTCCTAGGCATACTCCGGCAGTTCTACAATGAGATGGGCTTCGAGAAGGTGAGGTTCAGGCCGGGCTACTTCCCGTACACGGAGCTGAGCGTGGAGCCGGAAGTGTACATGGAAGGCCGCGGCCAATGGATTGAGCTCGGAGGAGCCGGCATATTCCGCCCCGAGGTCGTGAAGCCGATGATGGGCTTCGACTGCCCGGTCCTCGCGTGGGGCCTCGGCCTCGACAGGATAGTCACCCTCGGGATGGGCCTGACCGACATCAGGCAGCTGTACATGAGCGACCTCGACTGGCTGAGGGAGAACTAGTTAACGGCGGCTATAAAGCTGTCCGTCCCAGAGTTATTTGATGAGTGCTGAGAAGGCAGGACGGACGGGTAGTGTTGTTCCACCGCAGGGGAGTGAACTGCCGCCCATTGCTTCAGTAAGAGCCCACACACCAGCCGTCAGCTATGACTTCGAGGCAGGCGTTAGACGGGTAGTCGAAGGGGAAACGGGGTTCGGCAGATTCATCAAGCCGCTGATAGACCGATTGAACAATCTGCCTGCGGATAGACGTACGGAAAATCTGGAGACATTCAAGTTGATTTATGGTTTCCTGAAGGGGAAGAGCCTGGCCCGCCTGGAATACACGCAGGATGATGTGGTATTCATGATGGGGGACGACATCGGAAACCTCATAAGAAGGCCTATCCTGAACAGTTGGTACGCGGACCAAGTGGATGCCGCGATCGAGGGGAGGACTGACGCGGAAGGGGAGATAAAGTCGATGATGGGACGCTACCTCCGTGCAAGCGGGTGGTCCAGGTTCGTTCAAGACCCAACGCTTAGGGATACGTTATCAAAAGATTATCCTGGCGATGTTTACGTCGACACACTAACCTTAAGCCGTGATTTGAACGTGAAGATGGAGGAGGCTCCGCTGTTTTCGGTAGCGCTTGCAGAGGCTGCCTTCAGGATATGCAGGGAGAATATGGACAGGTACGGGAAGCCCAACGGCGCCGTCTGGGAGGCCGAGCGTGAGGCGGCAAAGAGGAGCGGCAGGCCGTTCAGGTTCCACACCGACCCGGGACACATGTTCAACGCCGGGACGAACATGGGCAACAAGAAGGCGCTCATCGAGATGAAATGCCTCGGGAGACAGTCCAGTATGCCGCCCTTCCGCCGCGAGACGGAGTTCATGCTAGTCGAGGACAACCCGTTCCATTTCGTGTGGGCGGACATGCTGGACGCCGTCGGGAACACGGTGAGGTATGCGCCGCCGAAGGGTGCGGAGAGCCAGGAACCGATGGTGGTGGCTCAGGAGTCGAGGGGCTACTACATGTCAGCCGAACGCGCCCTCGAGGTGATGGAAAAGCGCGGGCGGCCGCCGGCCCTGCTGCTCACCGACATAGAGCTGCCCGGCATGAACGGCATAGAACTCATAAGGAGGCTCCACGACCGGGAAACCGCGTCAGGCGGGAAGCCGATCATCGCGGCCGTGTACTCCAGCAACGTCTACCCCTACGAGGACGAGCTGGGGAGGCTGACTGCTGACGGCATGATAGTCGGCGCCTGGCATAAGGCGAGGTTCAACGTCAGGGACATGATAGACGCGGTGAACAGGGAGATTCAGAGGCGAGGGGAGTGACGGGCAGGCGGCATCACGGCCTCTTGCGGGCTCTCGCCTTCAATACGGCGGCTGCGCCTGCGATGAGGACAGCCAACGCAACCGCCACCGGAATAATGTAATGCTTCAGTGGCGTCTTCACCTCGACCTCCGCCTCCGCGGGCTGGAAGCCGAGGAGCTCGGCCCGGAGCCTGTATCTGCCAGCCTCCGGGAACGTCACGTTCGCTTCGCCCGAGGAGCCCGTCGCATACGCCTTGGCGTATCCCGGCCGCCCGGACGCGACGATGATTGATTTTACGCCGACGCCTGAATAGTGGACGAGCACCTCGGCCGGCTCCCCGACGTACGCCTCCGGCGGGACCTCCAGCCTCAGATTGCCTCCTTCACAGTAGCCGCAGGGGCCGCCGCAGTCCAATCCTTCCTCGCCTGCGTCCAGCACTTTGTTGCGGCATGAGCAGGGCATGCAGGGGCCGCCGCAGTCGGCATCCTCCTCGTAGGCGTCCTTCACCCGGTTGCCGCATAGTACGGGGTACACGTCCAGCGTCGAATTGCCCTCCGCCAGGTCGCCTGCGTTGTCTTTGCCGCCTACCGCGCACCGCCACTCCCCAGCCCGGGCGTCCCGGTCGAGGGCGAAGCCCGCGTAGATGACGCCCGCCGTTATGGAGCGCTCGTCGGAGCCTGTCAGGAGCGCGTCGACCCGGCCCCCGCCTTCCAGGTAGCCCCTTAGCGAGACTATGTCCCTGAAGCTGTTGAGGTCCTCGACCGTCGCCTTGCACCACGCCACGTCCATGCCCCCGGACTTGACGACCGAGTAGGAGCGGGCGTCATACGCCTTCGGCGGGCTGTTCAGTATCTGGACCCGCATCTCGGTGACCTGGGAAGCGGCCGCCTGGGACAGGATGAGGAGTGTAACCGACGCTAACGCCAGGCGACGCATCATATCAGACACCGTATCTTATTTCGCAGGGGTTATTATAAGCCGGTCAGAACATGGCGGGGGTGACCCAGACCTCTACGGCCGCGGACGCTATGAGCACCACGACCGACAGGAGGAGGAGATCCAGGCTGTCCTTGATGACGTGCCAGAACTGCGGCTCCCTGTAGTGGTGGCAGACGACGGCGACGGATATGATGCCGCCGCCGAGGGAGCCGATGAAGTAGCTCGCCATCTCCGGGAGGCCGTGGACCAGGTAGGTGAACCCGACGGGGAGAACCGTGAAATAGTGGATTATCGACGCGTTGTTGCCGAGCGCGCCCAGGATCTGGAGGCCTTCCCTGAACACGCCGCCTATGGCGACGCCCAGCACGGAGGCGTTCCAGACGAGGATGAATATCGCCCCGGCCCCGTAGATGAACGAGAAGAAGACGCAGAACGCGAGCACCTGCAGGTTGTTGGACAGTATCATCCGGAAGGCGGCGTCCTTCGCTATCGCGGCCCCCGTCGGGTTCACCCTCCCGCTGACCGCGGAGACCGCCTCAAGCTGGCTTGAACACATCACCTCGATGGTCTCTGTGGGCAGGACGGTGAACCAGAACGTGTACGCCAGCACCATGCCGACGAACAGGTACAGGAAGAACCAGAGTATGCGCATGTGCTCCTTCATCAGGAGGTACTCCCTGCATATCTTCAGGTCCTTGCCCTCCTCGTAGTTGATGGCCCGGTACATGATGACGACGAGGGGTATGGTGGTGAGGAATATGCCGGCGATGCTCGCATCCTTCGCGAACACCCACATGGCAAGGAACATGCCCACGGTCGCGTAGACGAAGCCGATGATGAGCATCCTCCGGGGGTGCTCCTCCCAGCTCTCCGGCACCACCACGGACTCCAAGACCATGAATATAGTATTGAAGGGGTAGTATAAGAAAAGCCTGGCGGGCGCAGCATCTCGACGGCAATCCGCCTACTTCTCTTCTGCCGCGCGCATTATGTCGAGCACCTTCTGGTCCTCGAGGGGCTTGCCTATGACGTGGAGGCCGGTGGGTATGCCGTCTGCGAGGCCTGCTGGGACGCTGCCGGCGGGGAGGCCTGCGAGGTTGGCCGGGACGGTGAATATGTCGTAGGCGTACATGACGCGGGGGTCGGTTATGGTGGTGCCGAGCTTGTGGGGGAGTTTAGGCACTACGGGGCCTACGAGGGCGTCGACGCCCTTGAGCGCCCGGGCCAGGTCGTTCCGTATCAGTGAGCGGGCCTGCAGGGCCTTCCGGTAGTACCTGCCGGAGTACTCCTTCTGGCTGATGTACTTCCCAAGGAGTATCCGCCTGAGGACCTCCTCGCCGCAGACTTCCTCTATCCTGCGGCCGAACCGGCGGCCGTCATATTTCCTGGTGGCGCTGTAGAATTCGACGTAGACGTTGAGGTAGTATGTGGGGAGGGCGAGCTCCATGTTCGGGAGGCTGACGTCGACCACCTCTGCGCCGGCGGACCGCAGGCGCTCGACCGCCGCCCGCACGGCCTTGACGATGGGCTTGTCGGCGACGAGCTCGTCGAATTCCCGGGCGTAGCCGAGCCTCACGCCGTGCATGTCCGGGTTCAGGTTCCGGGCGAAGCCGCCCCCTCCCGCCGCAAGCGACGTCGAGTCCCTGGGGTCCCGCCCGGATATGGCTTCCAGGAGGAGGGCGCACGTCTTGACGTCCCTGGCTATCGGCCCTATCTGGTCGAGGCTCATCGCCATGTCTATGAGCCCGTACCTGGACACGAGGCCGTATGTGGGCTTGTATCCGACGACGCCGCAGTGGCAGGCGGGGTTCCTGATGCTCCCGCCCGTGTCGGAGCCGAGTGCGCAGTCTGCGAATCCCGCCGCGACGGACGCCGCGGAGCCGCTGGAGGAGCCCCCGGGTATCAGCCCCGGCGCGCCCGGATTCTGGGTGGGGCCGAAGTAGGACGTCTCGCCGGATGCGCCGCATGCGAACTCGTCCTGGTTCGCCATGCCTACTATCGCCGCCCCGGCCTCCCTCGCCCGTTCGATGACGGTCGCGTCGTAGGGGGCGACGTAGTTCTCAAGCGTCTTCGAGCCTGCGGTTGCGAGGAGGCCCCGGACGCAGATGTTCGACTTGACCGCCAGCCTGAGGCCCGCGAGAGGCCCTTTGCCGCCGGCGGGGGCGTCGTTGACCTGGATGAATGCGTTGACCTTGGAGTCCAGCTCCTTCAGCCTCGACGGGTCCATTGCCATATCTTAGGGGCGACGCGGTATATTAAGCGTCAGAGCCTGTGGAGGCCGAACATGCGCATCGCCGTCATCAGAGCCCACCCGAGGAGTCCGCCGACGACGAGCGTGAAGCCGATGAACTCCATGTCGGCCCCGAGGGGCAGCATCTTGGGCGCCAGGTAGCTGCTGTGCGGCCACATCTTTACGCCGTAGCCGGCGAGCATCACGGCGACGCCTATGATGGCCACCCCCATGCCTATGGTGGACTTGAGGACGCCCATCAGAACACCTTGTCCCCGGGCATCAGTGTGATGCCGTCCTTCTTTATCATGTAGGGGACCATCTCCTTCACGTGGTCCGAGCACCTGAGCTTCAGTATCTCGATGGCCCTGCGCCTGACCTGCCCCTTCCGGAGGTTGTACAGGACTATCACCCCGTCCACGAGGAACTCCTCCACCCCGGCCCTGCTGTATTTGTCGGGCTCCTGCTCGGTCTCGGTCAGGAGGAAGTTCACGGAGTTGTGCTGGTTGAGGGCGTCTATCATCGCCTGCAGGTATATCCTGTAGTGGTCCTTGTTGTGGAACGCGGCCTCGAGGGAGGAGATGGAGTCAACGACTATCCGGTCCGGGTGGAAGGGTATCTTTATCTTCCTCGAGTCGACGAGGGATATGGTGTCGCGCTGGGTCCTCAGGAGGGTGAAGTCAGGCGACGACAGGTTCTGCTGGTTCTCGAACATCGTCGTCACGTCCTCAGCGAGCGCGTACGGGTCCACCTTCTGTATGTAGAGCTGGCCCTTCGCCTCGTAGGACTCCACGTCCCAGCCGAAGTTCTGCTTCATGTGGCGCCGGAGCTTGTCCGGGTCCTCCACGAGCGACACGTAGATTCCCTTCTCCCCGGCCACCACGCCGTTGTAGAGGGACTGCATCGTGAACACGGTCTTGCCGGTGCCGCATCCGCCCGACACCAGTATCGTGTTGCCGCGTTCTATGCCCTTGTTGTCTATCAGCTCGTCGAACGATGAAACCCTAGTCTGAAGGAAGTTCCCCATGATATCACCGGTTTAACAATCAGTATACCTTATTATAAGACTACGCGGTAAGTGATAATCTATGAGGGAAGGCGTTGCGGTGGCTGTCGCGCTGTTTCTCGCCTGTTTCGTGCAGGCGGACGACCTCTTGGGGGAGGAGCCTGTCTGGAGCCGGGATGTTCCCGGGGGGGTGGCTTCGGTCGACCTGGAGGGGGAGTGGATACTGGTCGGCGGCGAGAACGGCGTCTACTCCATCTCCCAGGACGGCGTGACGGGATGGTTCCACCCGACGGGCGCCGCCGTGACGTCCCTGAGAAGGCACGGGGGAGTCCTGGCGTCAGCCTCCGACGGCTCCCTGATGATGCTCGACCAGTCGGGGAACCTGCTTTGGGAGCGGCAGCTTCCAGGCTACGTGGGATACGACGCCGCCCTCGACGCGTCAGAGGACGGGATACTCGCAGGCAGCATGGACGGCTTCGTCTACATGCTCAACGACGACGGCACGTTCAGGTGGAAGCACCTCGTGGGAAGCTACGTCACGAACGTCAGGCTCCTCAACGACAGCGCCGTCGCGGTGTCCGACAGGCAGGTGTACATCCTCGACCTGGAGGGGAGGGTGAGGAGGAACCTGGATATCATAGGCTACATCAGGGCTGCCGACGTGTACGAAGACATGATAGCCGTGGGGATGGACGACGGGGAGGTGAGGGGTTACGGTCTCAACGGGGAGCTCTATTGGAGGGTGAACACCAGCTCGCACGTCAGCGCGATAACGGCCACGGGGAACATGACCGTCGGCCTCAGGGACGGGCGGATTATCAGGCTGGGCCGTGACGGCGCGCTACTGTGGAGCCGCAACGCCTCGGCCGGCGTCGCCGCCATAGAGGATTCCGGCGACGTATTGGTGGTCTCGACGCTCGACAACGCCTTGACCGCGTACACGCCCGCCGGGACGCCCGTGATGACGTTCAGGGCCGACGGCAGGACGTACGCGCTCGCAGGCGACGGGCGCAGGCTCGTCGCCGGCACGACGGGGGGGACGGTGAGCTACTACAGGCTGCCGGCAAGGGACAGGGGCTCGTCGTTCGTCACCGCCGCCGCCGTGGTGGTCGTGCTCGGGGCGGCGCTCATGCTCATAGTGCGGGGGTGGAGGTAGATGGAGGTCGGGGTCGTCGGGAAGCCGAACGTTGGCAAGAGCACGCTCTTCAAGGCGCTGACGCTCGCCGACGCCGAGATAGCGAACTTCCCGTTCACCACCATCAAGGCCAACGTGGGCGTCGGCTACGTGAGGAGCGAGTGCCCGTGCAGGAGGGCGGGGGTCACGTGCAACCCGAGGAACAGCGTCTGCCGGAACGGGCAGCGGTTCACGCCCGTGAAGCTAATCGACGTCGCAGGCCTCGTGCCGGGGGCGCACGAGGGCAGGGGGATGGGCAACCAGTTCCTCGACGACCTGAGGCAGGCGGACGCCCTCATACACGTCGTGGACATATCCGGCGGCACCGACGAGAAGGGGGAGCCGGCGGATGGCCACGACCCCGAGGAGGACATAAGGTTCCTGGTGGAGGAGATAGACCTGTGGTTCGCGGGCATAGTCAGGAAGAACTGGGCGACCGTGAGGGGCAAGGTGAAGCACGATAACAGGAAGCTCCTCGTCGAGCTTGCGGGAGTGCTCGCCGGCCTCGGTATCCGGGAGACTCACATCAAACGGGCGCTCGACGAGGCCAACCTCGCTGGCAACAACGACTGGTCTGACGGGGACTGCGACAGGTTCGCGGTGAAGCTGAGGGAGATTTCAAAGCCTATCATAATCGCCGCCAACAAGATAGACCGCGGGGCCGGGAACTACGAGAGGCTGAAGGGCAAGTACGGGATGGTGCCCGTCTGCGCGGAGGCGGAGCTCGCCCTCAGGGAGGCGGACAAGCACGGCCTCATAGAGTACGTGCCGGGGGACGGCTCCTTCAAGGTCGTCGGGGAGCTGGACGAGAGGAGGGGGAAGGCTCTCAGGTACATCGACGAGAGGATACTGAAGGCGTGGGGCGGGACCGGCGCCCAGGAGATACTCAACAGGGCGGTCCTCGGGACCCTCGGCCTCATCACCGTGTACCCGGTGGAGAACGAGGGGAAGATGGCGGACGGGAAGGGGGCGGTCCTGCCGGACAGCCACCTGATGCCGAAGGACTCCACAGCCCTCGACCTCGCGTACAAGATACACACGGACATAGGCGACAAGTTCATCGGGGCAGTGGACGCGAAGACGAAGATGAAGGTCGGCAGGGAACACAAGCTCAAAGACGGGGACGTCATAAAGATAATAGCCGGGCGATGAGGCGTTCTTCTACGTTAAATATCTGCGCTGCGGGGTATTATCATGGCATCCTCCTCCGGACAAAACAGGAAAGCCGTCGTTTTCGGCGTCAGGCACTATGACGTCCTAGAGGACCGGGATGAGCTTGCTGCTGACAGGAGAGCCCTACTGAAGGCCTTGGGGGTGTTGGATGGGGCGAGGAGGATGTTTTTCGAGGGGACTTCGGGGGACATCGACGTCATGGTCAAGGTCAAGGACAATCAGCTTGGCAGCATCGACCCCCATGTGGGGGCAGTCAATTACGCGTTGTCGAGGGGGTGGGAACTTGTGCCTTTGGACAAGGAGTCGCACAGGAACTTGGTGTTGTCCGGGCGGATGGACACGGACGACCACAGGTTTGAGGCGGTGAGTTTCGACCGGAACGCCCCCTACACGGTCATGAAGAACTACCTGGTGCATAATGTCCGGGAGCGCTCGTGGGCTCTGAAGGCGAAGCGGGAGAGGATGGGCGCCGGGGATATAGCAGTCATGCACCAGATGCACGTCAAGGGTTTTCTCAAGGAGACGGGACTTGACGCCGACGTCGTCTGGATAAGCCGGATAACCGAGAAAGACCACCCGGAGGTCTTCGAGCGGCTGTCGACGGCGGAGGTCGAGTCCTTGCATGAGCAAAGGGCCAAGAGCAGAAGGAGGCCGCCGGCAAAAAACTGAGCGGGCATACTTAACCCGCTTCTAGTTCCGCGATAAGCCCGGTCAGTAGGGACGTCTCAGCCGTCTGGCTCCCTGACGTGTTCTCGCTGCAGATAGGAGAAGATGGGTGTGATTACGTGTTTACTAGGGCAGGTATCATGTAGGTTATGCCTGCGATTATGAATACCGCCGCCATTGCCTTGCGCGTCAGCCTTTCGATTGCCTGTATCCGGTTTATCGCTTTGCCCAGTGTCTTTATGCCCTTGACGAGGAGTATGGAGGACAGTATCACGGGCAGTCCGGTGGCAAGGGCGAACGCCGAGGGTATGACCACCCCATCATGCGCGTTCAGCGCGAGGGGTATCATCATGCCGAAGTAGAGTACTGCACTGAACGGGCAGAATGCCATGGCGAACAGCACGCCCAGGAAGAATGCGCCGAGGTGGCCTTTCTCGGCGAGTTTCTCCCTTAGTTTTTCTATCCTCCCGCCGCCAAAACCCAGGTCGATGCTTATTATTTCGAGCATTACGAGGCCTGTGATTACCAGCACCGGCCCGAGTAGTTTTTCGCCGTAGGATTGCAGGAACGACGCTATCTGTTGCGTGTTCAAGCCGACGTACACTATCAGGCTGGCCAGGCCCGCGTAGGTGATTGTGCGGCCGAGCGTGTACAAGACGCCCAAGAGTATCGTCTGCCTTCCATCCCCCATTTTGCGGGAGATGTAGGCTATAGCGGTTATGTTCGTGGTGAGCGGGCAGGGGCTTATCGCAGTCATGAGGCCGATGAAGAAGGCCGCTATGACGGCGGTGTTGCTGGCTCCCATCTGCTCCATGAAAGGCATGAAATCCATCTTAGCTTAGGTCCCCCTTCAGCCGCTTGCCCAGGACGCCCTTCAGGTAGCTTAGGTAGTCCGCTTCATCGTTTAGCTTGTACCATATCCTTGTGTCCTCTTCCTTCGTGAACTTCCCATCCTTGTAGACGCCAATCATGAGGGAGGAGCCGGTGGAGCCGTATTTGTCGGTCAATTCCGAGTTCTGGGCAAGCTCCACGTTTATGTGCCCAAACGTTAGTTTCCCGGACTCCAGCTCGCCTTTGAAGTACGTGTTCACCGTCTTTTCAGCCAAGGCCCCGAGGGTCCTGCAGCTTGAGCACTGGCTCGTCCGGTGGAAGTGGTAGACTTCGACCTTGACGTCGTCGGCCGCCTGTCCGCATGCTTCGCCCACGCCGCATGGGAGGTTTGTTTCAACTGCCAGGGTTGTTGTGGTTGTTGTGGCAGCCGGCTCGCCCCCTGCAGGGAGCATGACGGCGGCTACGACCAGGGCCGCAAAGACGACGCCTGCCGCTACGAGCAGGCTCCTGCGGCCATTATTTTCCGAGTTCTTCGACGAGTTTTCCGACCTTGTCCTTGATTTCATCCCTTATCCTCCTGTAATCTTCGATGGGTTTTCCTGCAGGGTCTTCGAGCATCCAGTCGACCGTCTTCTCCGGGGGGGCGGCCGGGCATGATTTGATGCAGCCCATCGTGATAATCTTCTCAGCGCGCTCTACCATCTCGAAAGTCAGGTTCTTCGGCTTCTGAGAGGATATGTCTATCCCTGTCTCTTTCATGGCCTCGATGGCCAGGGGCTTTACGGAGTCCGCGACCGCCAGTCCGGCGCTCAATCCAATATATTCCGGATTCTTGTTGAGGCTGTTGAGGAACGCCTCCGCCATCTGGCTCCTCGCCGAGTTCTCATGGCAGACGAACAGTATGTACTTTTTCACGGCTTTACCGCCTCCACCTTGATGCTTTCGACCGGCACCCCGCCGTATTGCCTTTCGCTTATGTCCTTGTCCTCGGATTTCACGGCGACGCTGAAGCCTGCGTCCTCCATCATCCTCAGGTATTCGTCCTTTAGGACTGCTCCGCTTACGCACCCGACAAGGAGTTCCTTGTCGCTCCGTTGCGCCTTGGTGAGCTTCTTCAGCAGCACTATGTCGGAGACCAGGAGCCTGCCCCCCTTCCGCAGTACCCGGTAGGCCTCCCTGAAGACCTTCGGCTTGTCCGGGGACAGGTTGATTACGCAGTTGCTGATGATGAAGTCGACCGAACTGTCATCGACCGGGAGTTTCTCTATGTCCCCAAGACGGAACTCGACGTTAGCGTACCCGTATTTTCGGGCGTTTTCCCTGGCCTTCTTTATCATCTGCTCGGTCATGTCCACGCCGATTACCCTGCCTGTTTTTCCGACTTTTCTGGCAGCTATGAAGCAGTCGAGGCCTGCCCCCGAGCCGAGGTCCAGGACGGCGGAGCCCGCCGTCAGTTCGGCGATTGCCATGGGGTTGCCGCATCCGAGGCCGAGGTTGGCGTCCCGGGCGGCCTCCGTCTCCTCCCTTGAGTAGCCTATAGACGCGGCAATATCTTCTTTGTTTGAAGGGGTGCACCCGCACGCGCAGCAGCATCCTGTCTCAGCGACCTTGCCGTAACCTTCCTTGACAA
The DNA here is from genome assembly GCA_041306075.1 of Candidatus Altarchaeota archaeon. Taxonomy (GTDB): domain Archaea; phylum Altiarchaeota; class Altiarchaeia; order IMC4; family SCGC-AAA252-I15; genus JAHIYG01. The sequence continues at coordinate 21,556 of JBFYKH010000019.1, forward strand.
TCTTTTTGACATCCTCTTTTTTCATCCTATTCTCCTGATTTTTTCGGCCGCTTTGATGAGGTCCTTGACAGAATCGTCGGCCAGCCGGTAGTAGACGCTTAACCCTTCCTTGCGCGACTTCAAAAGGCCGGCTTCTTGCAGTATCTTCAGGTGCGCGGAGGTCGTCGGCTGGCTTTTGCCGGTCTTCGGCATTATCTCGCACACGCACTTCTCGCAGGAGGACAGCATCTTCACTATTCCCAGGCGGGTCGGGTCGCCCAGCGCCTTGAATATCTTCACTTGCCGCGTCGAATCCATGGGTTATCCTTCGCAAGTTGCGTTATTGAACTCGAATCTCGCCTTGTTCCGCTTCATTATCCCAACCAGGGAGAGCATGACCGGCACCTCCACGAGGACTCCGACCACGGTCGCAAGCGTGGCTCCCGAGTCCATGCCGAATAGTATCAGCGCTATCGCGACCGACAGTTCGAAGAAGTTGCTGGCTCCGATGAATGCGGACGGCGCGGCCTCCGCATACGGAATCCTCAGTTTAAGCGCCCCGAAGTAGCCGAGGTAGAATATGAGGTAGGTCTGGATTACCAGGGGTATCGCGATAAGGATGATGTGCAGTGGGTAGTTGATTACCTTGTCGCCCTGGAAGATGAATATCAGGACGAGCGTCACCAGGAGGCCGGCGGGCGTCACCCAGGCTATCTTTTTTATGAACCTCTTTTCGAACCATTCCAGCCCCTTCGCCTTGACGACAAGATGGCGTGTGGCTGCGGCGAGTGCCAGGGGTATGGCCACGTAGAAGAGGACGGAGAAGAAAATCGTCGCGAATGGTACCGGGAAGTCTGTGGTCACCCCGAGCAGGAATTTCCCGAGTGGGGCGAACAGGAGCAGTATGACGAGGTCGTTGACGGAAACCTGCACTAGGGCGTAGTCGATGTTCGCCCTTGCAAGATACGTCCAGACAAGGACCATCGCCGTGCAGGGTGCGAGACCCAGGAGAATCATTCCCGCGATGTATTCGCTTTGCAGTTCAACCGGGATTATCCACGCGTAGAGCACCCGCATGAAAAACCACGCGATAATCGCCATGGTGAAGGGCTTGATGGCCCAATTAACCACTAGAGTAAGCCAGAGGGGATTCGCATTCCTTTTGACCTTCATTATCTCCTTCAGGCTTATCTTCAGCATGATGGGGTACATCATGGCCAGTAGGACAACAGCAACGGGGATGGAGACGTTCGCTATTTCGAATCCGCCCAGGGTGGATGCGACGACGGGGAAGAAGTGGCCGATTGCAGTCCCTAAAGTCATGCACACTGCGACCCACACGGAGAGGTACCGGTCGAATATGTTTAGGGTTCTTTTTTCCTCAGCCGGCTTCGTCCCGGGAATCCCTGCCTGGACGGCTTCGTTCGCCATCCTCACATGCCTCCGAATATCAGTCCGGCCATCGTGCTATATCCAATCACCAGCATTGAATAGACTGCTGTCTTCTTCGTGCCGAGCACCGACTTTATCATCAAGAGGCTGGGCAGGCTCAACGAGGGGCCTGACAGGAACAGGGCCAGCGCCGGCCCCTGCTGCATACCCTTGCCCATGAACATCTGTATTATCGGGACCTCCGTCAACGTGCTGAAGTACATGAATGCTCCGAATATTGAGGCTGTGAGATTACCCACGAGGTCGTTTTGTCCGACAAGCCTTTGGACTAACTCTCTTGGTAGGTAGGGGTCCAGGAACCCCGCGATGAACACTCCGATGAAGAGGTAAGGCGTCATGGTCTTGGTGAAGTCCCAGACCTGCGAGAACCACTCATTCCGCTCCTCGGCCCTGAACTTCGTCTTCACGGTGACGGCAGTCACCAGGGCGAGCAAAAGCATGAGTGCGAGTTTTGCTGTCTGGGCCATCTGCAGGCCGTTGACCACGAGTATCAGGACCATGGAGCCGAAGAATATCATTGTCACCGTCTTTGAAAGCTCAAAGCAGCCCTCTCCAGACAACAGATTACCCTGCGACTTTTCCCTCCTGAATATCGCCGCCATCGAAAGGCCGAGGAGAACGGATAGGATTATTGCGGCGACCGCCCTTGCGAGCCCCATCTTCCACCCGAAGACGCTCCATGTGAGGAAGATGGCGGCGACGTTTATCGCTGGCCCGGAATACAGGAAGGCTGTTGCGGGGCCGAGGCCTGCGCCCCTCTTGTATATTCCGGCGAATATGGGCATCACAGTGCATGAGCAGACCGCCAGGACGGTCCCTGAGACGGACGCTATGAGGTATGCCAGGGCCTGGTTGGCTTTGCCGCCGAGATAGCGCAGTACGGCCTCCTTTCTCACGAATACGGCTATGCCCCCTGCTATGAAGAACGCGGGCACAAGGCATGTGAGGACGTGCTTCTGCGCGTAGTCGTTGAGCATGTATGCGCCGCCCAGAACGGCCTGCTTGAAGGTATCGCTTCCCGCAGGCATAAAGTATACGCCCAGGAAGAACAGCACCAGGCCGGCGAGTTTGTGCTTCTCATCCATCGGCTATTTGCCCCCAATCCACGCCTTTATTTCATCAGAGGGGGCGATCCTGCCGGAGCACATGATTTTACCGTCCAGGACCAAGGCGGGGGTTATCATCACGCCGTAGGAGACTATCTTGTCCATGTCAGTGACCTTGATGACCTCGGCCTTCGCGCCGGCCTCCGCCACGGCCTTTTCAGCGTTCTCGGTCAGCTTCTTGCACTTGGGGCAGCCCATGCCAAGAATCTCAAGTTTCACGAAGTGTATTATAATATTTGGATATATAAATATACTTTCAGCCATCGGCAGGCGAAAAGAGCGTTCGGCCGGCGGCGCCTACCCGCCTTCGGCCCACGCGGCCTCCAGTTTCCTCTTGCTGATTTGCAGGTACTCCCGGTCTTCCGCGTGTATCTCGAGGGTTATTGTGCCGTCGTATCCTGCGTCCTTGAGGGCCGCAACCACGCGCGGCAGCTCGAGCGAGCCGACGCCGAGGGGGAGGTGCTCGTCCTTCCCGCCGTGGTTGTCGTGGAGGTGGACGTGCCGCAGGTAGGGCTTCAGCTTAGCTATCATGTGGACGACCGTGTCTGTCCTCCTCGCCTTCATGTGGGCGTGGCCGACGTCGAGCGTGAACATGAGGCCGTCGACGGAGGATAGGAGGCGCCTGAGCTGTTCCGAGCTGAAGTAGTCCTCCTCGAAGTTCTCGAAGCACAGGGTGAGGCCGCGGTCCTTCGCCGACTTCGCGACCGTCCTGAGGGCGGCCGCCGTCTCCTCAAGCACCTCCTTCTGCTCCCTCTTCAGTTTCATGAAGTCGGGGTGTATCGTCACATGCTCTACGGCGAGGCGGCTGCACGCGTCGAAGACGCGCTCGCACTCGGCGTAGACCGCCTTCCTGACGGACTCGTACGGGTGGATTATGTTCAGGAACCACGGCATATGGCCGACGAGGCCGAGATTGTACGAGGAGAGCGCGTCCCGAAGCTCGGGCATGACCGCGTCTATCCTCTCCGGCGTCGCCCCCGGGTACTCGACCGTGAGGTCGACGTAGTCGAACCCGTACTCCCCGAAGAGCCGCACCTCGTCGACGAGGCTGTTCCGGGGGTTGTTCATCGCGCCGACTTTCATCTTCCCATTTCTAAATCAAGGAGTCTGCGCTTTAAATGCATCCCACCTGAGAATCCGCCCATCCCCCGGGCGGCCACTACGCGGTGGCAGGGGACGATTATGGGGAACGGGTTAGCCGCCATCGCGGAGCCCGCGGCCCGGGCTGCGCCGGGGGAGCCGGCGGCCAGGGCCAGGGACGAGTACGTCTCCGTCCGCCCATAGGGTATCCTCCTTGCCCGTCGCCAGACCCGCATCCGGAAACCGGATGCCCCGGACTTGAGAGCGTAAGCCGAGAGGTCGGGGTTGCCGCCGTCGAAGTATAGCCTGAGGTCGCGGACTATGCGCTCAAGGAGCGCGTCTTCGGGGCCCGGGTAGCCTTTAACCCCGGACAACGCCCGCCGCCTGCTTGCCACGGGCAGGACGACCTTCGCCACCTTATCCCCCTCCGTCGCCGCCGCGGCCCAGCCGAACATGGTCTTGAAAGCCTTATACGCCATCGTGTCTTCCCTTCAGCCTCGCAAGGAGCGCCGCCATCGCCTTCCCGTCCTTCCTCGGCGCCGCGGGGTCTCCGGTGAACGGGCAGAGGTACACGGTCTTCTCGCCTGCCGTGTCCATGTGGACGACCTCCACGCACTCCCAGATGAGCCTGCCCGCCCGGCCGGAACGTATGATGCTCTTCAGGGGCACCCTGGTGAACCTGCCGCCCGCGGCTTCGCTTCCGCCGAAGAAGAGGACGTCGTCCGTCAATGCTACGAGGGCCGGCCGGTTGTCGGCGCCGTGGCGGAGGCTGGTGCGGACGAGCGCGTGCATGAAGAGCGCGTCTCCCCTCTCAGCGAGCTCGTCCATCATCGCCGCGTAGTCCAGTTCCGGCATTCAGACCATCCCCAGGAAGTACTCGTGCAGGCGCGTGTCGCAGGTGAGCTCCGGGTGGAAGGCGGACGCGAGGAGGTTGCCTTCCCGCGCCAGCACTATCCTGCCGCCGTATGCGCACAGGCTCCGGCAGCGGCCCCGCGCCCGCTCGATGGCAGGCGCCCGGATGAAGACGCCCGGATACTTCGCCCTGCCAAGGACTTTCACGCTCAAGTCCGCCTCGAAGCTCTCCCTCTGCCTGCCGTACGCGTTCCTCACGACCTTCGCGTCCATGAGCCCGAGTAGCGGCTGGCCGTCGCGCTTCAGGCTGCCGCCGTCCTTTGCGAGGAGGACCATGCCCGCGCAGGTGCCGAACACCGGCCTGTCCGAGGCCGCCTCCTGCACGGCGTCGGCGAGCCCGTACTTTTCCATGAGCAATCCGACGGTCGTGCTCTCGCCTCCGGGTATGATGAGCGCGTCGCAGGAGAGGATTTTGTCCGGCGTCCTGACGGGGGCGGCCCGCGCCCTAATCCCGGACGCCGAAGCGGCCCTCCCGACGGCCAGGACATGCTCTGTGACGTCGCCCTGGACGTCCAAGACCCCGACAATCATCGCCAGTAAATAAGAAGCTATGGGTAAAAAGCCACGTTGCGCAGGAACAGGTAGGATGCCGCCACCGCCGCGGCCGATAACAGATACACCGGCTTGTTCCATGCGAGAACCTTCTGCCCGTCGAAGCCCGGGGCTGGGATGAGGTTGAATATCGCAAGCCAGATGTTTATCTCCCAGCCGAGGTAGCCGACTGCGCCGACGAATCCTTCGCCTGCGAAAGCCCTGAATCCCAGGGCGATGAACAGGTTTGTGGCGGGGCCGGCGAGGGATATGAGGCCGTTGGCGGCCTTCGTCAAGGGCCTCGTCCTGGAGGCGATGTAGACCGCCCCCGGAGCCAGTAGTATCCAGCCCGCGAAGGCCACGAGAACCGACATCCAAGGGAACCCCCCGGCGGCGTATTCGGCCATGTAGCCGAGCCTTTGGGCGAGGAGCTTGTGCATGAGCTCGTGGAGGAGGAAGCCGAGGCCGGCGCACAGCAATGTCACCGCGAAGAACATTCCTATCGAGACCGGGTCCGGGTCTGGCCTGGAAGCTATCGTGAACACGAGGGCCACAATCAATGTGGATTTCAGGAGCTCCCGCGCCTCCCTAAGGGTTAGCCCGAGCATGGATAAGGCTAGCAATTCAGCCGTTAAATAGCGACGGTCAGACCTTCCCGGAAAGCTGGAAGCCCTTGAGGATGTCCGTCCGCGTCACTATGCCTTCGAGCTCGTGGTCGACGACCGGGAGCCCGCCTATGTGCCGCTCCACCATCGTGTCCGCCGCCTTCGCGGCGTCGTCTCCCCTCCCAGCCGTGACCAGGTTGCGGGTCATGATGTCCTCCGCCTTCAGGATGGATATGGGGTCCACCAGCCGGTTCAGCTTCCGCTCGCGGAAGAGCATGAGGCTGACGTCGCGGACCGAGATTATGCCGGCGAGCGTGTCCCCGGACATGACGAGGACGCGCTTCACCGCCTCCGTCCTCATCTCGTCAACGACTTCGGAGAGCGGAGTGTAGTCGAAGACGGTGACCGGGCTGTACGACATGAGGTCCGACACCCTGTATCTGCCGCGCATCCTCTTGGCGAAGATGGATATCAGTGCCGGCTTCGACACCACGCCCACAACCTTGCCCTCCGAGAGCACCGGCAGCCTGTCGACCATCCGCTTCTGTGTGGAAAGCATGTCCAGTGCCGCCATCAGGTCCTGGTCCTCCTTCAGGGTGTCGACGTCGCGCTCCATGAGGTCCGACACCTTCAGGGAGTCGAGCGGCCGGCCGCCGTAGCGGCCGACCTTGGCGACGAACGTCTCCTTGCTTATGACGCCAGCGAACGCCCCGTCCTTGAGGACGACTGCTGCGCCGACCTGGCGGCGGTCCATGTCGTCGCCTATCTTGAGTATGCCGTCTGAGTCGTTAACCGTGTGGAATTCCCTGGACATGGCGTCCCTGACCAGCATCAGACACCCCTGTCCTGCAGCCTCTCCTTGAGCGAGGAGATTTCAGCGCCCTTCATGGCGTCACCGAGGCCCTTGCTGACCTCGACTATGACGCCGGGCTTGTCGTAGTGGAGGGTCGCCTCCACGATGGCCTCGGCCATCAGCTTCGGGTTCTGGCTCTTGAATATCCCGGAGCCCACGAAGTTGCCGTCGGCCCCGAGCTGCATCATCAATGCGGCGTCGGCGGGCGTCGCTATCCCCCCGGCCGAGAAGTTCACCACCGGGAGGCGGCCGAGCTTTCTCACTTCGCGTATCAGCTCGACGGGCGCGGACAGCTCCTTCGCCTCCCTGTAGAGGTCGTCGTCGGACAGGCCCCTTATCCTCTGTATCCCGCCTATGACCGCCCTCATGTGCCTGACAGCCTCGACTATGTTGCCGGTTCCGGCCTCGCCCTTGGTCCTTATCATGGCCGCGCCCTCGCTGATTCTCCTGAGCGCCTCCCCGAGGTCCCTCGCGCCGCAGACGAACGGGACCGTGAACCTGCTCTTGTCGACGTGATGGCTCTCGTCGGCCATCGTGAGCACCTCGCTCTCGTCTACCATGTCGACGCCGAGCTCCTCTAGGACCTGCGCTTCCGCGAAGTGCCCTATCCTGCACTTGGCCATCACGGGTATGGTGACCGTGTCCATTATCTCGATGACCTTCAGGGGGTCCGCCATCCTCGCGACGCCTCCCGCCGCCCTGATGTCGGCAGGCACCCGCTCGAGCGCCATGACCGCGCAGGCTCCCGCATCCTCGGCTATCGAGGCCTGCTCGGCGTTGGTCACGTCCATGACTACGCCGCGCTTGACCATCTTCGCGAAGCCCTCCTTCAGGAGCTTCGTCCCGTGCTTCGGGTGCTTGACCATGGCTTATTATAATGCAACGCTGGTTTTAAAGCTGACTTCCGCCGCCGGCGAGGCCGTCCCCCATGTGTCTTGCGAGGACGCCCCTCCCCTCCGGGCTGATGCGCTCGTCGAAAGCTTCCGGGAAGCTCGCCTGCCCCGACTCCACGGCGGCAAGGAGCCTTGCGGCGATAGAGGCCGGCAGGATTATGTGCAGGACGTTCCGGGAGCCGCGGTCGGCGACCCGGCCGAGGTATGTGACCGCGTAGGCGTCCTCGCCCGAGTACTTGGCCGGACAGTTTGAGAGGACCTCCGGCGCCTTCAGCGTCCGGCCGCGCCCGTAATCCTTCCGGAGCGGATACGCGATGACCCGCTGGCGCTCCATCCTCCGCTCGAACTCGTCGTGCGCCTTCGCATACTCTGGGGCGGTCCTGACACCGAGCTCGTCGAGGAGCCGCGTCGGGTCCCGCTCCCTCGGCATCTCGCCCCCGTAGTGGAGGAGCCCACCGAGGTTCACGGCCACGTAGCCGCTCCGTCCCGGCTGCCTGTAGACTCCGCCCCTCGCCTCGAGGTGGGACATACCCTCGGCCGAGAAGTTTATCTCGCCAGCGTAGCCGCCTAAATGGCCTACGAGCCCGAGAAGCAGTTTCTTGTCTTCCGGCAGCCTCAGCTCCTTCAGGTCGACGAGGTCGTGTATGTTTCCGTACTGCCTCCGCCCGCCGGGCGGCAATATGGAGTCCATCAGACGGTCGTGTCTTCTTCCCGCCCGTACAGTTCGCCGAACTCGGCGGCAAGTATTTTCCTGAGACGCACCAGGTGCTCGTCTAAGCTTGTCTGGAGGGCCGGCTTCTCCCCCTCGGCGGCGTTCTTCATATCCTCCTGTACCTTCCAGGCTTCGTTGTCCAGGGGCATCCCCCCCTGCCAGGACTTTTTCAGCTTGAGCTTTTTGCCGGCCTTTGTGTGCGACACGTCGAACGTCGCCTGGACAAAGGAGTCGACCTTATCCCTCGCAGGCTTTGGCTTCGCCTCCTCGAGGCTCCCCGCAAGTTCGGCGGACATCCGGGCGGCCATCTCCCTCGCCTCGCCCCATGCGCCCACCTGTAGGGTGAATTCCCGCCCGTCCCCCTTCGGGAGCACGGCCGGGCCGTCGTGGTTCTTCCCGACCCAGGATTTCACCTCGGCATCTTGGCCGTCCTTCGCTGTCACGTGAAGCTGCCATCCGCCCCGCTCCTTCCAGGCGGCAGCGCCCTTCCCCGCATGCCCTGCTTCCTCCGCCACAGGGGGCTTCTGCGCCTCCACGACCGGGGTCTCGGGCGCGGGCTCCGCCTTCGCGGACTTGAAGAGCTGGGCGAACTTGTTCCTGAGCCTGCCCGCAAGCCTCTGCTTCCCTTCGCCATCGTCCTTCAGCCAGCCCTTGTAGTCCCTGTAGTTGTCGGCTACCGTCTTCTCGTCCTGCCTCCTCTGCGCGGCCTCGCTGCCTGTCAGGTTCGGGTCGGTTATGAACTTTGCGTTGTCCTTCGCGCTCTTGAAGTGCTTCGCAGCCGTGTCGTAATCGCCCTTAGCGACTGCGACGAGGCCGAGTAGGTTGTGGGCGTACGCGTTCTCGGGGCCGCCGTCCTTCCTGCTCAGTTCGAGGGCTTCGTTCGCGTATGCGACCGCATCCTCGTATCTGCCGCCGCCGGTGAGCGCGGTCTGGTACGCGGCCGACGCCATGTTCGACACTATGACGGACTGGCGTTCGTCCCGCTCGAGCCTGCCGTCCGCCTCCCTGAACTTCGCCAGTGCGTCGCCGAAGTTGGCTTTGTTGTACGCCGCGAGGCCCTCGTTGTTGACCGTCAACGCGGCCTCCATCCTCTTGAGCTGGGCTTCGCGCTGGGCGAGCTGCTGAAGCTCGCCGGCCACGGCCTCACGCGGGGGGGGAAACGCCTCCCCGGGCTTCGGCGTCTCAAGGACCTTCTCCATGTTAAGTGACGGGTAAAACGAAGATAAAAATCAGGCGATTACGCCTCCCAGAGCCTTGTAGAGCCCCAGGAACTCCTCTGGCCGCATCTCCACTGGCCTGAGTTCCAGGTATTCCGGCGGCGCCGCCATGATGTTGCGGACCAGCTTGTTCTTGCCGCTGAACAGGGTGTTGAGGAATGTTATGTAATCCCTCCCCGGCCTCCACGTCTGCCTGAGCCTGATGAGGGCGCTCGCCACCTTCGGCCGGGGGGTGAACGACTCCGGGGGTATGTCCTTGAGGTACTCCACCTCGCACGTCGTCTGCGCCAGGACCGACAGCATCCTGTAGTTGTCGTGCGCTGGCTCGGCGACGAGCTTCCTGGCGAACTCCCTCTGGACGACGAGGACCGCGAGCTCGAACCCCTCCAGGACGAACCGCTGAATGAGCTCCCGGCTGACGCTGTAGGGGATGTTGCTCACGACCTTGTTGTGGGGGGGATACGCCATCCTGACTGCGTCGCCCCTCACCACCCTCACCCGCCCGTCTCCGTGGAACCTCCGAAGAAGCGCGGCGTAGAGCCATTGGTCCTTCTCCACCACGGTCACGGGGGCATGCCCTAGAAGACGCTCCGTGAGCGCGCCTCTGCCGCCGCCGACCTCCAGGACGGAGTCCCCGCTCCGGAGGCCTGCCGAGGACACAATCTCCGAGAGGAGCGCGTCGTCGGTCATGAACACGACATCTGACTTGGCCACCGTATTTAACTATACGGATTCAAATCCGATAAATAGGCGGATGCGCGATGAGATGGAGCCACAGATACCTGGAAGCCGTGAGGGCCCTCGACCTCGACGTGACCGGGGACAGGAGGGCGACCCAGATACTGGACAGGCTGGCGCCCGAGAGCGACATTAACGGATTGAAGGCCGTCATCGAGGGCAGAAGCGCCATAGTCTACGGCTGCGGCCCGAGCCTCGAGAACGACGTCAACAAGCTGTGGGGGGCCGGCCTGTGCGGAAGGTGCGTGAACGTGACCGCGGACGGTGCGGTGAAGGCGCTCATGAACTACGGCCTGGTCCCGCACGTGAACGTGACGGACCTGGACGGCGACGTCGAGGCGATAGTTGCGGCCAACGGCTACGGGTGCGCGACCGTCGTCCACGCCCACGCCGGCAACATCAGGGAGCTCGTGTCGGTGGTCCCGCGCCTCGGGGGCCGGGTGTATGCGACCACCCAGTCGGAGCCCACCGCGAAGGTCCACAACTTCGGCGGATACTCGGACGGGGACCGGGCCGTGTACCTGGCCGAACACTTCAGGCCGAAGCACATAATACTCGCAGGCATGGACTTCGGAAGCGTCATAGGCGTGTTCTCGGGCAAGTACGACCCGATAAGGAAGCCCAGGCGCCTCAGGCACGACAAGCTGATGATAGAGGAGCTCGCGGCCCGAAGCCGGGTGGCGATGTACAACGTGACGTCGTCCGGCGAGAACATACGGCGGGTGCACCACATGTCTGTTGACAGGCTGGCGCACGCGGTCTAGGGACTTTTAAGCTGCAGGGCGAATAATTAACGAAAAATGCAGGAGCTTGTAGAGACCGGAATCAAGGGATTGGACGAGATACTGATGGGGGGCATACCGAAGGGGCACTGCGTGCTCCTGGCCGGAAGCTGCGGGACCGGCAAGACCGTCATGTGCCACCAGTTCCTCTTCGAAGGCGCGAAGGCCGGGGAGCCGGGAGTCTACATCTCGCTCGTGGAGCCGACCGACAAGATACTGAAGAACATGGCGTCGTTCACCTTCTGCGACCAGAAGCTCATAGACGAGGGCAAGGTCAGGATAGTCGACATGACCCAGGACGTGAGGCTGAGGGGGATAGAGTTCAGCAACGTGGAAGGCCTCATCGGGATAATAAAGGGGATAATCGAGGACAACGGGGCGAAGAGGGTCGCCATAGACTCCATCACCGCCCTGTGCGAGAACATCGGGGAGCGCAGCAAGATAAGGGACTTCATACTGGAGCTCGGCTTCCAGCTCATGTACCTGGAGTGCACGACGATAATGATATCCGAGATTCCGCCGCAGACGTTCAAGTACTCCGTCTGGGGGATAGAGGAGTTCATAGCCGACGGAGTCATACTGTTGTCAGATTTCGAGAGGAAGGGGGACCTCATACGGTCGCTGCAGGTGATAAAGATGAGGGGCGTCGCCCACAGCAGGAACAAGCAGGTGATGAAGATAATGGATGAGGGGATTAACCTGCTGCCCATGTTCAAGGCCGGTTTTGAGTGATGGAAATAGCAAGCAACAAGCCGTTTGAGGATATGCTCGACTACCTGCCCGCCGAGGAGGGCATAGTCGGCAGGCACAAGATAGGGGGGCATGACATAGTCACTACAACGGAGAGGGTCATCTGCATGCGGCGTTTCCCGCCCCTTTTCGTGGGCATACGCTACGACGAGATAGACAACCTGGAGCACAGGACCACGATAATGTGGAACGAGCTGGCGAACGGCATAGCCCTCCTGGCGGTCGCGGCGGTCGCATACTACAAGGAGGCCAGCGGAGGCCTCGCAAGCCTAGTTAACGGATTTCTCCAGAGGTACCTGAAGGAGCTGGCCGACATGTTCCCGGCCACCGTGATGGTGCCGGTGTTCATATGGCTCGCCGCCGCCGCAGGCCTCTACCACATCATCAGGTTCCTGCCTTCCCTGAGCGGATACTTCAGGATATCGAGGAGGGACAGGGCGCCGATAATAATACCGGCCAGGATGACCCCGCAGCTCGGCTCGCTCATGAGGGAGATAGAGGGCCTGATGAGGCAGAGGAGCATGGTGCCGCAGAGGCCGGCCGCCCCCGAGGAGAGGCCGCCTGAGGAGCCCGCGGACCTCGCCGCCTACGTCAGGGACAGGCTCAAGGTCGCGTTCAAGGGCATGGGAAGCAACAACGTCATCCTGGTCTCCTCCAAGAGCGAGAACCACGAGTACGTGGTGTCGAACCTTCTAGACATACTGGTGAAGGAGCGGGGGATGGGGGGCGTGTACATCAGCGTCACGAGGCCTTACGACTTCGTCGCGTCCAAGATGGAGGCGCTCTCCATACCGTCGTCCGACGTCTACTTCATAGACTGCATAAGCATGATGGCGGGGAAGACGCACCAGAGCGGGAACCAGAACGTCGCCTTCATAGAGAACCCGAGCAGCCTGGAGGAGGTGAGCATGTACCTCGACAAGATGCTCGCGAAGGTCAGGAACCAGAAGAGGTTCATCATAATGGACTCCCTGTCGAGCCTCCTCATATACAACACCGACAAGACCGTGAAGGAGTTCACCCACTACCTGATAAACAAGGTGAGGCTGGACAACATCGAGGGGGTCATACTCAGCATAGAGAAGAAGGAGGCGGAGGAGCTCGTGAAGACCCTCACCCCGATGTGCGACGTCGAGATGAGGTTCTAGGCGGCCTTATATTCATGCTGCCAAATAGCCTTATACTAATGGCAAACCCTCGGTACGCCCTGGCTTGCGCGCTCGCCGCCATGTTGGCGGCGCATGCCGCCTGCGCCCAGACGGAGGTCACCTTGCTGTCGAAGGACAGCGCCTGGACGTACAGCGACAGGAACGCCTGGCCGGGCAACGGATGGTTCATGCCCGACTTCGACGACTCGTCGTGGAAGGTGGGGAGGCCGTACTTCGTGGTCTCAGACCCGGGGAGGACTCCCCTCGCCAAAGGCAGCGAGCCGCACCCCACGTACTATTTCAGAGCCGAGTTCCAGGTGCCAGACAGTGCGGACGTGGAGTCCATGGCGTACGACATAGACTATGACGACCAATACGCGGCGTATTTGAACGGCGTGCTCATTGACACGAGCGACAGGGCGGTCAACTGGAACAACCATCAGGCAAAGAGCGCCGTACTGCACAACTCGCTCGTAGACACGAACCCCAGCGAACCCCGGCGCCCGACGTACAGCTTCAAGCCAGCCGACATGGCGCTCATCAAGGACGGGAGAAACGTCCTTGCCGTTGCCATCAAACAGCACGGCCCCTCAAGCAGCGACGCCGCCTTCGACCTGAGGCTCGCCGGAAAATACCTGAGCGCCGAGGCCTCGGCGAAAAATGCCCTTGTCCGAATATTGGACGCCCTGGTTTACCCGCTCGCCGCGGCAGCAGTCCTCATGCTGGCGTACTACGCCTTCTTCAGGAGGACGGGCAAACCCGCTGCCGCCGGGCCCCAAAAGCCGCAGGACGAGCCGGCCCCGAAACATGACGACATCGGCCCCCGCATAACAGAGAGCCTCGTGGAAGCCGGCCCGAAGTCCGTCGTGCTCGTGTCCTCGACCAGCGAGCGGGAGCACGAGATACCAGCCGCCGTACTTGACGGGCTCGTGAGGCACATGGGGGCTGGGGTCGTCTACATCAGCTTCAGCAAGCCGTACGGCCTACTGTCGGCCCAGATGCGCGACGCCGGCATACCGTCCGACGACGTGTACTTCATCGATTTGACGAGCATGATGGCCGGCAACGCATCAGCCAGGAACCAGAACGTCGTGTACATAGAGAACCCGAGCAGCCTGGAGGAGGTGAGCATGCGCCTCGGCGGCATGATAGACAGGGTGAAGAGCGCCGGCAAATGCATCGTCCTGGACTCCATCTCGAGCCTCCTCATATACAACAAGGACAAGATAGTCAAGGAGTTCATACACTTCATGATAAACAAGGCGAAGCTGGAGGGCCTCGGCTGCGTGATACTGAGCACGGACAAGAGGGAGGCGGAGGAGCTCGTGAAGACCCTCACCCCCATGGTGGACAAGACGCTGAGGTTCTGATGGAGATGAGACTCTACGCCCTGCTCCTTGTGACGCTGATGCTCGGCTGCGCCGAACGGCCGGTTGAGGAGCCGGCGGCCCCGGCCTCCACCACGTTGGCGGACGCCCCTGCGGCGACGTCAACTACCGCGGCCGAGATTCGGCCGACTACCACCGAGGCTCCGCCGTCCACCGCCCTAGAGCCGCCGGCCGTGAATCCGGCGAGGGAGTGCGCCAGCCTTAACGCGAGCTTCTGGAGGAGCCTCTGCAGGGACAGGTGGGCGTACATAACCCACGACGAATCCCTGTGCGGGACCGTGTACTGCACAGCCTACTTCCAAGGGCCCGGTATCTGCCAGGAGACGGGACTCGACAGCACGGACTGGAGGGGATACAAGATGAGGGCCTGCGAGGCCTGGGCGGCGGGGACCCCATACAAATGCGACACCGTCATGAAGAGCGGGGAGTGCATAAGATGGTATGCCATACTCCAAGGCAACCTGACGCTCTGCGAGACGGCCGACAGGAACGGGAGGGAGGCATGCGGAAGCGACATGGCTTACTGGAGGGGTGACCTCTCGTACTGCCGGGGATATAAGGCCGCCGAGAACAGGCTCGGCTGCGAGGCCGCGTACCACACGATGGCCGCCACCGACAGGTCGGACCCCGGATACTGCGCCCCCATCAGGCTCGCGAAGCCGCACGGCGACTGCCTTAAGGCTGCAGGCTACAGCGGCAGGCCTGAGGGGCATCCGCTCTACGGAATCGACAGGCAGATTATTTCCAGGTAGCCTATTTGCCCGCCTTCCTGAAGTCCCGGCCCGGATAGGCCGCCTTCCCGCCAAGCTGCTCTTCTATCCGGAGGAGCTGGTTGTATTTCGCGAGCCGTTCGCTCCTTGCGGGGGCGCCCGTCTTTATCTGCCCGGTGTCGAGGCCGACTGCGACGTCCGCTATGAACGCGTCCTCTGTCTCCCCGGAGCGGTGGCTGACGGTGACGCACCAGCCGTTCTTGTACGACAGCTTAGCCGCGTCTATGGACTCGCTGACGGAGCCTATCTGATTGACCTTCAAAAGGAGGGCGTTGCACGCCTTGCGCTCCGCCGCCATCCTGATACGCTCGACGTTGGTGACGAGGAGGTCGTCCCCGGTAATCTGCACCCTCCCGCCGAGCTTCTCGTTGATGAGCGACCAGCCCTCCCAGTCGTCCTCCGCCATCCCGTCCTCTATGGACAGTATCGGGTAGGTCTTGGACAGGCCGTCGTAGAAGTCGACCAGCTCAGCCGGAGAATACTTCCGCTCGCCTATCATGTAGTGGCCGCCGTCCTTGTAGTAGAATTCCGACGAAGCCGGGTCGAGCGCAATAGCCATCTCGCCGCCGTAGCCCGCCTCCTCAGCGGCCTTCACCATGAGCTCGAGCCGCTCCTGAGGCGTGTCTATCGGTGGCACGAAACCGCCCTCGTCGCCGAGCTGGACCGCGTGGACGCCGTACTTCTCCTTCAGCATCTTCTTGAGGGTGTGGTAGGTCTCGGCCCCCATCCTCAGGGCCTCCGCGAACGACTTCGCGCCGACGGGCATGTACATGTTCTCCTGTATGTCGTTCTCCTTCCCAGCGTGTTTGCCGCCGTTTATGACGTTCAGCTGCGGCACCGGAAGCGTCACCCCCTTCCGCCCAGACAGCGACGCTATGTGCGAGTAGACCGGCTTCCCGAGGGCGTCCGCCGCGGCCTTGCAGGCCGCCATGCTGACGCCGAGTATCGCGTTCGCGCCGAGCACTCCCTTGTTCGCCGAGCCGTCCAGGTCAATCATCAGTTTGTCTAGTCCCCGCTGGTCGACGACGTCGTAGCCGACAACCTTCGGCGCGATGACCTTGTTGGCGTTCTCCACAGCCTTGAGTACGCCCTTCCCCTTGTACCGGGCCTTGTCGCCGTCCCTGAGCTCGACCGCCTCGTGGCTGCCGGTGGACGCCCCGCTCGGCACCATCGCCCTGTAGACGCCTTCAACGGTCTCCAAATCAACCTCGACTGTCGGATTGCCCCGCGAATCCAACACCTCCCTGGCGCGCAAACCCTTGACTTTCACAGAAAACACCTGAAATTGGAGGAGATATGTGAAACCCGATTAATAAGCCTCTTCGTCCGTTATAGTATCACGCCCCCCACGAGGGTTACCTTAGGGGAGAACCGAAGACGAAACGTCGATCAATGAACCACGGGGTTAGCGCGGGGGCGACAATCTCATAAAGCGCGCTTTGGGGCGCTTTATTCTTGAAGAGTCTGAGGTGTGCCCAATCCTTGGGTTGAGCCAGTATGTCGACTCTTCAATCATGCTATAAACGGGTGTTCGCTCCTGGTCTCCCGGCCGTCCACCGTGAGCGTCCTCACTAGCCGCCCCTTCCGTTTCGCATGCAATCTCGCGTCTGTGGAGTTCATGCCGGCTGGTATGACAACCTCGTCTATTATCACCCTGTGCTCGACCTTCGCCTTCACGAAGTCGCCGGCTCCGAAGAACACCTCCTCCCTCAGCCCCGGGAGCGCCGACAACGCCATGCTGCCTGAGAAGAACTCGAGCTCCTTCTCGCCGCCAGGCTTCGGAGGCTTCTTCTTGCACTTCATCTTCGCCTTCCCGCCCTGGAATGACAGGAGGACGCTCGCATGAGGCATCTTCCCGTAAAGCCCCGTCAGCACCTCAGACTGGATGGCGCCCTTCAGCTGGGCCGCGTAGTATCCCTGCTTCGGCTTGCTCTTGTCGTCGTACTCGACGGCGGCCGCGTCCAATATGGGCCTGAAGTCTATCTTCCCGTAGATGCCGCCTTCGACCTGGTATTCCCCGCCGCAGGATGACGCCAGCTGCCCGACCGCGGTCGCGTACTCGACCGTGCCCTTGAACTTGACCTCCTTCCCCACGTCCGCCTCGCAGACGGGGCCGTCGAAGTCGCCGCGCCCGTACCTCGTGAACAGGAGGTGAACCCACTCCTCCTGCCGCCCCTCGAACAGCTGCCGTATGTAGTGCATTTTAACCCGGTGTCATATATTCAACAGACAGCATAAAAAATGGATTACGCCGGACTCCTCTTCCCAGAGCCGAACCCCCTCCAAGCCTACTGCCTCGTCTTCCTGGCAGGCACTCTTACCGTCTCGAGCCTCTCGGACCTGAGGAGGCTCGCGGCCCAGGCCGACTTCGCAGAGGTCTGGGGCGCGTACGCAGCCGCCATGTTCCTCGCCGACGCGTACCTGGGCCTGAGCGGACAGCTCGGGCTACTACCGTTCGTCATGAAATGGGTGCTGGTGGCCGCCGCCACGGCAGCCTCCTCGAAGGCCGGAAACCTCAGCCTCATGGACTCCGCCGCCCTCGCAGCCCTCATGAGCACGCTCGCGCCCGGCTACGTCATCCTCGCCGCCCTCCTCACGCTCATAGCCAACGAGCTCATGAAGCCGCTCCTGGCAAGCCACGGCGAAGGGGGAGCCTACCCGTTCCTGCCGACCGTGCTACTCGTGAACGCGGCCATGCTAGCCATACTAGCCTCCGGCGGACTAGAGCCTTATCTCACAGCCTCGTCTTGAAGACGGTTATCTCGTGGCTCCTCCAGCTGCCGCCCCCCCGACTCCACGCAATGCCGTTCGGCGCGCGTCGCCAGGAAATGAGCCTTGTGGTACGGGAGCCCGTAGTTCTTCTGCAGATACTGTTCCACAGCCTCATGGACCAGGACCGCCTTGCGGCAGGACGGCTTCACATCCCGGTCGATGACGATGGTGTCGTCACCCCTCTTGTGACGCCAGTTCCCTATGTTCCTCATGTGCGGGACCGTCCTCACAGGATACGAGAGATGGCAGCCGTCGTAGACACCCTCTACCCTATCCTTCGTGACTTCGACGCCTGACATGTGCTCGCCCATGAAACCCTTGACCAGCCTCTTCTGCTCCCGCTCGGTGGGGTGGCGCCGCTTAAAACCCCGCCAGCGCCCGGGACGCTCGCCGATATCCTCCCCCCATAAACCCGGATTACCGCGGATGAAATCCTGCATCAACCGGATACAACCGCCGTCGTTAAGCACCCGGACGCGGACGCCGCGACCCCTCAGAAGAGACTCGGAACCCATGAAAGACCGGTTCTCCCCCACTACCACACGAGGGATGCCATACAACAGCACAGCCCCCGAACACATGTCGCACGGAGACAACGTCGTGTAGAGCGTGCAACGCCTGTAAACGTCGGAGGAGAGCCTGCCCGCATCCTCAAGACAATCCATCTCCGCATGCCTGACCACACTGCCCTCCTGCACCCGCCGGTTGCGGCCGCGGCCGATAATCCGGCCATCGCAGACCAGCACACTCCCCACCGGAATGCCCCCCTCGGACAAACCCAGCCTAGCCTCCGCCAAAGCCGCCCCCATGAAACGGTCCATAAAAGGGAATTAGCCGCGAGCCTATTTATGCGGCCGCGCAGAAACCCCAGACCAACACCCAACAGACAGAAAACCTAGCATATAAACCCGGCAAACCGTATAATAAACCCACAAAATATGGGGCTATGGGGTAACCCGGCATCCTAGTCGGCTCCAGCGAGCCCCTTTTCTTTCCGAAAAAGAAGAGGTGCTGCACCCCCCAAAAGAAAGGGCGTGCTGCTCAACAGTCTGGAGCGCTGAGCCTCCGAGGAGGAGGCGATGACGACAAATTGGTCAGCCCACGCAGAAAGCGGATGACGGCATGACAAGAGAATTAGGAGTTCGAAGTGACCGACCGATGGGGGTTCGAATCCCCCTGGCCCCATAAGGCGGGAGGGTCATCCTCCCGCCAACCCACTAATTGAAGGAATCCGGGGACTTTTGGTCCTTGGCTTGGCTACTCCCATGCTGGCGGAAGTACAGAGGATATCATTCATAGTAGCATTAGTTGTCGAACTCGTCCAGGGTGGGATTACTTCCGGCGTAATATGCTTAATTCTCGGTTATCTGGTTTTTTCGTTGACGCTTCTTTGCCTTATGGCATCAATGCTTTGCGGGATTGTCGGGTCCAGAAGAAGTAGGGTGTTTCTAAGTAGGTTATTGTCTGCTATAGCGGTCTGATATTCTCTCTGCTGGTGATAATCGTCTGAGAGGGTAGCTTGCATATTTGTGTACATCCCGTTGAAGTCGTCACGAAAAATGGTGCCTGCGATGTCTTTAGGGCTTATTCCGACCATAATCTCTTTTGTCGACATTAGCCTTAGGACTTCCGACCTATTGTCTAGTCTTGCAACCTCAGTTTGGTTTACGAGGGGCTTTAGCATTGGGACAAGGGATGTGCAACCCTCGTCATTTCCGGCCAGCGCAATCTGGCTATTGTTGGCTGCAACAAGCTCAAAGCCGCCGGAGATGTTTTGCTGTTGGCCCACGATAATCTTAAATCCTTGCTTACTCCAAAATTTGAACCGGTCATAAGGGTCCATCGAGTGGCCTTCCTCGACCCAATACTTCCTCCTATCTGCCGCACCTTCAGGGTTCAGGTTATGCGCTACTATTTCATCTGACAGAAGGAGGGGGTTGTCAACCTCTATGTAGACGTTTGTTGACCCCAGGAGTTTTGCTCGCTCTTCAAATGCTTGTGAGGCTAGGGTTCCAATCCTTGAACCCCTAAGTTCGGGGTCCTGGAGCCTCCATGTATGCTGGTTCCATGCGAGCCCATGGTTGTTTAACTGCCCTGATGTCGCTCCAAGGATATTGCCTTCTTTGTCAAGGACGCCGATGATGTCCCATTTGACTGTTGCCTCACCGCCCTCGCCGGTCAATGCAGTAAAAAGGGTTGGTGCCTCGTCTGTTTCAGTGGGGTCAGGGAAGGGGGTAAGGTATGAGCGGTAAAACTTTATGAACTCCCTGTAAAAGATTTTGGCGTTGGGGGATAGGGACTCGAAGGCCGGGTTTGAAGCCAGGAGGGCATCCATTTTGAGTTTCACTGCCTGTGCTCTCGCTTTGGGGTCTTCCATCGAGGGCACAGTCTCTAGGAGGGGTTTGAATTTTTCAAGTCTTGGGTCATTGGCTAAGAGGCCGGCGATAACCTCCTTGTCCTTCTGGCCTAGGAGTGTGCCTGCGCTTCTGAAACTGACTGAACGAAACCCTAATTTTTCGGCTGAAGAATAGCCCTCAGACGGGCTTTCAGAGGCCTTCAGATGCATCAGCTGCCCGGCATCGAATCCCTCCCCCATAGGAGGCTCAATTACCTGCCTTTGGGGGAGAACAACCTCGGCCATAATTCAAAAATAGGGAAGGACAAGGTTATAAGTTTTGGGGCACCCTACATTTCTCTTGCCTCAGTCCGCAACTTATCCGACCATAGGATGTTGAACCTGTAGGATAATGGTCTCTGACCTCAGACACTTTTCTTTCTTGTGAAGAAAGAATCCGCGGAAAGCCGCGGCTTTCCGGGGCCTCAGAAGGCAGGGCCTTTGAACCCCTAGTATGCAGCCCTGCTGCGGGGTTCTTCATGTTCCAATTCCTTTGCTAGACGTATGAATACGCCGTTCGTCCAGCCGAAACCGGACTGAAGGGGGTAACGGTCGACTTTCCCCAGGCCTCCATGGACGACATCGTATTTCTCCCAGAATTTCCGGGTCTCCCTGTAAACCTTGACGTTAAGGTCCAGCCATTTCACGGCTATCCTCCTAGCGTCTGCTTTGCGGCCGTAGTTCATCAGCCCCTGGTACACAATCCAATGCTGGTTGGCCCAGCCGTTGGGGTAGTCCCATTGGTTGAAGCCCTCTGACAGGCATTCCCTCTGGGTGTTCGCCAGCCCCCACCTCTCCTCGAAGGCTCCGAGGTTTTCCGCAGCCTCGGCGGCCTGTGCTTGTGTGGCTACACCGGCCCATAGCGGGTAATACCCGGCCAAGGAGTAGAATCCGCTCCTTTTGCCGTGAACATAGTCGTAGTCGAAAAAGAATCCCTTCCGCCCGTCCCAGAATAGTTTGCTCATCCTACGGCGTCTCCTACGGGCGGCTTCGGCGTACCGCCCTGAGGCTCGAGGGTTCCCCAGGGTTCCGTATGCCCCCGAGAGGTCTGTCTCGTATTTGTACAGGCATGCGTTCAGGTCTACCGGGAGGTGGTCCAGGCATCTTCCACCGAATCGCGAAGTCATGTCCCAACCAGACTCGTGTTCCGCTGTCGCATGTGTGGCGAAGTGGTCGCAATACCTTGATAGGCCCATGTGTACGCGGTGCATCCTCCAGCCGTGGTTGGCGCCCATCCAGTAGTCCTTGTACTCTCCCTCGGCGACGCGCATCATCTTGGAGAGCCAGCCCGCATCCTGGGTCTTGTTATAGACCTCCAGTACCATCGAGGTCAGGAATGGCGGTTGGGATATCCCTACGTTGTAGAATCTGTTTCTTGAGGGGATTAGGCCGAATCGCCCATACAGGTATGCGAAATTCTCCACCATCCCCTTTGCGGTCCTGAGGCCTGAAACGCCGGAGTGCAATAGGCCCAGGATTATGAAGTAGCTGTCCCAGTAGAACTGGTCCGCCTTGAAGATTCCCGCCGACACGCTCGGTGAGATAAACCGGTGGGGGAGGGCGATGCGTACGCCCTCGTCACATTTCACCGAGAATGTAAGCTTACTCCACCGGCGGATGAGCTGCTTTACGACAGCCGAGTATTTCCCCATGAGTAGTATTTGCTGAGGCGGCATAAAACGGCCAGGGGGGACTATGTGGTTTAATTGAATGCGGTTAATATGAAAAGAGGCGGGGCATGTTGAGCCCGTAGGGTATTGGTTCCTGGCCGCATACCTTTTTCTTTCATTTCCGGTGTGAGGGGTTTCTTTCGGGTATTATTGGGTTTTAGGGCGGGTGCCGCATTCTTTCTGCGTTTTTATGCGTGTTTTCTTATTTCTCTTG
Organism: Candidatus Altarchaeota archaeon; assembly: GCA_041306075.1. Classification (GTDB taxonomy): domain Archaea; phylum Altiarchaeota; class Altiarchaeia; order IMC4; family SCGC-AAA252-I15; genus JAHIYG01. The sequence goes on from JBFYKH010000019.1 coordinate 43,523, forward strand.
GATGGTTGGGTCGGGGTTGGCCGGGAAGGACATCATTTCGATACGCGACCTGTCTTTGGATGAAATCCGGTTGATTCTGTCTACGGCCGAGGAGTTGGAGGCTAGGCCGCGGCCTTCGGCCATGGCGGGTAAGGTGCTGGCGACCTTGTTCTACGAGCCTTCGACGAGGACGAGGCTGAGCTTCACCTCCGCTGCGGAGCGGATGGGCGGGCAGGTGCTCGGCTTCGAGAACGACTCGGTCACCAGCGCCTCCAAGGGCGAGACCCTCTGGGACACGGTGAGGATGGTGGAGCAGTACGCCGACGTCCTGGTGATGAGGCATAGCGTGGAGGGCGCTCCCAGGCTGGCTGCGATGGCCAGTTCGAAGCCGGTAATCAACGCCGGCGACGGGGCGAACCAGCACCCGACGCAGACGCTCCTGGACCTGTACACGATAAGGAAGGAGAAGGGGCGCATCGACGGGTTGAACGTCGGCTTCGTCGGGGACCTGAAGTACGGGAGGACCGTGCACTCGCTCTGCATAGCGCTGAGCCACTACAAGACGAAGATGTATTTCATTTCGCCGGAGGCGCTCAGGATGCCGGACACGTACCTGGAGGACTTGGACAGGAAGGGCCTGCCCTACGCGGTCGAGGAGGACTTGATGAAGGTCATCGGGGACCTCGACGTCCTGTACATGACGAGGATACAGAAGGAGAGGTTCCCGGACCCTGTGGAATACAACCGGCTGAGGGGATGCTACCAGATAGGCAAGTCCATCCTGGGGCACGCCAGGAAGGACGTCAGGATAATGCACCCGCTCCCCAGGGTGGACGAGATAAGCACGGACCTGGACGACACCCCGAACGCCGCGTACTTCAGGCAGGCCGGGAACGCCATCCCGGTCAGGCAGGCGATAATAGGTTTGACGGCGGGGGTGATTTAGGTGAGTGAGGACGACGACAGGAAACGCTACCTGATACCTGCGATAGAGGAGGGCACGGTCATAGACCACATCCCGAGCAGGCAGACCTTCAGGATAATAAGGATGATAGACCCCCAGGAGTTCGAGCACGTGATAAACGTCGCCCTCAACCTCGAGAGCAGGAAGATGGGCAAAAAGGGGATAGTCAAGATGAGCAATAGGGTGCTGACCGAGGACGAGGCCGACAAAATCGCCCTCCTCGCCCCCGAGGCCACCGTGAGCATAATAAGGGGCTACAAGGTCGTCGAGAAGACGAAGGTCAGGGTGCCGGACCACGTGGAGAGGATTGTCGCGTGCCCTAACCCCAACTGCATAACCAACCACGCGAAGGTGGACACCAGATTCAACGTGGAGGCCAAGGAGCCCCTCAAGATGAGGTGCGTCTTCTGCGAGCGGACATTAGGCCGGGAAGACATTAAGCTGCATTAGATGGCTAATAGACCGACTGCGGGGGAGGGGGACATACTGCTTTCCGGCGGCCAGGTGCTGGCTGACGGCAGGCTAAAGAGGGGGGATGTACTGATACGGGATGGTTTGTTGGCCTCGATAGGCGACGTTGACGCCGCCAAATCCAATGTAAGGATAGACTGCGGCGGGAAGGTCATCATGCCGGGCCTCATTGACGCGCACGTGCACATGAGGGACCCGGGGCTGACGCACAAGGAGGATTTCCGCTCGGGGACGAGGGCTGCGGCCGCGGGCGGGGTGACGACCGTGTTGGACATGCCTAACACGAGGCCGCCGACCCTCACCGCCCTGGACTTGGAGGCGAAGAGGAGGATTGCTGGGGTGAAGTCGGTCGTGAACTTCGGATTCCACTTCGGCGCCTCGGCCGGGAACCTGCAGGAGATTATGAGGGCTCGGGGTGTGGCTTCGACGAAGGTCTTCATGGACGAGTCCACAGGGGACATGAGGATGGATGATGCTGGGCTCCTGGAGCGGGTGTTCAGGGCTTCGAGGATGGTGATGGCGCATGCGGAAGGCGGCAACGTCAGGGTCGCGGTCGAACTCGCCGGGAAGACCGGCAAACGGTTGCATCTCGCCCATATCAGCCGGGCCGAGGAGTTGGATTGGCTTGGCGGGAACAAGGCGGAGAACGTGACCTGCGAGGTCACGCCGCACCATCTGCTCTTGGACGGGGACGGCGGACCCATGTTCGGTGTGAAGCCTCCGCTTAACACGTCGGGGGACAAGGATGCGCTGTGGGCTGGGATAGAATCCGGCCTGGTGGACACGGTAGGCTCAGACCATGCACCCCACCTCATTGAGGAGAAGGCGGCCGGGGCTTACGGGCTGCCGGGGGTGGAGACGACGCTCCCCCTGATGCTGGATGCCGTGAACGCGGGGAGGCTGACGCTAGGCAGGCTGGCGGAACTTTGCTCTGGGAATCCCGCGAGGATATTCGGCATACGGAACAAGGGGGCCATCAAGGTAGGTTACGACGCGGACCTCGTGGTCGTCGACATGGGCGAGGAGAGGAGGGTCGGGAGACTGTTCACGAAATGCGGGTGGTCCCCCTACGAAGGCCGGCTCCTCAGGGGATGGCCCGAAACCACCATCGTAGGCGGGGCCGTAGTCTACGACAAAGGCAAAGTCAAGGATGAGGAGGCCGGAAGGGAAGTGGTTTACGGCAATTGATTCACGCCCCGAGCGTTATTATCTTAAAGGTGGATTCCTTACCATGGGACGGCGGGTTCTTTTGTGTCTTGCCGTGCTGGTATGGCTTGTTTTTCCAGGTTTTGCTTTGGCCGATGTGGGCCCGAAGCCGACGGCGGGCTTCCAGGTGACTTATGAGGGCGTCGAAGTCGGTGATGACGGGTTCAGCGCGGCTATGATGTACTGCGACAGCCCGCGGGGTTACGGTTCCGATTACGCCCCGGTGAAGGACCCGCATTTGAACGTCAGTGTAATCGACGCTGAGGGGAATTGCACGTGGATTCCGTCTTCTGTGGCCTGGGGGGGCGACTGCCGCGGCGGCTCATGCTCCTTCTCCTACAGTCCCCCGGAGCACTTCAGGCTTCTTGTGTACCTGCCGAGCCGGGACAAGGTCTTCATATCAAAACCGGAGAGGCGGGTGAACTTCCACAGCACATATTCGGCTGATTTACTGGCGGATGGCTCGATTCATCTGGCTGAATCGACCCCCGCCTTCCTGACAAACAGCGTCTTCTGGTTCATCAAGGCATTGACGCTTACCCTGGGGATTGAGCTGGTCACGGCATGGACATTTTTCAAGTCGCCCTCCCGTGCGGGAGTCCTCCAAGGCGGAAAATTCTTCACGTCGGTTATACTGGCTAACCTAATCTCCCTTCCAGTCGTGTGGTTTGTTTTCCCCAGGGCAGTTAGGCTGTTGTTCGCCGTCCCCCTAGCGGAGGCGTTTGCCGTGGTCTTCGAGGCATGCTTCATCTACCTGGCGAACCGGAGGGAGTTGACGCCGAGGAGGTCGCTTATGCTGAGCGCTATCATGAACCTTGTTAGTTTCTTCGTGGGGGGTTTCATATTATTCGCCTTGCCCATCTGACTGATGCATAGAGGTGTTTGTCCGCGGTGAAACCTGAGGTTAAGGCGGTCTTGGCGTTGATGGCGTCGCCTCCGCTTTTCATGGAGCTCATGACTGGGAACCTGCCGCTCAGGGTGTTCGCCCAGCCCGTCATCCTCCTGATACTGTTGTTCGGCTACGGCATCCCGGTCCTGGTGTTGAGGGAGGTTTCGGTGAGGTGGAGGCTCGGCCCAGCCGGGTTATTCGTCCTCGGCGCTGCATACGGCCTTTTCAACGAGGGCTTCGGCGCCAAGACGGTGTTCAGCCGGAGCATCCCGGTCCCGTCGTTCGACGGCTACGGGCAGCTATTGGGCGTGAACCTCGCCTGGGCGGCCTACTTCATGCCGGTGCATGCGCTCGCCAGCGTGGTCGTGCCCGTCCTTCTCGTCCACCACGCCTACCCGGCAGTTAAGGATGCGCCGTGGCTCGGGGCAGGGCTCACAGCTTTCCTCGGCGCATTTAGCGGATTGTTCGGCGCGGCAATCTTCTTCAGCCCGTACCCGTTCCAGGTCGAGCGGCCGCTACAGTATTTCATCGCCCTGGCCGCATGCATCGTCGGCCTCGCGTTTGCAGCGAGGCTGATGCCGAAGACCATGGGCCAGCCAGCGGCTGGGTTCGGATTCAAGCCGGTCTTCCTTGGCGCATGCGCCGTGTTCTACCTGATAGGGCTAGACCTCCTCGCCAACATGAAGGTGGACGTTGGATTGTTCATCCTCGCGTGGGCGGGGTTGCTGGTAATCTACGCCCTGGCGCTCAGGCGGGAGGGCTGGGTCTCGGGGCCTGCGTTGGCCCAGGCGGGCATCGGAGTCCTGATGGTCCTGGCGGTAACGGGCACTATAAACACGGTGGTGCTGAAGGGGTATCCGGAAGGGCTTGCGAGCGGCCCCCTGTTCGCGGCCGGCCTCATGTGGGCTGCATTCAGGATTGGAAGAAGCGGGTAGGGGAGAGCGTTTACGCCTGTCTTTCCTTGATTATGTCTGCCGCGTTGTCGAGGGGCTTGTCGAGCGGCATGTCCGGGTGTTCCGGCTTCATCTTCTCAAGCCTCGCCTGTGTCATAGCGCACAGTATCTTCGCGGCTGATGAGCCGCCGTGCCCGAGGAGCTCTTCTGTGAGCTGCCTGCCTGCAGGGGGCTCGCCCGGCTGGACGGCGGGCGCGTTGTACACAGAGTATATGACCTGCCGGCCTGCGGCGTCCGCCGCCAGGGAGGAGGCGATTCCAGGCCGCTCCCTAACCGCCGTTGCTAGTCTCCCGGGTCCGCCGTCGGTCTTGAGTGCGTCATATAACGCGAGCAGGCTTCGGACAGGCTTCTCCCGTATCAGGGCGGCGACGTACGCCGCATTCCTGCCGTCTTCGGCGTAGCGGATGAACGCCTTCGTCTTCCCTTCGGAGCTGAAGAGCTCGGAGAGCGCTGCGTAGCGGACTCTCCCGTCGCCGGCTGTGAGACGGCTGGATATCTCCTGGTCCGTCGGCTCCTCGTGGAATAGCCTGGTCGAGACCGGCTTCGCCGCCGGCCACAGGAGCCGGACGCTCTCCCTCTGCCCCGGAGTGTGGCCTGCCGTCTTCGCCTGGAGGATTCCGGACAGCGTCCTGAGGCCGCCGAGGGAGTGGACTCCGTCGAGTATCTCCGCCCCGGCCGGGTCCGAGTACAGCTCGGACGCGGCCCGGCTCCCCCCTTCGGTGGAGAGGAGGCGGGACATTGCCGCCGCGCCGGCGGGATTAGACAGGAGCTCCGCCGTCCGCGCGGCCTTTATTGGGTGCCTGGGCAGCCTGCCTACTGCGCCGCCGAGGGTGTCGAGGAGGCTTTCGGCCAGACGGCCGCTGTCGTCGCCGAGAGAGACTACGGCTTCCCCGATTTCCGGGTCGCCGATGCCTGCGAGGAGGGCGTTGAACGAGCGGGAGGTGAGGAGGCATCTGGCCAGGAACTCGTGCCGGGAGGAGGACCTCAGGCCTTTCAGCAGGTCTTCGCGCGCGAGGGTCGCGTCCCCGCTGAGGACGGCTTTGACCGGCATCCGCTTCAGCTTGTCGTGCAAGTCCGGATGCTCTGACCCGAGCGTGGTTTCAGGCTTCTGCCGGTATGCCATGTTAATATCGGGGGGCCGCAGGATAAAAACCAGATTATGCGTTGTTTTTTATGGCTCGACCCATGTTTTCTTATGGGACTTCACCCGCGCGGACAGGGGGCGATGGAGTATATGATGTCCTATGGCTGGGGGGTCCTAGTCGTCATGGTCGTCGGCGGGGCCCTGTGGAACCTCGGCGTGTTCGACTTTGGTGGGGCGGCAGCCCCGACGGCTAGCGGCTTCAGCGTCCTGAAGCCTCTCTTGCCGTCGTGTTCTATGGCGAAGGGCATGTATCTTGGCAGCGGCAACGGCTTCGAATGCCAGTTCATGAACGCCGCGGGGGCGGATATCGCGCTGTATGACGTCTCCATGTCCACGAATGGGGGCTCCTGCACGTGGCAGTGGGTGCTTGACGGTGTCCAGGACTATTCCGCATCCTCGGCCACCAAGGCGATTTACCGCTCCTGCGCCGGCGGAGTATGCAGCGGGGTATCCTGCTATTCCATGAGCACTCACGTCGCCATCCCATGCCCGGTCGTCATAGCCAGGGACCAGACGTTCACGGTCTACCACTTCGACTGGGTGGGCTCCGGCACCGGGGACGTCTGCGACACCATAGATGGCGGCGGAGTCTATGAGACGCTGGTCGAGCTCGAGTACGAGGTTGATTTGGGCGGGGTTGCCGTGAGGAAGAGGGAGGCGGGTGTTGTCCGCCAGACAGCCGATTGAGGGCGGCTCATATCTTGGACACGACGAGGTTCGTGTACCCGTATGTTATCCTGTCTATGAGGCCTTTCTCCTGGAATTTCCTGAGTATCCTCGACACCTTCATCTTGTACAGGCCGGTCCTCTGGACCAGCTCGTGCTGGGTTATAGTCTTCACCTGGAAGATGTGCTTCAGCACCTTCTGCTCGTCCTCGGGGAGTATCCTTATCGCCCGCTTGAAGTGGATGTGCGCTATGAGGCTGCGGGCCGCAAGGGAGGATACGACCCCCAGGACGATGAACTCGACCGCCAGGAGGTAGGTCGTCAGCCCGAATGGGTAGTCCAGGACGGTGATGTGGTAGCTGTTGAGCACGGAAAGGGATATGCCGAAGAGTATGACCGCCGACAGGGATATCAGGAGCCTTTTTTCAGTGATGCCCGGCAGGTTTCTGAGCGCCTTCGACGCCTGGTGGGTGAAGTATATCCTCGACTCCACTAGTATCGAGTTGCCTCCGTGTATCATGTTTATGAGGTCCTTTCCGTGGAGGAGGGATATCAGCCTCGTCACCGTGGCCTTCGGGAGCTTTGAGGCGTAGCATAGGTACTCCGTCGTCGCGGTCTTGCAGCCTGAGAGCACCTCCATTATCCTCTGTTCCCTGTAGGGCAGGAGCTTCAGTATCTTCTCAAGTTGGGGGGCGTCCATCCCCCAGTGGAGGAGGAGGGATATGAGGGCGCCCAGGGAGAATGAGAGCGCCATAATCAGGGGGTTGAATATCAATGCGTCCTGCGAGTCCTGTGTCAGGGAGTATATGATGGTTCCTGCCGCCAGTACTGCGAGGCCTACCAGCCCGGCCGCCTTAAGCTTGTCGTCCATTGTCTTATATGGGGCTTCTCGGCCCCCAGGAATAAGGTAACACGCATATAAATCAGAGTAACGTCGCGGCTTTGCCGGTAACAGTCGTCCAGTTTCTCGGTAACATGCAATAACATTTCGCAGGGCGGCGTAGGCCGCGCTGACAAAAACATGGAGGTGCATGGGATGTGTCTATAGGCCGTGGGTTGTTTTCCCGGCAAAGGCTTGTTTGAAGCGTGCGGCCCCTTCCCGCCCCTGAGGCGGCGCGTGGGCGAAGCGTCTAACCCGCCTGCCTGCGACTGCGTGCGGAGGCAACCCCCGGCCTAAGACCATCCATATCAAGATGATGACTGAAATCGTTACCGGCATACTCCTGGCCTTGAGCATCTGGACGTTCATGGAGTACAAGCTGGCCAAGATAGAGCTTGCCGGAGGCTCAGGGAAGGCCCGTAAGGCCGCGGGCGGGGGGGGCGCCGCGGCATCAGGGTGCTGACCTCCTTTGCGCCCTGCCACGCCCCAGCCGTTCTTTTTCCGGGAGCGCCCCTATTTAGCGCATAGGTTGAATATTATCTGTGGAGTCGAAGCGAGAGGAGTATCCGGATTACGGCCTCTTGGAGCTTATCCGTTACATCCTCTCGTACGTGAAGCCTTACCGCCTGGGCCTGGCTTCAGCAGTCCTTTTGAGCGTGACGAGCGAGGCCGCGAGCCTGTTCCCGGCCTATGCCCTCGGGGAGATGACCACGTTCTTCACCAAGTACAGGGCGGGTGAGCCGCTGGACTACCTCATGTGGCTGCTCGTCCTGTGGCTCCTCACCAGCCTGTACAGGACTTTCAGCGGCAGGGCCGGCACCCTCCTCGGCTTCAAGGCCGGGGAGTCGGTGGGCCTGGACGCGAAGGTCGCGGCGATGAGGCACATCTTCGCCCTGGACCTCAGGTGGCATGAGAGCGACTACGCGGGCAGCAAGATGCAGCGGGTCATGAACGGGGCGCAGGGCGTCACCAACCTCATCCGCCTGTTCTTCACGGACCTCCTGGGCGCCTTCGTCGCGATAGTCGGCGCCGCCCTCGTGATGTATTCGATGGAGGCGTGGCTTAGCGTCGGGCTCCTGGCCTTCGCCGCCACCTACTACCTCCTCGCCTTCTTCCTCAGGAGGAAGCAGAGCATGCAGTTGAGGGTCGTCCAGGAGGCGAGGGAGTCCGCCGGGGGCGTGAACTTCGAGTCGATAGCCAACATCGGCCTTATCAAGGTCATGGACCTGGGGAGCCCGGTGATGGAGCGGGTGACCGTGGTAAACAGGGCTCTTAGCTCCGAGGTTTTGAAGCTCCAGAGGCAGTTCAGGATGCGGGAGGCGGTGACCACGGTGTATGCGGTCGTCCTGAAGTTCCTGATACTAGTCTACATCAGCTGGGGGATATACGCCGGCAGGGTGGAGGTGGGCGTGTTCGTGATGTTCTACGTCTACTTCGACAGCGTGCTCAGGGCCACCGCAGGCATGTCCAGGGTGGCGGACCAGGTCATCGAGGAGAGGGCCGCCGTCGGCCGCCTCATGAACATGATGGCTGAGAAGCCGACGGTGGAGGTCTCCGGCAGGATGCCGATGCCGGACGGCTGGGGGGGGATTGCCGTGAGGGGGCTTTCGTTCTCGTATACGGGAAGGAGCACGCTCAGGGACATCAGCTTCACGGTCAGGCGGGGGGAGAAGGTCGGCGTCGTCGGACCCACGGGCTCCGGCAAGACGACGCTCTTCAAGCTCATGCTGAAGCTGGACGAGGGGTACTCAGGGGACATCCTCATAGACGACATCCCGCTGAGGGACGTCGACAGGCACTCGTACATACAGAGGATTGCCGTGGTCCCCCAGGAGACGGAGGTGTTCAACGCGACCCTGAGGGAGAACGTGGAGATTACGGGGGGCTGCGAGCACAACCTCGGGAAGGCGCTTGAGATGGCGAACCTGACCGAGCTCGTGGGCAGGCTCCCGGACGGCGTCGAGACCGTCATCGGAGAGAAGGGGGTGAAGCTGTCGGGCGGGGAGAAGCAGAGGCTGAGCATAGCCCGCGCGTTCTACAAGTGCCCGCAGATACTCTTCCTGGACGAGCCGACCTCCCAGCTTGACGCGAACAGCGAACTGAAGATACAGGACAGCCTCGGGAAGGTCTTCAAGGACGTGACGGCGGTGGTGATAGCCCACAGGATATCGACCATACAGGAGATGGACAAGATAATCGTGATGGACGGGGGCTGCATAGTCGAGGAGGGGACGTTCAAGGAGCTTATCGCAAGGAAGGGCCTGTTCCGCGAGCTCTGGGAGAAGCAGAAGCTTTGACTCTTGGGTCGGCCGCCAGCGAGAGCACTACCGACGCCTCGACCTGCCGCTTGGGTATCTTCCAGTACCGCCCGAGGAGCCTCTCCTTCTCCTCACGAGCGACCTTCCTGAATCCGTGCTTCTCGTAGAAGCCCACCGCCCACGAGGCGTCCGCCCACGTGCCGACGAGCACCGGCCTGACGGTGAGGCTCAGGAGGTGCCTGAGGAGGCGGCGGCCGGCTCCTCTGCCGCGGCGTGGAGGGAAGCCTAGTTGATTTTGATGGAGGAGTAGTCCTGGCAGCCGTCCTGGCCTGCGGGGTCCGCGCCCGGATTCCCGGGGTATGAGCCGCACGTGGAGCCGCCTATGAGGCCGGTGTTGGCCACCGAGTCGCTGACGAACCTTACGCTGGATTCCAGGGTGTCGGCCGCCCGGGAGATGCCGTCCAGTACCATGGA
>JBFYKH010000020.1:0-5779 GCA_041306075.1 Candidatus Altarchaeota archaeon
TTCAGGGGATACGACCATTACGTACTGAGCGGCAACTGGAGCCATTATGCGGCGTCGGGGCATCACCCGAACACGTGGTACTGCTACACTCCTGTGAGGGCGTTCTACAGCGACCATGAGCGGCTGTCGTCGTCCATGCCGCTGCCTAAGCGGCTCCTCTTCAAGGCCTGGGCTCGGCTTCACGGGCGGCTTGACCGGCGGTCGGTCCGGGACGTAGACAACCTCATATCCATATCGAACGTCGTCAGGGAACGCGTGAAAAGATACTACGGCCGCGACTCGGCCGTGGTCTATCCGGGCACGGACACGGGGAATTTCAGGTACATGGGGCTCGGAGACTACTGGCTTTCCGTCAACCGGCTGTACCCCGAGAAGCGCGTGGACCTCCAGGCGGAGGTGTTCAGGCGGCTGCCTGAAGAGCGGCTGGTGGTCGTCGGCGGGAACCTGAGGGGCGACCACTCCGACGCCTATGTCAGGCGGCTCATCCGCGACCGGCCGCCGAACGTGGAATACCGGGGCCTCGTGGACGAGACTGAGCTGGCGGAACTCTACGGCCGCTGCCGCGGGCTAATCTGCACCGCCGTGGACGAGGACTTCGGCATGACTCCGGTGGAGGCCATGGCGGCCGGGAAGCCGGTGGTCGCCGCCAGGGAGGGCGGCTACGCCGAGACTGTGGTCGACGGCGAGACCGGCTGCCTGGTGGAGCCGACGGTGGAGGCGCTCCTTGGCGCGGTCGTTGCGGTGAACGCCGACCCCGCGGCCTTCAGGAGCCGGTGCGAGCGGCGGGCCCGCATGTTCGACACCGGCGTCTTCGTCTCTGGCATGCGCAGGGCGCTTGGGATATAAACATGGCATACCAATTCATTTGGGTGGTCTTCTGACCGACGAGGACAAGAACGCTCAGCTTGAGCGGCTGAGGAAGGAGCTGGCCAAACTAGACTGGGAGGAGCAGCTCCTCAAGAAGAGGGACGACCGTCTTAAATGGGAGCAGGACATGCTCCGGATGGAGGACGGCCTCAAGGAGAAGGGGTACTCGGTCCTCGACTCGGCGCCGGAGGGCGGAGCGGCCCTGAAGGAGGCGGCGAAGCCGGATGCGCCGTATGTCCTGGAGCCGGGCGCGACCTACGTCTTCCTCGAGCAGTCCCCCGCCAAGAGCGTGGACCTCTTCGTCAGGGAGGTGAAGGCGGGCTTGAGGGGCCTCTACATCACCCGCTCTAATCCGGCCCATGTCCGCAAGAAATTCGAGCTTGGGGACTCCAAGGTCTGCTGGCTGACGGGGGTGAAGTCGAGCAACGACGTGTCGTCGATATCCGGCCTCCAGGAGCTGAGCATACTCGTGAGCAACAGCATAGACGAGAACGCCAGGACCGTGATACTCCTCGACGGGATAGAGTACCTGATAAGCAACAACGACTTCCCCATCGTGTTGAGGCTGATACAGCAGATACGGGACAAGGTAAGCACGTCGGAGTCGAAGATGATAATCCCGCTCAACCAGAACGCCCTGGAATCGCGCCAGCTGACGCTTATAGAGCGGGAATGCCACGTACTCGAGTGAAAAGGCGTCCTTGGCCCTGACCAATAATTTTATATACTACTATGTCACATTAGTTACCTAAGGGGGGTGTCCTAAGGTCATCTGGCCGGGGGGTTTTGCGCCTTAACCGGTTGATGCTGGGACGTCTAAGCCGAACAATAATCCCGGCCGGTTTATACGGCCGCCTGGATTATTAACCGTCGGTGAATAGCATGGTGTCCGGAGAGTCCGCCTGGATGGCGGTTGGGGGGGAGACGATACTGGGAAGAGCATTCAGGCTCTACCTCGGGTTCCTCGGCTGCCCCATAGTCCCTGCGGTCTCATGGTCGCCTGCGAAGGGGGGTGGGGGATATGATAAAGGATCTGTTGGACGGGCTGAAGTCCAGGCTTAAGGGCGTTGGCGAGAAGGGCGGCAGCTTACCCCCTGCAGGAGGCATGCCTCCGTCGCCGATAATCTACGCGCCTCCGTCGCCCGGCATGCCGATGCCGCAGATGCAGCAGCCGTACGGCCAGCCTCCGGCGCAGCCTAAGCCGCAGGATGACCTGACGTCCCTCCTTGGCGGCCCGGACACGGCGGAGCTTGAGAACAAGGTGAAGGCTCTTGAGGACAAGACATCTCACCTGGAGTCCGTGGTCAAGGAGACCTTGGACATCTCCAAGAGCAACAAGACACGGCTGGACAGCATAGACACCAACATGAAGAAGTTCATCTCGCTCTACGAGCTCGTCACCAACCAGATAAACCCGTTCGTGGACGCGAAGCCTCCGTTCCAGAAGGAGAAGCATGCGCCCGCGAAGGCGGAGCCGCCCGTCGAGGAAGCGGAGAAGGAGGAGGCGGAGCCTGAGCCGGCCCCGGAGCCGAAGCCCAAGGCTGCGAAGCTTTCGGCCGCGGACGGGGAGCAGGTAATGTTCATGCAGTCCATCAAGGACGGCAACGCGTCGTTCGTCCTGGAATGGATTACGTCGCTCGTCGGGGAGGACGGCAACGTCGACAAGAACGCGAAGCTCCTAAAGTACCTCCTGAACCTCGGGTGGATCACCCCGAAGGCCTATGAGGCCCTGATGCAGCACATGCAGGCCTTGTCGGCGGCGGGCAGGCTGACTCCTCAGGCGAGGCAGATGATCCCGATAGCGGTGGGCGCAGACGGCCGGAGCATGCCCTATGCGCCGCAGGGGCGGGAGCCGCCAGGCATGCCCGGGATACAGCTTCCCCCCATGGGAGACAGCGACTCGCTCATGCGGGTGCTCGACTGGGTTAAGTACCTGGTGGACAAGGTCGGCTACGGCGAGGCCATGGACATACTCAAGTACCTGGTCCAGCTAGGGTGGATCACTCCAGACGCTCACGAAGCCCTCCTCAGGTACATCGACAAGTCCAACCCGCCGAGGGTGTTCCAGCCACGAGAGGGGGGGATGCAGCCGTCGCAGCTGAGGCCCGACAACCGGGTGGTCATGCAGCCCAGCCAGATTCCGACGCCGGCGGACTTCATGGCTGCCGAGCGCGCCGAATACAGGATTCCCATCCAGCCTGGCCTGGAGCAGCCGGTGCAGTATGCGCCGAAGCCGCAGCCGGTCTTCCAGGGCAGGCATGAGCCCTGGCAGCACCAGCACAGGCCGCCTGCCAGGCAGCACGGGAACTCGGTAATCCCGCTAACGGAGCTAGGCTCGGACATAGAGTCCCTCGCAATCATCCTCGAATGGATACGGCACATCGTCGACAAGGCCGGCACCAACGGCGCAAGGAACATGTTCGACTACTACGCCCGGATAGGGTGGGTGAGCGAGGACGTGTACCAGCAGCTGATGAACTACGTGGACGGCATAAGGGCCGGGGACGAGGAGGACGTGGACTACCAGCCGACCGTCGAAGACCATGCGACGTCCCTGTTCTTCATCGGGAAGCTGAAGAAGGTCAGCCTGAGCGACCAGGACATAAACAAGATACTGGGGAAGTGAGCCGCAGGCTTAAATACGTCCCATCGTAATATCTCTTATGGGATTCAGCGACGTCGCCACCCAGCTGCTGTTCTTCATAGCCGTCATAGGGCTGTCTGCCGGGGTGATATACACGTTCGGCGTCTACTTGGACCAGACCCGGGGGGCGATGACCGACAAGCAGCAGTACCTCATCGGCCAGTTGAGGACGGACCTGACCATAGCCAACATAGACAACTCGTCGGGTCACCTATACATCTACGTGAAGAACGTCGGGAAGCAGGAGCTTAAGACGAGCTGCGTCTCGCTCTTCGTCGACAGCGCGTGGGTGAATCTCACGTCATCCACCATAGTGGACCCCTCCACCAACGCCGAAGTGGCCGTCTGGAGCCCTGAGGCGACGATAAAGCTCAGGCCGACGTCGGCGGAACTCGGCTCGTCGGGCGTCCACGAAGCCAAAGTCGTGACGTGCAACGGCGTCGTCGACACCGAGTATTTCTAGCTTTTTTACCGCCTGTGGTATAGTTTACCATGGGTCTTTCGACCGCATACGGAAACGCGGTGATGTTCGTCATCTTCCTCTCGCTCCTGGCCACGCTAATGGGAGTCTACACCACGTACATGGGCGAGACCCCGCTCACGGCCGTCTCGCAGGCGGACGCGGCGGCCGAAGTCGTCGGGACCGACATAAGCATATCCTCGATAGCCACGACGACTACGGACGACTCAGTGAGAATCTACGTCGTCAACGACGGCAGGGTGCCACTGGAGATGAACTGCACGGACTTCTACCTCGACCGGGCGTGGATTAGGCGCTCCCAGATGGACCAGCTCGTGCTGCTCAACACATCCTTCTCCCCGGGCGTCTGGGACCCGTCGGAGACCATCCTGATGCGCACCAACTTCACGGCGGACCACGGCCTGCCCCACGAGGGTCGCGTGGTCGCGTGCAACGGCGTGTCGGACAGCATGATATTCCGCTGGACTACGTAAAATGGGCTTGAGTTCGCTTGCGGCCACGGTGACCCTCGGCTTCCTCGTCCTCATGGTCTTCTCGGGGCTGATGGCGTCCTGGACGGCGTACTCTGAATCGTCGTCGGCCGTGAGGGACAAGGGGACGGTGCTCGCCGGGCAGTACCGCTCGGCCATGAACGTGACCGGCTTCAACAGCACCAACGTGACGGCATCCACGGTCAACGTTTCCCTGTACCTGGAAAACACCGGCTCCGTGAACCTCCTCACGGAATGCGTGGACTTGTACGTCGACAAGGCGTGGATTCCCCGCTCGAACATGTCGTCGGCGCCCGTGGCGCCTGTCTTCGACCCATACGTCTGGAACCCCACAGAATCCTTCATATTCAGCGCCCTCGGCGACTTCACAGTCGGCGAACACAACGCCACAGTCGTCTCATGCTACGGGGCCCGCGCCCACGGCCGTTTCAACGCCTCAAAATGCGGCGACGGCCGCTGCGAGGGCGGCGAATACTGCGGAGGCGACAACAGCTCCTGCCCGGACAACGTCTGCTACGACCCAGTCTGCCTAGACGGGTGCAACGAGGTCAACATCACCCGGGACATCGACATCGGCGAATGCGACTCCAGCCACGTAGCGGGCAACTGCCAGGAGGTGGCGTGCGCGTGCGGCAACGACAGCGTCTGCTGCGGCATGGGAGCCGCATCCTGCACGCTCCCCCTACACTGCTGCTCCGGAGTCTGCAGCGGCGGCCAATGCACTTCGCCGGGCTGGGTTCCAAAAACCACGACGACCACCACAACAACAACTACGACGACGACTACCTCGACGACCACTACTACGACCACAACGACGATTCCGCCTTATGTCACGTTCTTCAGCGTTAACCAGTCGAGCGTCGTCCAGGGCCATCCGTTGGAGCTTAATATTACCGTGGACAATGGGACGGCCACTCATGACAGCATCGGCGTCTTCGGAAACGACAGCCTCCTGAACTCGTCTACGGTGTATGTGAACGGTAGCGCGGGGAACAGCCTCTTATGGCTGACCGGCGGATACATCGGGAACTACAGCCTGGTTTCGTGGGTGAACACCACGAGCAACGACTTGAACTGGTCGAATACGACGGCGCATGCGCCCGGGGACATATGGGTGAACGTGGTGACTACTACCTCCACCACTACTACGACCTCCACGACCACGACTACTTCCACCACGACTACTACGACTTCTACCACTACGACTTTGTTGGCGGATTGGATTACGCCGTCTAATGCTACTGTGCGGCGTTCGTCTCAGAGCGCCACCAACGTTTTCAGCCTTAGCAATGACTT
>JBFYKH010000021.1:0-3257 GCA_041306075.1 Candidatus Altarchaeota archaeon
GATACTCGGGGAACGCAAGTACATCGCGCAGCGGGGCCAGGACCTCGGCGAGAAGCTGGTGAACGTGTTCAAGGACTTCTACCGGATGGGCGTCAAGGACGTGATGGTCGTCGGCTGCGACGTCCCCACCCTCAGGACAGACCACATAGAGGAGGCGTTCGAGCTCATGAAAGGCAACGACGTCGTCTTCGGGCCAGCCCACGACGGCAGCTTCTACCTCATAGGCGGCTCAGGCGTCCGGGCGGAGCTGTTCGAGGGCGTGGACTGGGAGCGCCACGACGTCCTGGAGAGGATAACCGAAAACGCGACCGGCCTCGGCCTCAGGGTCGGGGTGAACCCGAAGCTGCACGACGTCGACACGCCCGAGGACATCGACGCCGTCTGGGCGTCCGGGGAGCTGCCGAGGGACGGCAACACCTACCGTGTCCTCAGGAAAATCAAGCGCTGAAGAGCTTCTCGTACTCTCCGTAACCCTCCTTTGCGAGGTCATCCTTCGGGATGAACCTCAGGGACGCCGAGTTCATGCAGTACCTCCTCCCCGCCGGGCCGGGGCCGTCGTCGAAGACGTGGCCCAAGTGTATGCCGCTCGCATTCGAGCGGACCTCGGTCCGGACCATCCCGAGGCCTACATCGGCCTTCTCCACCACGCTCGCCGGGTCGATAGGCTTCGTGAAGCTCGGCCACCCAGTGCCGGAGTCGAACTTGTCCCTGGAGCTGAAGAGCGGCTCGCCGTTCACGGCGTCCACGTAAATCCCCTCCCTGTGCTCGTCCCAGTACTCGTTCTGGAACGGCGGCTCCGTGCCGCCCCCGTATGCGACCATCTCCTGTTCCGCAGTCAGCGTGGGCTTAGCCCTGCATGCCGGCGCCGAGGCTTCCCCCCGGGTCTCACGAATATACGGCGCCCTCCCGGAAAGCTCCTTATAGGAGCCGTATCTGAGCGGATTCTTTTCCGCGTAGTTCCTGTGATGCTCCTCCGCGGGATAGAAGTTCCTGTACGGCAGTATCGCCGTGGCTATGGGCTTGCCATATCTGCCGCAGTCCTTGAGCGCCTTCCTCGAAGCCTCCGCCGCATTCCTCTGGGCATCGTCGTGGTAGAATACCGCCGTCCTGTACTGGCTGCCGCGGTCCGCGAACTGGCCTCCGTCGTCGGTGGGGTCTATTTGGCTCCAAAAGACTTCCAGGAGCCTGTCGTATCCTATCCTTGCAGAGTCGTATGTGACCTGGACGGCCTCCACGTGGCCGGTGGCTCCGGAAGAGACTTCCTCGTAGGTGGGGTCCGCCTCGTCTCCGCCGGCATAGCCTGGCATCACGTCAACCACGCCCTCGAGCGCCCGGAACGGAGGCTCCATGCACCAGAAGCAGCCGCCTGCGAAAGTCGCCTTCCGGAGGCCTGCGGCGTCCTTGTCCGCCAGCTCGTCCTTTACCATCGCCTTGTCGCCCGTGAGGTAGACTAAGGCTACTGCGAGCGCGACCGCCGCCGCTACTATTATACGTACGTCCATTTTTTCAGCGTCCAATACATGGGCCGTCGGACTATTATAAGGGCCGGTATGCTAATGGTAACCCGGTGAATCAGATGGCCAACTCATTGAAGGGCACACAGACGGAGAAGAACCTCCTGGCCGCTTTCGCGGGGGAGAGTCAGGCGAGGAACAGGTACACTTATTATGCGGGGCAGGCGAGGAATGACGGCTACGAGCAGATAGCCGCGATATTCCAGGACACCGCGGACAACGAGAAGGAGCATGCGAAGGTGTTCTTCAAGCTCCTGGAGGGCGGCGAGGTGGAAGTCACCGCCATGTACCCGGCCGGGCAGATAAGGGACACGAAGTCGAACCTCATCGCCGCGGCCGAGGGCGAGAAGATGGAGTGGACGAAGCTCTACCAGGACTTCGCCAGGACCGCGAAGAAGGAAGGCCTCCCGGAGGCCGCCTCCGCGTTCGAGCAGATTGCGAAGGTGGAGCGGCACCACGAAGCCCGCTACAGGAAGCTGATAGAGAACCTGGAGAAGGCCGAAGTGTTCAAGAAGAAGGCCAAGGCGAAATGGCACTGCAGAAACTGCGGCTACGTCCACGAAGGCCCCGAAGCCCCGGAACAATGCCCCGCATGCAAACACCCGAAAGCATACTACGAGATTTTGGCGGAGAACTACTAACGCCTATTATGCCTGGCGGGGGCGGCCGCCAGGCAAAAATACCTTTTCGATACCTTGTGAACTTTGTTTTCCTTAGGTTACCGCCACCCTTTTATTTGAACAATGTAATCAATATACGCCATTTTGAACAATGGCTATGCTGAAAGAATTTTCTATACGGAGGCAATGAATGAAAAACAAAATCGGAATTGGAATGGTGTTGGCCTGCCTAATCCTATCAGGAATGGCAGCAGCCGATACAATGACGGTGAATAGCGACACCAGCGTGGACATCGTTGGTGTATACAACAAGGCTGGTGGTGGGTCAAATTACGTTGACCTCAGCGGTAGTCCGCTTAGCGCGGTCCGGGCGCAGGAGCCTAAACCGTATCCTACGGGGTATGTCTCTGAGGGTGCGGAAGTAACCGGTTCCGTGTGGGACACAGGCGTTTCCTGGAGTTTCCAGACGAATGCGCCGGCTGCAGACTGGATTTGGGAGACCGAAAGGGCGGAGGGCCCCTCAAGTTACGATGGCGCCAACCCGCTCTATGATGTGGCGGCTTACACTAACGGGCGTGTAGTCGTGTTCGAGAAAAAATTCAATGTCGTTGGTACTCCTAACTCAGCTACGTTAAGGATAGCGGCCGACAACGCCTATGAGGTCTGGGTTAACGGCCAATATATCGGTCGGTCAGCTACGGCAAAATCTGCTGGGTGGGAGGCGTCCAACCTGAAGGAGACTTATGTTGCAACTACTGGCTGGGCGACGGTGGGTAACCTTGCCATACCTGGGAACGTGCTAATCAACGGTGAGAACACATTAAAGGTACTCGCCGGAAACGAGTACTTCTGGTCAGATGATGTACCTCCGAACAGTCCAATACCCGCTCTACAGTCAAACCCATACGCCCAGTACAACCCAGGAGCCCTGATTTTCCACATGGCTGTGGATTACACGGCATGCACACCAACAGACGAAGTCTGCGACGGGCTAGATAACGACTGTGATAGTCAAACAGATGAAGGGCTAGGCTCAACTACCTGTGGTCTTGGTGTTTGCACTCATACAGTGCAAAACTGTGTGTCTGGAGTCCCGCAGGACTGTAATCCCATGCAAGGACAA
>JBFYKH010000022.1:0-22163 GCA_041306075.1 Candidatus Altarchaeota archaeon
ACCATAGGCGTGAACCTCCTGCGCGGAGGCCTAGACTACGCCGCTTACCTCACGACGGCGCAGGAGTACGACGGCAGCCTGTCAGGCGCCCGCGCCCGGGAGGCGAAGAGTTGGGGGAAAATCCGGGAGAGGGGGAGGACGGCGACGGTCTACGGCGACGTGAGCGTCACGCTGCCGCTCGTCATGTCCGCCGTGCTAGGATAACAAGATGGAAGAGGAGATAGAACGCGTGCTCGGGAAGGTGCGGCCGCTCCTTAGGATGGACGGCGGGGATGTGGAGCTCATAGGCGTCAGGGACGGCGTGGTGAAGGTCAGGCTGACCGGCGCATGCCACGGATGCCCGATGAGCCAGATGACGCTTGCGCACACCATAGAGTCTGCGCTGAAAAAGGAGGTTTCGTCCGTCAGGAAGGTTGAGTCAGTCTGAGCGCGGCGGAAACCTTATATTCAACAAAGACCAAGATACTCCACGCGCGACGTCATAGTGGTTGGCATGGTTTCTAAAATAAGGAAGAGGGACGGCCGGGTAGTGAAGTTCAACAAGGAGAGGATAATAGGCGCCATAGAGAAGGCCATAAACGCGGTCGAAGGCAAGGACGGGGAAGTGGCCGCCAGGATGGCTGAAAAGGTCGTAAAGGCGCTTGAAAAGCGGGGGGAGGACACCCCCTCAGTGGAGAAGGTCCAGGACGTCGTCGAACAGGTCCTCATGGAGAACGCGGACCCAGCTGTCGCCAAAGCCTACATACTCTACAGGCAGGAGCGCAAGCGCATCCGCGAGGCGAAGTCGATGATGGGCGTCGAAGACGACATAAAGCTGTCGCTCAACGCCGTGAAGGTGCTGGAGAAGCGCTACCTCATGAAGGACGGCAACGGGAAGGTTGTGGAGACCCCGAAGCAGATGTTCATGCGCGTCGCGAACAACATAGCGCAGGCCGACCTAGCCTACGAGAAGGACGCCGACGTCAAGAAGACCTCCCGCGAATTCTACCAGGCCATGGCCGAGGTGGAGTTCCTACCCAACAGCCCGACACTGATGAACGCGGGGCGTGACCTGCAGCAGCTGTCCGCCTGCTTCGTCCTCCCAGTGGAGGACAGCATGGAGAGCATATTCGAGGCTATAAAGAACACGGCCTTGATACACAAGAGCGGCGGCGGCACCGGCTTCAGCTTCTCGAGGCTGAGGCCGAGGGGGGACATCGTGGCATCCACATCCGGGGTGGCCTCTGGCCCGCTCTCCTTCATGAACGTCTTCAACGCCGCCACCGAGGTCATCAAACAGGGCGGCACGAGGCGCGGCGCCAACATGGCGATACTCAGGGTCGACCACCCCGACGTCCTGGAGTTCATAGTGGCGAAGGAGAAGGAGGATGTGCTCAACAACTTCAACATATCCATCGGCCTCACGGAGAACTTCATGAAGGCCGTCGAGGCGGGGACCGAGTTCGACCTCCTGAACCCGAAGACGAAGCATGTCATGCGTAGGATAAAGGCGAAGACCGTCTTCGACCTGATAGTCACGATGGCGTGGAAGAACGGGGAGCCGGGCATCATCTTCCTGGACCGGATAAACAAGGACAACCCGACGCCGGCCGTCGGCGAGATAGAGTCCACGAACCCCTGCGGCGAACAGCCGCTCCTTCCTTACGAGGCCTGCAACCTAGGCTCCATAAACCTGGCGAGGATGGTCGACGGCGGGAGGATAGACTACAAGAAGATGAGGAAGACCGTCCACACTGCGGTCCACTTCCTCGACAATGTAATAGACATGAGCAAGTTCCCGCTCGAGCGGATAACCAGCATGGTGCGGGCGAACAGGAAGATAGGCCTCGGTGTGATGGGGTTCGCGGACCTGCTACTTGAGCTGCGCATACCCTACAACAGCGAGAAGGCTATAGAGATTGCGGAGGAGGTCATGCGGTTCATCGACGAGGAGTCGAAGAAGGCGTCCGCAGCGCTCGCGAAGAGGCGCGGCTCGTTCCCGAACTACCCGAAGAGTTATTATCCGGGACGCGGGTACGACGCGATGAGGAACGCGACGACGACGACAATAGCGCCGACAGGCACCATAAGCATAATAGCGAACGCGTCCGGGGGCATAGAGCCGCTGTTCGCCATATCCTTCATAAGGAACATACTCGACAACACGGAGATGATAGAGGTCAACCCCATATTCGAGCGCGTCGCCAAGGAGGGGGGCTTCTACAACGAGGACCTCATGCGGAGGATAGCGAAATGCGGCTCCATACACTGCATAGAGGAGATACCCGAGGACGTGCGGCGCGTTTTCGTAACCGCGCACGACATCTCCCCCGAATGGCACATACGCATGCAGGCGGCTTTCCAGAGGCACACCGACAACGCGGTGTCTAAGACCGTCAACTTCCCGAACGAGGCGACGACCGCCGACGTGGAGAAGACTTATCTCCTCGCATACCACCTCGGCTGCAAAGGGGTCACCATATACCGGGACGGCTCAAGGAGCAACCAGGTGCTGAACATAGAGTCAGTCAAGAAGGCGCCGGATGTCTCCGAGTCCGAGAAGTGCCCCGAGTGCGCGGGGAGGGTGGTAGTCGAGGAAGGATGCATGACATGCCACAACTGCGGGTGGTCGGCGTGCAGCACGGGCTCCTGAGGGCATGAATGGCCAAACCTAAAAGACTCGGCTTAGTCCACGTGTACACAGGAGACGGGAAAGGGAAGACGACCTCCGCGGTAGGACTCGGAATCCGCGCGGCCGGCCACGGCATGTCGGTCCTGATGATACAGTTCCTGAAGGGGGGCGGGCACTCCGGGGAGGTCGTCCACATCAACGCCTTCGGCGGCGAATTCAAGGTCCGGCAGTTCGGCAAGCCATGCCCCTACAGCGAGGAGATGCGCAGGGGCGGGATGGAGTGCGACAACTGCAAGGACTGCTTCCTGACACGGAAGGA
This sequence comes from Candidatus Altarchaeota archaeon, assembly GCA_041306075.1. Lineage (GTDB taxonomy): Archaea > Altiarchaeota > Altiarchaeia > IMC4 > SCGC-AAA252-I15 > JAHIYG01. The sequence continues at coordinate 2,931 of JBFYKH010000022.1, forward strand.
GGAGAGGGAGAAGGCGTCGGAGGCCCTGGACCTGGCCGAGAAGGCCGTGCAGTCCGGCAAATACGACATGGTCATACTGGACGAGGCCAACAACGCCGTGAACCGGAGGATAATCCCCCTCCAAAGGGTGCTGAAGCTAGTATCCTCGAAGAAGCCGCATGTGGAGCTCGTCTTCACGGGCAGGAACGCCCCAAAGGAATTGATAGAGGCCGCGGACTACGTCACCCTGATGAAGCGCGTCAAACACCCCTTCACCCGCGGAATAAGGGCGAGGTACGGTGTCGACTACTAGCGGGTATTTAAGCCTCTCCCTCGTGTAATTTAGGGTAGAGGGGTACTTTGGAGTTTTTCGGTTTATTGAGCGGCACAGCGCTCGTGCTCGGGGCCGTGTTGATGCTGGTCGGCGTGGCCTTGGCCATGTTGACCTTTGTGGGGATAGCATTGGCCCTGCTCTTCTTCCGCACCCGCCAGATAGTCATCCCGAGCGCCACGCTATTCATACTCACCCTCCTTGAAGCTCCGATAAGGTATGTACTCTGGGTTTTCGGCGTCGAGGAGGACATAGTCAGCAGGATGGTCATCGAGGTGCGCAACATCCTCTATCGCGACAGTTTCGACAGGACGCCGTACGACCAGCGGGCGATGTTCATACCCCAGTGCCTGAGGAGCCCCTCATGCCCCGCGCCCCTGACTCCGGAGGGTATAAAATGCCTGAACTGCGGAAAGTGCGGCATAGGGGGGATAAAGGAGGAGGCGGAGTCGCTAGGCTACAGGGTGTTCATCGCCCCCGGCAGCTCCCTCGTGAAGCGGATGGTCAAGAAGTACCGTCCGAAGGCCGTCCTCGGTGTCGGCTGCCCGATGGAAGTGAAGGAGGGGACGGCGAAGATGGCGTCTTACGGCCTGCCTGTCCAAGGAGTCCTCCTTGAGAGGGACGGCTGCGTGGACACGAGGATTGAGGTCACAAGGCTCCTGGAAAAGGTGAAGTCATCCCACCTTGGCCGTAGACACTACAAGATAGAGGAGGACCCTGAGTCGATGGCGAAGGCGTTGAGGATATCAGCCCTCTGGGGCGACAATAAGCCGTCGCAGGTCGAGGTCGTTTCCGCCCGGAAGTCCGTGGAACGCGTCAAATGGTGACTGAGGGTGTTTTTTAACCACTACTACTTTATTAGATGAGCTACGCCCCTTTGGGCGTATGAGGTGTTTTATGCCTACTGAAGTGAACCAAGAAAAGTGCATCGGCTGCGGGGCCTGCGTCAGCGTGTGCCCTGCGAACCCGAATGTGTATGAGCTGCAGGACGGTAAGACGGGCAAGAAGTCCGTTGTCAAGAACAGGGACGCCTGCATCGAGTGCGGCGCCTGTGTGGCGTCATGCCCGGTCAGCGCGATCACCCTCCTACCCAAGTAAGCCTGGTGTTTGCGTTCCCGGCTCGGGCCGCGCCGTCGCCCCCGCGGACGCAAGCATCATATTTATTCTTGCGCGTTCAATCAGTCCCGATGCCCCGCGCCAGCTCCCCGAAGGCGGACCTGTCGGAGATAATCCTGTCCTACAAATCAGCTGCGAATATCATCCGGGAGCTTAGGGACGAGAGCGTGGTGAGCGACCAGGACTGCGACAACATATTCGGCCACCTCAACTCCGGCATGATGGAGGATGTCCTGTTGTACGTGCGGTCGTACATGATGCAGACGTCGGAGTCGGCGGTCGTGAAGACGAAGGACGAGTATGTGAAGGTGAAGGGCATACTCGAGCGTCAGAACCTGAAGCCTGAGGAGGTCAAGGAGATACTGAACCTCTTCTTCAAGGCGCCGATGTAGTGCCTAACTCTACTTTTTCCCTTCGCCTACCAAATCCTCCCCGACGCTCTTCTCCTTCCTCCTCCTCTCAGCCGCTGACTTGTCGTCGCCCTCCCCTGCCGCCTCCAGGACCGAAGACCCCCCCGGAAGCTGCGCGGGCGGCGAGCCCTCGCCCCTGAACATCTCCCCCATGGCCGCCACGCCGGTGAGGACGCCGCTAGCCTCCATCGGCATGAATATCTTCGTGGCCTTGCCGTCGGCCATCTTCCCGAGCGCCTCGAGGTACTTTATCATCAGTATGTCCTTCGTCGGCCTGCCCTCGTGTATGGCCCCGAACACCTTGTTTATGGCCTTCGCCTCCCCCTCGGAGAGGAGCACCGTCTTGTTCTTCTCCGCCTCGGCGACGGTCTCTATGGCCTGAGCCCTCCCCTCAGCCTCCAGTATGTCCGCTGACTTCTTGCCCTCGGCCTTGAGTATGTCGGACTGTTTGACGGCCTCGGCCTCTAGTATGACCGCCCTCTTCGTCCTCTCCGCCTTCATCTGCCTGCCCATGGCCTCGACGACGTCGGACGGGGGGGCGATCTCCTGTATCTCAACCCTCGTGACCCTCACACCCCAGCGGTCGGTTATCTCGTCCAGCGACTTCCTCAGCTCTATGTTGACCTTGTCCCGGCTTGCGAGCACTGCGTCCAGTATCATGTCCCCTATCATGTTCCTCAGGTTCGTCTGCGCGAGCTTGCTGATGGCGTCCTCGAACATGGCGACGTTGTACATGACCCTGAACGGGTCCGTCACCTTGAAGTAGATTATGGCATCGACGGTCAGCTTCACGTTGTCCTTGCTGATGACCTCCTGGGCGGGCACGTCGATGAACGCCTCCCTCATGTCCACCCTGTAGACGTTCTCCACGAACGGGACTATCACGCTCATCCCGGCGCCTATGGTGCGCGTGTACCTGCCGAAGCGCTCGACGATGCCGCGCTCGAAGGGCCTGACTATGACTATCGACTTGACCCCTATGACGGCCATGACTAGGACTATGAAGAGGAAGAGGACCGTCTCCGCGTCGATGGGTGCTGCCATATGTAAACCATATGCCCCTCCCCTTATATCCCTAAACGGCGCGCCGGCCGGGGAATACTCGACGAGACCCCCCTCCCCCCGTCCCCCGCACTTGGTTTATAAGGCGCCGCTCATATAAGTTATCAGGCATTTTTTGCGTGGTAAACATGGGCAAAAGACTCTCTGAACTCTACGGGATGGACATTTACACTCAGAAGGCGCAGTACGTCGGAAAGGTCGAGGATGTCATACTGAACCTGGACAAGGGCGAGGTCATGCGCCTGTGCCTGAAATCCTTCAAGGGCGGCGGACTCTCCAACGAGGACGTCCGGAAGGTCCTGCAGGAGGACAGCATAAGCTACGACGACGTCGTGGAAGTCGGCGACATAATAATAATCCAGAAGGCTCCGGCCTCGCCGAAGTCGAGGGCGGCATAAACGCGCGTTTTCTCCGGTTTATGGACGACAGCGAGCTTAGAGGCTGCATCGAGGCGATGTTGTCCGAGGATGTGGGCTCGGGCGATGTGACGTCAGCTTTCACCCCCAACCGGAAGATAACCGCCGTCATAACCGCCGACTCGGACGGCGTGGTCTCGGGCGTCCAAGAGCTCAAATTCCTATTCAGAGCCCATCGGATACGCTGTGCCGCGCATGTCGCGGACGGGACGCGGGTGAAGGCCGGCAAACGGGTGTTCACCCTCCGTGGGCGCGCACGCGACATCCTGCCTGTGGAGCGCACGGCATTGAACCTCGTCTCCAGGATGAGCGCGGTCGCGACGCTAACGAGAAGGTACTCTGACCGGCTTAAGGCGCTCGGCTCCAAATCGAGGATTGTGGCCACCCGGAAGACAACCCCCCTTTTGCGCATGCTCGAGAAGAAGGCTGTCGTCGCGGGCGGCGGGCTCCCCCACAGGATGGGGCTCTACGACATGGTGCTGATAAAGGACAACCATCTGATGCTCTTCGGCGGCGACGTGCGGGCGGCGGTCGCGAAGGCCAGGGCGTCCGCGAAGGGTTTGAAGGTGGAGGTGGAGGTAGAGTCCGTCGGCGACGCGCTCGCCGCAGCCTCCGCCGGCGCGGACCTTGTGATGTTCGACAACATGCGGCCAGCCGACATAAGGCGGGCCATCGCCCTAATCAGGTCTCAAAACCCCGGGCGGAAGGTGGTGTTCGAGGTTTCGGGCGGCGTGACGCTGGAGAACCTCGGCCGCTACGCCTCCTTGGGCGCGGACTGGATTTCAACGGGTAAGATAACGCATTCCGCGCCGAACGTCGACTTCAGCATGTCGGTCATCTGAACTCTACCTTGTCCCCGGCCTTCGTCCCACCCATCCCGCCTTTCCCGAGCTCTATAACGTATTTCGCCGGCTTCCCGGGGGCATAGACCCTGATGGTGCGCGGCTTGAGCGGGTTGAACGGCTCCGCCCTCGCGGTGTCGACGACGTTCATCGAGGAGTCCGCCCACACGACGTCTATGGGGTAGAGCATGAACATCATGTGTATGGTGGCGTCGGCCACGCTCTCGCGGCTGCATGCGAGCACTGCGTCGCCCTTTTCCGAGAGCATGAGGCCCCTCAGCCGTCCCCCGAAGGTGTCCATGAGTCGTGCGCCCCGGCTCAGGGTCTCCCCGCTCGTCCCGTTCAGAATCTCCACGATTTAATATTCGCCGTCCAATCCTTATTTATGGCATATGTCTGCGCCACCGTGGCGGCCGGCACTGCGGCCGGGGCCGTGGAGGCGGCGTCGGGGCTGAAGTGCGACATCGTCGAGGTCCGCCTCGACCTCATGAGGAGCCTCCTGGACATAGGGCACCTCTCCAGGATACGGCAGATGCTGCTCGTAACCTGCATGCCCTCGTGGGAGGGCGGCGGCTACAGGGGCTCTGAAGAGGACAGGGTAAGCCTCCTGGCGTCCTGTCTTGCCTTCGCAGACTATGTTAGCATCGAGTACCGTACCGCGGCCTCCCTCAGGCGCCGCCTTGCAGAGGCGGCAAAAAAGAGGCGCGTCAAGGCCATACTCTCATACCATGACTTCAAGCGCACGCCCTCTAAGGCCCGGATGATAGGCATCATGAGGCGGATGGACGGCGCGGGCGCAGACGTCGTGAAGGTGGCTTTCAAACCACAGACCCTGGAAGACGTCGTCAACGTCCTGTCCGCCCAGGTGGAGTCGGGCCTGAAGACGCCCTTGGTAGCCATAAGCATGGGGGAACTCGGGAGGATAACCCGTATAGCCGGCCCGGCGCTCGGAGGCTACATGTCCTTCGCGGCGCCAAAGGCGTCCGGGAAGGCGGCCCCCGGCCAGTTCACGGTCGAGGAGATGAACGCACTGGGGAGGATTCTCTCATGAGGTTCGTCGCGCCGGACTACAGGCGTATGGAGCGGTGCGGCATACCCGAGGTCGTCTACGGCGGCGGCAAGACCGCACGGCAGCTCGCCGAGATAGCGGTGAAGTTCACGCGGAAGTCTGGCCGGATGATAGCGACGAAGACGTCGCCTGCGAAGGCGATGGAGGTGGCTTCGAAGGTTGAGGGCGCCGACTCCACATACAACGAGGACTCTGGGGTCCTGGTGGTGAGGCGGCGGGGCCTGAGGAAGCCTAAGGCGTCGGGCGTCGTGGGGCTCGTGACCGCCGGCACGTCCGACATACCGGTCGCCGAGGAGGCGAGGATAATACTCGGGGAGCTCGGCTGCCGGGTGGTGTGCGCTTACGACGTCGGCGTCGCAGGCGTCCACAGGATTTATCCGGCGCTCAGGAGGATGGGCGGGGCCTCGGTCATCATCGTGGTCGCGGGGATGGAGGGCGCCCTCCCCTCCGTGGTCTCGGGGCTGGTCGACGTCCCCGTCATCGGCGTCCCCACGTCGGTCGGATACGGGGTCGGTGCCGGCGGGCGGGCGGCCTTGAACACTATGCTCACGTCGTGCGCGCCGGTGGCTGTGGTCAACATAGACAACGGCTACGGCGCCGCGGTCGTCGCATACCAGATTGCAAGAAGATGGACTCGGAAGAGGTGATTGGGCTCCTGAAGGAGGCCCGGGTGGAGGAGGCGCTCGCGAAGGCGGACGAGGTGGGGGACAAGGCCGGCATGGCTGCGAAGCTGACGGAGTTCGCGGGCGCCCTGAACTACCTTAAGGGCAGGCCGGGGCTGACGGAGGCCATACTCCTCAAGTCCCTCCTACTGGACCCGAAGAATCCGGTGACGTACTACAACCTCGGGGTCCTGATGAGCGGCCCGGACCTCCTTGCCGAGGACGAAGGCAACCTAGATAAGGCGGTGAAGGCTTATGGGGCCGCTTTGAGGCTCGACCCCGAATACCATCAGGCCCGCTACAACCTGGCGCTCCTCCTCTTCTTCAGCGGGCGCCTTGAGGATGCGGAGCGCGAGTACGGCCGCATACTGAAGTCGACGGGGGATGCGCCGGAGTACCGGGAGCTCGGCCTCATGCTCTGGGACACCAAGCGGAAGGTCGCCTGAAAATGCTGTACCTGGAATGCGCCTCCGGCATGTCCGGCGACATGTTCGTGGGGGCTTTGGCGGCGTTGGGGGCCGACGAGCGCCTCATCAAAAGGAGGCTGAAGCCAGTGGCCGCCGTCTCCTTCATGCGGGTGAGGCGGCATGGCGTGGCGGCAGTGAAGTTCAACGTCCGCTACAGGGCGGGCGCCGCCGGGTACGCTCATCTAGCCTCTCAGATACGGGGGCTGCGCATGAAACGGGCCGCCGAGCACCTAGCCTTGAGCATACTCCGGATACTCGCGGAAGCCGAGGCCAGGGTGCACGGCGTCCCCCTCAGGAGAGTCCACCTCCACGAGGCCGCAGACTCCGTCGTTGACGCGTCGGCCTCCGCGCTGGCGCTTGAGAGCCTCGGCCTCCTCGACGGGCCGGTGGCTTCGTCCCTGGTGCAGTGCGGCGGCCTCGCCCCCGCGACCTACGAGATAGTCCGGGAGTACGGGATTCCGGTGCGGTTCAGGTCGGACCGGGAGCTTCTGACGCCGACGGGCGCGGCAATACTCGCAGCAATCGTCACCGACTGGGGGGCGATGGAGTACTCGGGGTGGGGCGCCGGCGCCGGCGGCATGCGGCTGCCCTGGCCTAACGTCGTGAAGGCTGCGGTCGTGAAGCCGAAGGTTGTGCTCGAGTCAAACGTCGACGACTGCACCCCCGAAGAAATATCCCACATGACATCGACCCTCATGTCGCTCGGCGCACTGGACGTCCACGTGCTCCCGTGCATGATGAAGAAGGGGCGCATCGGCTTCCTCGTGCGGGTCCTGTCTGACGACCCGGAGCTGCATGCGGGGGCCGTGATGGCGCAGACCGGCTCCATCGGCGTCAGGGTGCTGCCCGTGGAGCGGCGTTTCGAGCTCCTGAGGGAGGTCCGTGAGGTCCAGATAGTTGTCGGCGGCAGGAGGGAGCGGGTGCGCGTCAAGTTCACGCCTCTCGGCTACAAACCGGAGTTCGATGACGTGTCTGCCATAGCAGGGAGGAGCGGCCTCACGTTCAGGGATGTCCGGGACAGGGTGTCCCGGGCGGTCGGGGGCTAGGTTCCGTCCCCCAGTATCCCCATGATTGCGTTCCTCATCGCGTCCCTAGGCGGCTCCTCGCGTAGCCATATCCTGTACGCCTCCGCGCCCTGGTTGACGAGCATCCCCACGCCGCCGACGGTCCTGCACCCGCGCTCTTCTGCCTCCGCCAGTAGCCTGGTCCTGAGGGGGTTGTATACTATGTCGACGACCGTGAGCGCTGGATTCAGCGCCTCCTTCGGGACCGGCGTCTCGTCGACGTTAGGGCTCATCCCCGCGGCGGTGGCGTTCACGAGGACGTCCACCCTCCTTACCGTGTCCTCCAACCCGGATGCTTCCACCCGGATGTCCGTCCTCCTCAGCACCTCGTCAGCCAGGGCCTGCGCCCGCTCCGGCTTCCTGTCGTTGACGCGGACCCTCGCACCCCCGAGCGCGAGCTTGTACACTATGGCCCTTGCCGCGCCTCCGGAGCCGAGGACGAGGAACTCCCTACCCTGTACGTCCACGCCCTCGTCGGCCAGGAGCCTCATGAAGCCTTCGGCGTCGGTGTTGTGGCCTACGAGGCCGCTTTTGCCGAACTCTATGGTGTTGACCGCGCCGACCAGCCTCGCGTCGTCGCTGAGCTCGTCCATGTAGTCCAGGACCCGGACCTTCAGGGGTATGGTGACGTTCAATCCCCTGAAGTTCGCGTTCTCCATGAACAGCTTGAGGTCGTCCTCCTCCACGTCGAAGAGGCCGTAGGAGTAGTCTAGGCCAAGCTCCCGGAACGCGGCCGTGAACATAACCCGGCTCATGCTGTGCGCCACCGGATGCCCGATAAGGCCGAACTCGGTCATGGTTAACTATCCGCTTTAAGGATTAAATCACTCACACGGTGTCGCAGTCCCTCTTCTGCCGTATGCCCCGGTGCCTCAGCTGCAGGCTGGAAAAAACCCCTTACAGGAGGCTTGCCATGTAGGTGAGCCCTATGAAGCTCCCCAGGGAGGCTCCGAGGTTCGTGAATGCGACGACGAGGATGAGCTTCACCACCCTGTTGTGCCAGTAGTCGGAGGCGCTTTTGAGCTGCATGAGGTTCTTGAAGTCTACGACCCGGGGCCTCCTGATGTGCAGTTCGACGTAGCCTGCCACCCATCCGGCGGCTATCGCCGGGTGGAGTGTCGTGAACGGGGCCGCGATGAAGGCCGAGAGGATGGTTAGCGGGTGGGAGAGGGCGAGCGCCGCCCCGGCCGCGGAGCATGTGCCGGTTATGAGGAACCACTTGGCTATCATGTTGGCGGTCATCTCGCCCCCGTGCTGCATGAAGCCTGCGGCGAGGAGGGCTGCGAAGGCGAGCATTATCAGCCAGGATACCGCGCTTATCCTCTTCATCGTCCTGTCCGGGCGCTTAACCTCCTCCCCCTGGACGGAGTGGCTGTGCGAAACGACGACGCCCGCCTCGGAGTCGAGCTCCCTCAGCCTTTTCTTCACGCCTTCCATGTGGCCTGCGCCGACGACCGCCACAATCGTCTTCGCGTCGCACATGTGTACGGCAGCCGCTATGTACCGGTCCCTCTCGTCTACGAGCACCCTCTTTATCGACGGCGTCTCGACGGCGAGCTCCTCCATTAGCTCGGAGAGGACGTCCTTCTCCTTCAGCTTCTCTATGAGCTTCTCGTCCACCTTCTGGCCTTCGAGGAAGCCGTCCATGAAGCCCCAGAGGACCTTCGCCTTCTCAGTGAGGCTCATCGAGTCCATCGCCCGCTTCAACGTCACCTTTATGTCGCGGTCCGCGAGAAGCACCTTCGCCCCGCTCTTCTCCGCCGCCTCGATGGCCTTCAGCATCTCGGCGCCGGGCTTGACTCCGACGTCCTCGCCTATCTTGCGCTGGAAGTTGGCCAGGAGTATCTGCAGGAGGAAGAGGTGGGTCCGGCCTGAGGAGACGACCTCAAGGATGTCTGTCTCCTCCCAGCGCTTCTCGTTCTTGAGGGCGTTGTACCTCTGCTCGCACAGTTCGACCGCTACGACGTCCGGCTTGTATCTGGCGACGGCGTCCTCGACGGCCTTCACGCTCTCGCCGGAGACGTGGGCGGTCCCCACGAGCACGACCAGCTTGTCCCCTAAAATCAACTCCTCGGTCGGCATCTTCTACCCGCAGTTCTTCATGAATCCAGACGCCTGCGGGACGATGGGGCGCCGGCCATCGATAATTACCATATTGCCGTTCCTCGGGCATAGCAGTCTTGGACAAGACCTAAACTCAAGGTTGCCTTCGGAGTATCTTCCAAAGAAGCACTCCATCATCCGTATCTCATCTTCCTCAAGATAGGAAATGTCCTCAAACGTCATCTCGACCCCGCTCCTTGAGGCTGCCGTCTTGATTGAGTTAATGGTTATTGCGTCACTACCGCATGGCTTGCCGGTGGACTTGCTGGATAAGTAAATCACTTTCTCGGGGTCGTATCCGGCCGCCTTCACGCAGTTGTATATGACTCCGTTCGTCCTCTGGGTGGTCGCCGTCGCCCCCGTCGTGGTCGTAGGATCGGCTTCGACAAGAGTCATCGTCTCCTCAGCGAGGGTGGTCGCCGTCTCCTCCGTTGAGTCGGTTGTCTCCGTCTCCCCCTCGGTTTCGTCGGCCGCGGCCTCGTCGCTGTCGCATACGCCGTTGCCGTCGTAGTCGAGGCAGCATTCCGAGCCGACCTGCATGTACGGGCTCTCGCAGGCCTCCGCCCGGCCCTCCCCCGCCTCTTGGGCGCCGCCGTTCAGAACTCCGGACAAGTCTGTCCCGCAGCACATGCAGCCGCTCGACGCGAGGACGGCCGAGACGAGGATTGGCAGAAGCGGGAGCCTCATAGTTCCCTCACGATAGTTAAAGTGTCTTTGTCTTTAAGTACATGGCTTAGGCCGCAGCGCTGGCCCTCGTGCTTCACGCTATCCCCCCACACCATCGCGTACCTGAACTTCGTCAGGAACTCCTTGTGCATGGTCTGGCAGATGTCGCGGACCGTCGAGCCCTTCTTCATTATCATGGGCTCCCTGTAGTCCGCCTTCCCGCCCTGCGGCTTCATGTAGACGCGTATGAAGTCGAGCTTCCTGAATATATCCTCCCGGAGGCGCTCGAGGCCGGTCTTGTTGGACGCTGAGATTGGCAGGTAGCCTTCCGGCAGCCGCGCGTCCCCGGCCAGGTCCATCTTGTTCACGACTACGACTGAGGGGACGTATACCCTGTTGCCCTTCACGACGTCAATCAGCTCGTCGGCTGAGACGTCCTGCCTCAATATGACGTCTGCGGAGAGGATTCCCTGGGTCATGAGGACCGACTTGACCTCCTCGGGCTTCAGTTTGGTGAGTTTCACGGTGGACGTAACCTTGACGCCCCCCCTGTCCCTCTTCCTCACGACCACCTCCGGCGGGTGCTTGTCGAGGCGGACGCCGACGCCTTCGAGCTCGGACTTTATCTGCTCTCCCACGGATATCCTCGTGGCGTCCAGCACGATGAGCGCGAGGTCCGCGTTCCGGACCATGCTCAGCACCTCCCTGCCCCTTCCCTTCCCCCCGGCGGCCCCGACTATGAGGCCGGGGACGTCGAGGAGCTGTATGCTGACGCCGCCGTAGTTCATCATCCCGGGTATGACCTCGAGGGTCGTGAACTCGTAGGCTGCGACCTTGCTGCCCGCGTTCGTGAGGGCGTTGATGAGCGTGCTCTTGCCGACCGAGGGTAGCCCGACGAAGACGACGGTCGCGTGACCGGTCTTCTTGACCCCGAAGCCGAGGCCCTTCGCCTTACCCCTCTTGAGGGTCTCCTCCTTGTCCTTGAGCTCCGCTATCTTAGCCTTCAAAAGGCCGATGTGCAGCTCGGTGGCCTTGTTCTTCTTGGTCCTGCTTATCTCGTCCTCCAAGCCCTTGATTTTGTCGTCGTATGCCATTCCTAGCGCCCCCAACGGGGCTATGGATGAAGATACTGTTTGCCCGGGTTATATCCTCGCATCCGGTAGAGTTTCACCGTCAAGTGCCTGTAATCCCCGACCTCGGAGGCTTCGCGGCCGCCACCGAGCCCCCTGTCCACAGCGTTCTCGCCCGCCTTCAACTCTGGGTGTATGAACGCCCATACGCGCCGGCCGCCAACCTTCTCAGCCCATGCGCCTTTTCCCGGGCAGGCGACGTCCAAGCCCTCCGTTTCGCCGAAGTAGTATCTGAAGACCGGCAGCTGGAAGCAGTCGGATAGCGCTATGGCGTCCCCGGCCTCCATCGCGCCTTTGACGTAGCCGACTGCCTCCCTCCACTCGGGCTTCTCGACGTCCGAGTAGTAGCCTTGGGCGTTGATGAGCGCTACCGCTGCAAGCGCGGCGGCCGCAATCCACCATCGTCGGCCCCCTAAGGCGTCGGCTCCCGCCGCCGCCAGGAGGTAGTATGCGGCGGCCGCGTTTACGGTGTATTTCACGAGGTATATGGGGGCGGCAAGGACCGAGACCGCGTAGGGCGCGATAGTCGATGAGAAGAGCAGAATCCACAGGAAGGAAATCCTTCCCGATTCCGCGGCCGGGTCGAATACGTTGCGGAGCCCGGAGCGGGCTGCAGTCTTCAGGGACGCGAGCGCAAGCAGCATCCACAGGGCGGGCCATACGGTTCCGCCGCCTCCGGAGTAGTTGGCTGCGGTGCGCCAGAGCATAGCTGCGGTGGGCGCGTCAATCCATGAAATCTGCCGGATGAAGTTCGGGATGTCGTGCGCGTAGATTGCCCAGGGGAGGAAGAGGAGGGCTATGGATGCCTGAATCATGAGCCACCTTCCCGCCCCCGAAACCGTCCGGCGGACGAGGAATCCGCAGGCAACATGCACGTTCTGCGCTGCTACGGCGAAGACTGCGTACGGGTGGGTGTAGGCCATGAGCGCCGTCGCCGCCAGATAGCCTGCGGCGTTCCTCCTGCAGGGGTCGGTCATCATCCGCAGGAAGCAGAGCGTCGACGCCAGAAACAGCATTGTGAGGAGGCTGTAGCCTCTCGCCTCCTGGGACATCCTTATGTGGAACTCCGACACTGCGAGGAACAGAGCCGCCATCAGTCCCACACGCCGGTTGAGGACGCACCCCCCGAGACAGTATATCAGCGGCACGGATGCGACGCCGAAAAGCGCCGCCGGGAGCCTGACGGAGTGCTCCGAGTCTCCGAAGAGGCCGGTCCAGAAGTGGAGTATCAGGTAGTGTAGTGGTGGGTGGGTGTCGTTCTCCCTCACGGCGTCCAGCATGCCGCCGACGTCGAGCTGCGCCATGTAGACTGCGTAAGCCTCGTCGGCCCAGAGGCTCTCCGCGCCTAGGTCATGCAGCCTCAGGACGAGGCTCGCGAGCGTAATCAGCAGTATGAGCATGTGCTCCCGGCTCGGAGGCTTCATCCCCCCACCCCCCGGGGCCTCTTCCCCCCCGTAACCACAATCTTCTCCTTCGCATCAAGGACGTACTCCATGACGTACCTGTTCGCCATGTCCTTCGACATCTCCCCCAGCACGCGCGTCCTGTTGTTCTCCACAGCTTCCCTGACAGCATCCACCCTCTGCCTTAGTGGCATGCCGTAATCCCCGGCAATGGTCTTCTCCCCAGATACGAATTCCTGGAACTCCAGCGTAAAAACGGCGTAGTAGGCGACTGTCGCCAGGAGGAGCGCCGCCACAACCGCTGCCCACGCACTCCTGCCTTCGCGACAGAGCCTGGAGAGGAGCCTGTCGACGAAGACCCCTGAGAGGATGAACTGGAGGGGGAAGAAGAGGAGGAAGTAGTGCGCATGGAACTGTTTGCCTGTCAGGAATAATGCGAGCGGAGCTAGTGCGGCGGCTGCCAGCCAGGCAAGGAGTGTGAGGTAGGCGGGCTCCCTCCTGGAACTTGCCGCAGCTAGGGCGACGCCGCAAAGGAGAGCCGCCGCAGCCGCAGCGTCAAGTAACGGAATCCTCGTTGCCGCGGCCTCGAACCGCGCATTGTCGGCTCCAAGCGTGCTTTCGAAGCCGTATGTCGTGGCCATGACGACCGGCTGGGCGAAGCCTTTAGGCACGTATCCGGCCCCATCAACTTGGGCGGCAAGGGCCCGGAAGTCATCGAAGCCGCGGCCGTACTCGTGCATCAGGTAGGGGGAGAACACGAGCGCGGCCGAACCCAGGCCTGCGAGGACGTACCTGAAATCCACTGCCGGCTTGTATGCCGCCCAGAGCATGGCCGGTAGCGCGGCCAGCGCGATTGTCGTCAGGTGCAGAGACCACAGGCATGGGAGGAGGAACAGCGCCGGCGCCAGATACTTACCCCTTCCCCTGACCCCCCATTGGTAGGCGGAGTAGACGAACAGTATGGTGAACGCCGGCATGAAATCCTGTGGCCAGAGCTTCCTCGCGTACAGGACCGCCCACGGGTTCGCCGCGAAGAGGAGCGCTGACGTGATTCCAGCCCTCCACCCGAAGAGGTCTGACGCCAGGAGGTAGCACAGATAGATCCCTGCGACGTTGAACAACGCCACATAGGCGGACAGGGTGGCGGGGTCGGCGGTGATGTATGCCGCGGGCAGTAGGAGGTACTCTATCAATGGCGGCTGTTTCACGCCTATGGAGGTCCCTTGCGCCGTCGCAGGGAAGACACCCTCCCTCGCCCACGTCAGCGTCTGGTAGGCGGCGTCGGCCTCGTCCCTCTTGAACTCCGTGTAATCTATGGCGTTCAGCCGGAGGGCTGCCGCCAAGGCCAGTATCGCAAGGAGCGTTATGAGCCGCGTCCTCCGCTCGGACATAATCAGCATATTCCTCCTCTGTGGTATTAGCCGGATGCCGGCTGGCGTCTATCTGCCGTAGTAGTATTCGCCTTCCGCCCTCTGCTCCCGGTCCTTGACGCTGCCCGGCTTGTTCGCGCGGGGCCTGCCGGTCTCGGGGTCGCGGCGGAACGTCATGTCCATCCTCCTCAGGAAGGCGTTCATGCCGTCGCGCATGCTCTGCGGCCTGCCGGCCCTGCCGTTCTTCCCGCCCTCCCCGTCGAAGACGAGGAGCTTGTCAGAGAGGTAGTCTATCAAGAGTATGTCGTGTTCCACGACTATCACGGACACCTTCCTGTCGTAGCCGAAGCTGTGCAGGTACTTCGCGAGCGCGAGCCGCTCCTCCACGTCCAGGTACGCGGACGGCTCGTCCAGCATGTAGATGTCCGCCTCCCGGCTCAGGCACGCCGCTATCGCGGCCCTCTGGAGTTCCCCGCCGGACAGCTCGCTCAGGAGCTTGTCCATGAGGTGCGTCAGCCTGAACTTCTGGACGAGCTCCTCCATTATCCCGAGGGATTGGAGCGGGGTGTCGGCGGCCTGTATGTACTGGGGCTTGTAGGACACCCTCGCGTCCAGTTCGACGGCTGTGTTGTCCGGCCGCTCGGCGCCGGCGAGCATCTTCACGAACGTGGTCTTGCCTGTCGCGTTGGGGCCGAGTACCCCGAGTATCTCCGGCGTCTTGATGTCTCCGGCCTCGGCGTCGAGCCTGAATCCGCCGTAGTCCTTGACGAGCCGCGGGTAGGTGAGGAGCGTCCTCGTCTTCCCCTCGGCGCCCGGGGGTTTCACCTCGAACTTTATCTCGTCCCTGAAGCGCATGTTCTCGCTCCTCAGGTAGCCGCTCAGGTATTCGTTGATGCCGACCCGCACGCCCATGATGTTGCTTATTATCCCGTAGGCGCCGGCCTCGCCGAATATGACGTGCATGTTGTCGCTCAGGTAGTCGAGGACGACGAGGTCGTGCTCCACGACGAAGACGTACCTGTCCTCGAGGCTCCTTATCGCGTTCGCGGCCCTCAGCCTCTCCTTCGCGTCGAGGTAGCTTGATGGCTCGTCTATGAGGTACGCGTCCGCGTCCCTTCCTATGCAGGCTGCGAGCGCGACCCTCTGGAGCTCCCCGCCGGAGAGCGCCTTCACGTCCTTGTCGAGGGCGTTGGATAGGTTGAGTGTGTCCGTGACCGAGTCCATGACCCCCCGCTCGTCCGCCTTCCGGAGTATCTCCCTGACGGAGCCGTTAACGTACCGCGGTATGGCCTCCACGTACTGGGGCTTGTACACGGACCTTATCCTCCTCTCGGAGAGGCGTTTCAGGTAGTCCTGCATCTCCGAGCCCCTGTACCTCTCCATGACTTCGTCCCAGCCGGCGTCTCCTCCGAGGTTGGGGCGGATTTCCCCGGCGAGTATCTTCAAGGCTGTGGACTTGCCTATGCCGTTGCAGCCGACTATGCCCACCACCCCCTTCCGCGGGGTCGGCAGGTTGAAGAGGCGGAAGCCGTTCGCCCCGTGCTGGTGGACGGGCTCGTCCAGGGCTTCGGGGAGGTTGATTATCCTTATCGCCCCGTAGGGGCATCTTCTGACGCATATTCCGCAGCCGGTGCAGAGGCTTTCGCTGATTCTCACCTTCTTGGATTCGGGGTCCTCGGTTATGCATTCGCCGCCGGTCTTGTTGACGGGGCACACCCTAACGCAGAGGAAGTTGCAGTCCTTCGGCTTGCACCTGTCCTTGTCGTGTACCGCAATCCTCATTCTCCAACTCCGTCTGAGGGGCCGAGGCCCCGGGGGCCGCAGGCCCCTCCTTCGCGAGCCTTAGTAAGGCTCTTGCAGTCCTTCGGCTTGCACCTGTCCTTGTCGTGTACCGCAATCCTCATCTTACCTTACTGACTACTTCTTCTAGGCTTTTTACCTTCATAACGCCTTTCGCGCCCTTCCTCCCGTCCCTGGCCAGGAGTATCGCGTTGAGTCCGGCTTTCCTGGCGCCTTCGACGTCGGATTGGAGGCTGTCGCCTACCATCCAGCAGTCCCAGGGCTTTACGCCCAGTTCGTCTGCGGCTATCCCGTATATCCTCGGGTCCGGCTTCGCGCACCCGACGTAGCATGACATCACGACGAGGTCGAACCACCCGTCAATCCCCCTCTTCCGCACGTATTCGGCGCCGGCCGCGTCCGTGTTCGAGACTATCGCGAGCTTGTAGTCGCCGAGCATCCCGAGCCCCGCCTCCGTGTCCGGGAAATATGCGGCCTCCTCTAGCCGTCCGGCCCACACCTTCGCGGCCTCGGATGCGGCCTTGCCGGTGCATTCGACCCCGTGTTTCCCGCACAGGCCCCTGAACATCTCCTGTGGCGGGTAGCCCGCGTCTATGAAGACGGTCTCGTCCATCTCCCCTATCACGCTCCGGTAGTCCGCCCTGCCTTCGAGGCCGAGCACCCCTATTATACTCTCCACCCGCTCTCGCGTCGGGCAGTACAGTAGCGTGTTCCAGAGGTCGAAGAATATGGCCTTCGGCATTTTCAAATCATGGAGTTTATGAACGTCTTCAGGGTTTCCGCGTCCGTCGGCCTCGGGTTGACGGCGGTCGAGCCAGATAAGCCGAGCTCCAGCATGGCGTCGACCTTGTCGGCCGAGACTCCGAGGCCGGCGAGCCTGGCTGGCGCGCCCACCTTCGCGCAGACATCCTCCACCTTCTTTATCAGCTCTTCGGCGCCGCCGAACCCGCAGTGTCTCGCGAGCGCCTCGTATTTTCCGCCTTCGAAGCCTAGGTTGTACCTCATCGCGTGCGGCAGGACGGAGCCGCAGGCGAGGCCGTGCGGGGTCTTCGCAGACTTCCACAGCGCGTATGACAGTCCGTGGACTATCCCGGCGCCGGCGTGCGTTATCCCGTATCCTGCCATGAGCGCG
Source organism: Candidatus Altarchaeota archaeon (assembly GCA_041306075.1). Taxonomy (GTDB): domain Archaea; phylum Altiarchaeota; class Altiarchaeia; order IMC4; family SCGC-AAA252-I15; genus JAHIYG01. Next base: position 19,953 of record JBFYKH010000022.1, read on the forward strand.
CCGAGCATCATGTTCTCCCTCGCCTGCATGTCCGTGCCTCTCCTGTAGGCCTTCTCGATGTTCCCGAGCACGAGTTTCGCCGCCTCCATGCACAGGGGGTCTGTGAGCGGCTGGCTCCTCTTGGACGTCAGGGCCTCTATCGCGTGGGTTAGTGCGTCGAGGCCGGTGTGCGCAGTCACCTCGTCCGGCATCGTGACCGTCAGCTCCGGGTCGTCTAGGGCGACGGCAGGGTACATGTGCCTGCTCCTGAAGCTCTTCTTCGCCCTCCTCGTCAGGTCCGTCAGCACCGAGACTTCGGTGACTTCGCTTCCGGTCCCGGCCGTTGTCGGGACCGCAATAATCATGGGCCCACGCTTCCTCGCCTTCGCGCCCGATATGTAGTCCAATGCACGGCCTCCGTTCCCCGCCACTATGGAAACGGCCTTCGCGGCGTCGAGCGCGCTTCCGCCTCCGAGGGCGACTATGGTGTCGCAGCCTGCGGCGACCTCGACGCACTCGTCCACAGTCTCGACCGACGGGTCGGCTTCCACATCCTCGTAGACTGTCACATCCAGGCTCCCCATGAGACCTATGACCCTGTCGAGTATGCCTGTCCTCCTCATGGCTCCCCGGCCGGTGACGAGGAGGACCTTCCGCGCGGAAAGCTCGCCAGCGCACTCTTTGAGCTGGCAGATGCATCCCCTGCCGAAGACAACCCTGGTCGGCATATGGTACGTGAACGGCTCCATGCTATAACCTATTGAGGCGGCATAAATTAACCCCCTCCAGCGAGTCCACGACGCCGTCGGCCCGGCCGAGATCCTGGGAGTGCGTGTGCGGGCTCCTCACCGCCAGGACCCGCATCCCGGCCGCCTTACCTGCGAGGATGCCGGCCTCCGCGTCCTCTATCACGACGCAGTCGTCCGGCGTCAAGCCCAGGCTATTCGCAGCGAACATGTAGGGTTCCGGGTCGGGTTTCCCGTTCACACAGCAGTCCCCGGACACGACAAGGTCGAACTCGAGTATGAGCCCGACCTCCTCTAGGCTGACGTTCACCCGCTCAAGCGGGCTTGAGGACACGACGGCGACTTTGACGCCTTTGCCCTTCAGCTCTCCGATGAGCTCCACGGCCCCGGGCAGCGGCTTCAGCTTCCCCCTCACCAGCCTGGCGAAGGCCTCGTTCTTCCTTTTCACGAGCGCATCCAAGTCTATCTTCAGTCCCCGGGCCTCCGCCGCGGCCCTGTAGTTGTCCATGGTCCTGCGCCCGAAGACCAGCGTCTTCTCCTTTGGCGTCTGGACTATCCCCGCCTCGGCGAGCACCAGGTCGGAGGCCTCAGACGAATACCTCTCAGAGTCGACTAGCACCCCGTCCAAGTCGAAGAGGACCGCCTTCACCGAGCCCATACGGCTAATATTTCTGAAGCGCCGGCTATATAGCCGAGGCTCATGGGAAATATGCCTCGAATATCCCCCTCAGGGCGCCTCCTTTCTCCGGGGGCCCGTGCCCAGGATATATGTTCTCCACCCCCTTTTTCTCGTGGAATTCTGCAAGGCGCCTCACCGACATCCCAAGCTCGATGGGGTTTCCGCTCTTCAGGTCAGTCCTCCCCACGGAGCCGGCGAAGACGGTGTCCCCGGTGAACATGGTCTTCGACTCCGGCTCGTAGAGGCATATGCTGCCGCCGGTGTGGCCTGGGGTGTGCAGCACCTCAAGCGTCACCCCCCCAAGGTCTACAATGTCCCCGTCCCTGAGCACCCGGTCCACCGCGTGTCTGACCGGCCTCCTGCCGAAGAGGCTGGCGAGCTGGAGGCTGTCGTCGCCGTCTGACAGGGCGTCGGCGTCGTATACGCCCGCATAAGCCTCCACGCCTCCGTTTTCCAGTATGGTGGGGTTCGCCCCCACGTGGTCGTAGTGGCAGTGCGTGTTTATTAAGACATCAATGCGTATATTATAGTCTCCTTTGTGCTTCAACACACAAGAGGCGCTGATTCCAGGGTCGATTACACAGCACCTGTCCCCGAGGACGAGGTAGCTGTTCGACTCGGCGGAGTCGCTCCTGAAGGCATGAATCACAGGGAACATATTTGGGCTGCGGCCTATATATGGCGTCCACCGCCGCCATGGAATATGGCGGTATAGTCGGGCAGGAAAGCCCTTGACGAGAATCGAACGGCGGGGAAACCGTCAAACGAGCTTCGTCGTATATATACCCCCCAGGCGTGGTATATATG
>JBFYKH010000023.1:0-5548 GCA_041306075.1 Candidatus Altarchaeota archaeon
GCCAGGAGGATGAGGAGGCCGGCGGGCGCCACCAGGCATGCGAGCGACACGGTCGCGAGCATCAGCATCCTCGACGACATGCTGTCTTCGACCGCCACCGGGCCCGCGAAGGCGCCGGTGAGCGCGCAGGAGAAGTCGAGGCCGAGCCAGTATATCTGCGTGTTCAGGGACACGAGGACCATGCCCACCACGAGCTTCTCGACCGCGAGCTTGGCCTGGGCCCTCCCCTGCGGGCTGTCTGCCGCCATCACGTACCTGAGGCCCTGGTAGGTGAGAGCCAGGACGAAGAACCCGGATATCCAGGCGAATCCGTCATGGACCTGCGCCATTATGGGCCAGGCGGACATGTCCGGCTTCGCAGCCATGTTCAGGGCTATGAGCGCGAGCGTGTCCTCCAGCCGCAGCAGCATGATGCTGACGAGGAAGTCGTATATTCCCTGGCCGAGCGACTCGGCGTACGCCGACGCCGAGCCTGCCGCCAGGAAGCCCAGGACTGCGGACGCACGAGCGGCTTTCACCGGATAATCCTCCGGACGGACTCTACGAAGCCGTGCAATTTCCGCTCGCCGTCCGCGAGCGCGTACGCGAAGGCCAGAAGCAGGACTGGGGACAGCAGGAACATCCAGTTGCCGAGGTCGATTCCCGGCCCGGCCACTTTCACGAGCGCGGCCGCCTCCGACGGCGCATATCCTCCGCCGCCCGGGAAAGACGCCGTGCACAACGCCGTGGAGCCGCCAGCCCTAACATTATACGACGCCACGCCAGCGGAGTCCGTGACGGCCGGCTCCACCGGCTCCCAGCCGCCGCATGCGACCGCGACCTGGAAGCCGTGAAGAGGCCCCCCGAAAGAGGAGAGCCTCGCCTCGGCAGTGAACTCGGAGGCGGCCTCCGCATCGGCTGGCGCACTGAGGGCGAGCGTCGTCTCCCGCTCAAGCACCATGCAGTCGCCCAGCCTCATCCGGTTCGACGCGTCCGCGAGGCCAACGCACGCGCCGTCGAGGCAGTATCCGCCCTCGCACGGGCTTGTGACCCCGCAGGCCCTCCTCCCGGCCGCCGACGCCCTGTCACCGAGCGTGTAGATGGCGAAGGTTATGTTAGACGGGTCACCGTATGAGACGAAAGAGACGTTGTACGTCCCGTTCCGGGCCGCGTATCCCGAGACTACGAAGCCTTCGCCTATCGTCGGCGGCATCGCGTTGTCCGCGGCCTCGAGGAAGACGAAGTCGTAGTACAGGGAACGGTTGACCGGCTCGTTGACGCCGTAATTATCCGCCAGGCCATACTCCAGAACTGGCTGGCCCTCGCCGGAGAGCCGCCGATAGAGTATGTGCCTGGCCTCCAGGGTCTTGAACCTGTAGAGGACTCCGGAGGCTGCGAACGCGGACGCCATGTCCGGCTTCACCGTGAACGTCAGGGTCCCGGATGAGACGGCGCCCGCCGTCCGGTAGCTTCCGTTGCAGGCCAGGCTCGCGTTAAGCCGCACCGCATACTCCCCTGAATCCAGGCATACCGTCTCCTCGCTTGCCGCAAGGGTCACACGGTTGTTGACGCACGCGTTCGACGGGTCCCAGACGTGCCGGCACATGCACGGGTCGGTGGGGCTGTCCTTCGGCTTCGGTATGAAGTAGTCGCTCGAGCCGTCTTCGGGGCTGCCGTACTCCCCTGAGGGGGGCGTGTCGCACTCCGCCTTCCCGCTCGAGTACTCCCTGCATATGCGGTCCGCTATCTGCCGGCACCGGGCGGCGCATTCCACCTGGGCGCACCCGGTCCTTGCGCATCCCGCATTGGCGGCCCCGCAGTTGGGGATGCATATCTTCTCGACGTAGTATTCGCGCCTGCACAGGCGCCGCCAACCCATCACCTGATACGCCGAGTCGAGAAGTATCCGGCCACGGCACGCGTGCGAGAGGTTGACGTCCGCGTATTGCATCCCGGCTGTCGAGAAGTTAGCCTGGAGCATGGCCAGGTACTCCGATGATTCCGGGTAGCCTGCCCCGAGGAGCCTTGTCGAGTTCATCCTTGCCAGCCCGTTGACCGCTACTACGGACTCGGCCTCGACTGGCAGTAGGTATTCCCTGTGCCTGCCGCCCCCGGGCGCAGATGGATTCGTGTTGTCCCAGCTCCCGTTGGCTGTGCGGGTCCGGCAGCCGACGCCCACGGTCGCATAAACCATACCCTCCCCGACCCAGGTCAGGTTACGGTCGCGCTCGTAATAATGCGGCTCCAGTATGTTGATGGCGCCTGAGGACCGCGTGAAAACCTCCCCGGCAGGGTCGACGCCGTCCAACACGAGGTTCTCCGCCGAGTCTATGCGGCCGGGGTATGTTTCGGCGTCCGGCGGGGGGGCCGCGAGAGTCGAGCATTCACCAGACGCTGCGAGGGGCTTCGGGTCCCCGCTGTAGCGCTCCCTCGTCATGGCGTTCCATGCCGTCGGGGAGTCGTTGTACAGCATCATCCTGAAGAACGTGCCGTTGAGTAACGAGTCGTCCAGCGACGGCCCGCCGGGATGGAGGCCCGCCGCGAGCGCGGCGAGCGCTAACGCCTCAAACCCTGTCATCCGGGTACTCCACCCCCTGGCAGGATAAAAGATAGGATAGTATCCGGTAGTAGTACCGGCCCCGACGCATGCGCCAGAGCGCCCCGGCTTAGAATGCCGAGGCGACTATGAGCGCGGCAGCCGCGAGCGCCAGTACAAGCGCCGCCTCCCCGAATGCAGCCCGCGCGGACCATAAGGTCACGTCCAGGACCATGTCCGCCGCCGGCTTCACCACAGTGCAAGCTGTCATCCAATCCACCTACTGTTAGAGGATGGGGAGTACCATTTAAAGGCCGCGGGGGAAAGACAGTGCTAAGTTAGTGTCAAAGAAAGCTAAACTGCGGGATGACAGCGAACTATTCAGCTGAATGTTATCCGCCTCTGCCTGAATTCCTCCAGGAAGAACATGTCCAGGACGCTCTTGAGCCCGGTCGGCGTCTTTATCAAGGGGTGCTGGGGGTTGTGGTGCCTATGGAGGCGCTCATGGTCGATTGTGCTGCCGTCCTTGAGCTTGACCGCCTTCAGCTGCATGTTCCTGTCCAGGATGAATTCCTCGACTTCGTTTGAGAACCTGAGTCCGTCCGTGGTCTCTTGAAGTATGGTTGCCATACTGCATATAACATATGAGGGTATCATATATAAGCGCGATGAAGCCGGCATAATGCGAAAAATACCCCCTGACGCGGTGGCCCCGACTTATATTCCCAAACTTACCTAAAGTCTAGGACCGAGTCAAAATGGAGCGGGTGTGGGGGGCAACAACACGGCTGTTCGTACTGTCAATTCTCGCCGCGTCAGCGCAGGCCATGACCGCCACCATCACCGCCCCCCACCAGGTGGACTGCTTCGAGACCTTCAAGACGACGGCGACCCTCTCGGAGGGCGCGAGCCTGATGAGAGCCGACTTCTTCGTGGACCAGTTCCTCTATGAGACCAAGAACGTGGGTCTCGGAGCGGTTGACGCCACAGGCACGTTCGGCCCCGGCAACGACTGGGAGGAAAGCTCCCTCGGAAAGGGCACCCACGAGGTGAGGGTGAGGTTCATAAGGTCGAACGAGGTCGTGTCGGAGGCGACGCGGCAGATAGAGGTCGCGGGCAGAAGATGCCATGAGCCTTCGACCACGACCTCCACCTCGCTTAGGACGCTCCCGAGGAGGGTGAACTGCACCCTGGACAGCGAATGCCCATCCACGGTAGGCGACCCGTTCTGCATCGGCGACACCGTAGCCCAGACGCTCACCATAGGCGTATGCGCCTATCCCGGGGGGCCGCAGTCTTACTGCACGGTGGGCGAGGAGAACGACACCGTCGAAGTATGCTCCCCCGACAGGGCATGCATCCAGGGCGGCTGCTACCTGCAGGCGACGACAACGACCGCCCTCCCAGAGACGACCACCACGACGACGGACACGACAACCACGACGAGCACTACGAACCCGCCGACGACTACCAGGCCGCCGGCGCCCACCACAACCCATCAGCCCGTGCTGGCGAGGACTAATACGCGCCTCGACAGGATAATAGACATCATAGAGGGCATGCTCAAGATAGTCCTGTACTGGAGGCAGTGAACGCCAGCACATTATTTATTAACCGGGCCATCCCAGAGAGTCTTATGCACGGGAAACACAGCTGTTGGACGGCGAGAAAGCCAATCACTTCTCCGTCCTCCCGGACATGGAGGACGCTAGGCTGAATCTCGCAGCCAGGACGATAATCAAGGGCATTAATGCGAAGGCCATGCTGGACGGTAACCCGGTCAACGTCCTGGACGACGTGGACGAGAGAATCAGCTGGCTCGGAAGATACTCGCTCAGAGACATCGCGAAACTGCAGCCTAAGGCTCTAGCCGAGGCGGATGATGAGCTGCAATCCCTCCGGAAGGCGGGCGAGACAGGGAAGATACGCTCGCTCGCCGAGGAGTGGAGGGTCGCCCACCTGCCGCCAGCCAAGAGGATGAGCACCCAGTGACCAGCACACCTCACCTAAGGCGCGAAAGGGCAGCCAAAACCTGTATCACGCCCTCGGTCGCAGGCCCGTCAGCCACGTACGTGACGCCGGACTCCAACTCCCCGGCCCCGCTTAACTCTGACACCTTCCTGCCGGCATCCTCTAAGGCGGCCTTCAGCCCCAGGCCGATATTTGACGGCGCGAAACTGTAGTCGGACGCGAGGTGAAGCGGGAGGTCGTTCATGCTGTCCGCCACGGCAACCGTCGGCAGGCTCCCGGCAAAAGCCTTCAGCCCCGAAGCCTTAGTGTACCCCAACGGGACGACGTCGACGGCAACGCTCGAATGAGTCACATAGACTAGGCCCCCGCCGCCATGGAGCCTCACCCGAGCGGCCACCTTCGCCGCGTAATCTGCCGGGCTGACGCCCCATCTCGTGAACAACGCAGCCGACGTGAGCCTCCGGTCGAACTTGTAGACCTCCGGGTCGCCGTACGACTTCAGGCGGCCCTCAAGCGCCTTCACCCCCGCCACCGTCTCCGCCGGAACCTGCACGCGCTCATCGTCCCCGCGGCTGAGCACGCAGCCGTGCTCGAGCACGAGGCCGTCGAACAGGGACAGTATCTCGGACGGCACCTTCCGTTTCACAAAGGACAGGTCGTTCCCGGTGCAGACGTAGAGCCGAGAGAACCGTTTCGCCCGGGACAAAGCCTCCGCCAGGCGGGGCAGAAGCTCAGTCCGCACGTATTCGCGGTCCTCCAACAGGGTCCCGTGAAGGTCCATTCCCACAGCAAGCCGCACAGGAGGATATTACGCAAGCCCGGAAATTAACGGGCTGATGCGCCGCCGACGGTAAAACAGCAGGCGGAGAGGCCACCTGGCCGACGGGGGCGCGGCGCCTCCGCCGCCTTATATATGCGACCTCCCTAATTCATGTCCGCGAAAATGGCTATATTTGAAGTCGGCAGGGTATGCAGGAAGACGAGAGGCCGCGATGCAGGCGCGTACTGCGTGATAACCGCCAAGGAGAAGGACGGATTCCAGGTCGCGGGACCAGCTGTCCG
>JBFYKH010000024.1:0-3660 GCA_041306075.1 Candidatus Altarchaeota archaeon
TGTGGTTCGGCCACAACAAGAATCCGGCGCTCGCCCTACTGGACACGGAGTCGGAGCTCGGGAAGGTGTCCGAGGACAGGCGCGCGCCGATATGCTACAAAATAGACCAGAAGGCCGTGGAGTGGTCGAACCTGATTATCGCCGACGTGTCCGTGCCGTCCACCGGCACCGGCCAGGAGCTGGAGCGGGCGGCGGCCTCAGGGAAGCCGGTAATACTCATGGTCAGGCGGGTAGTCCGCGACATGGAAGTCAAGCCCCTGAGATACTACGCAGAGACACAACCCCAGCCTGGCCGTGAGCGGGGGGAAGTTGTTGAGATAAGCACCCTCCCAGGCCTCGGAGGCGTCTCGCCCATGGTGCAGGGCAACCCGAACGTTGTGGCCGTCATAGTCTACGACGACGAGAACTCGGCGATGAGGAAGCTGTCCACGGTCATGTCCGAGGTGTTTGACGACGTCCACCTATACCAGCGCCGGAAGGAGCGGCTTGAGGAGGACAGGCGCCTCTTCCGGGAGGTCACGAAGCGTCACGGCTTCCTTTCCGGAAGGGCGGACGATGCGGGCCTGGGGCCCAACGACAGGCGCCTGTTCCGGGAGCTTCGGCGGATGGCGACGGGCACCGAGCCATCATTCAAGCAGCTGTGCGTCGGCGTAAACGTCCCAGACCGGCATTACCCCCTGCTTAGGATGAAGCCCGAGGACGCGATAAGCTTCCTCAAGGCCGAGCTGAAGGACGACTTCAAGTACATGGAAGCCGCGGAGAGGCTTTTCGACTACCGCTTCTCACTCCGCCACCCGGACGACGTCCGGCGAGAAATAATCCGACCCGGCGACACTGAGCCTCGGCAGAGGACGCCTCCCATCGGAGCTGACGGGATAGTGTACTCGCATATACGGATAACGAGCCAACGCCCCAGCTACCCCCCCACCTTCCCTGAGCGGGCGAGGCGTGACGGCCCAGAGATGCTTAAACGGCTCCACAAAATCAGGGCGGAAAACAAACCCGCCCCGGTGGCGCAATCAGGCGCGCCCGCCCCCCAGAGAGTCACACTCGACTCAGGGGTGCTTGTGGAATGGGCCGGAGAGGAGTTGACGCTAAACATCCCCTCGGCCTCCGCCTTGAAGGCCAACCCCGACGGCGGCTTAAGCCTTACACTGCCGATGATGGACTTCGAATCCGCCAGGCAAAAGGGCCCTGCCAAGCCCGCACTAGGCGGCCTGAGGGAGGAGACTCTTGAGAAGATAGAGGAGCTCTGGAGAATCAACCGCGAGAAGGAGAAAAGCTACGGCGGAAGCTACAAACGGAAGGTCTGATTGACCGGCCGGTCAGCGGCTTTAATTCGCATACTCTAAGGAAGATAGGAGCTGTTCCGCCCACTGCCGGGATTGAACGGTCACGTCCTGCCGGGATATGAGCCTCCGCAATTCCTCCTTTGCCTCGGCATTCCGCCCCATCCTGGCCTTCGCCAACGCCGAATAGACTGTGCCCGCCTCCCAAAGCCTTGTGGAGCCGTCGAACGAAGAGACCGCGCCGGCATCCGCCTTGGCAACGTCCTGGAAGGCCTGCAAAGCCTCCGGATACCTTCCTTGGACGAAGAGGAGCCTGCTCTTGAACAGGCGGTAGTCGCCTGCATACTCCGGGTACCCGCCCACGGCCTCCAGATTATGCTCCAGGCGGGGCATAACTGCCGGGTCCACGCTGTCGTAGTTCAGAAGCCTCAGGGAAGCCAGGTAGTCGCCCGGCCTCGTCTCATTTTCGACGTCCTTGGGGTCCAGGGGGAGGAAGTCCTCCGCCGGAATGAGCTTTATCCCGGGCGTCCTCCGCAGCCCGTCCTCCAAGTAATACGCGTGCGCCCCCCCGAACACGACCGCAATCCTTTTGCCGGTGTTGTCGCGGCACACGACCACCAGGTTGTCCAGTATCCTCTCATTCCACGCCTCCCACGGCGTGTCCCTGCCGTAAAGCCGGTGCAGCGTGGCATGGTATTCGCGGTAAGTCTGATGTGTCGCCTGGCTGTTCATTCCCACGATGGTCTGGGTTTTTGCCAGTGCCTGTTGGGACTTCACCTCGTTCGCCTGCATCACGGCCATTAGTCCAGCCCCGTTTTGGCGTCCCTGCATCTCCTCCACCATCCGGCCAATCTGCGCCTGGTAGCCGGGGTCATGCCATCCTACGGGCAGCGTCATTATCCCGTTCTCCCTGGCCCATGGAATGGTCACCTTCGACGCCTCATACGGCGCCATCGAGTACGGGTCCGGCACGTTGGCGGGGGCCTCCAGCGCGATTACGTCCGGGTTGATTCTGCGCAAGAGCGCGCGAAGGTGGGCGGGAGTGTAGCCGTCAGGCATGTCGGTGATGAAATGCTGCGTCGAAACCACGACCACGGTAGTCTCCGCGGCCGCAGCCTCCGGGGCAGCCGACCTATTCGCCTCCTCGGCGGCCGCCATGGGGCAGCGGCTCAAATCCGCGGCCCGGGTCAATCCGTCTGGGCATAGGACCGTGATTGCCGGGCACTCCGCGGGGTCTCCCACGACTTTGCCGCCGGCGCAGTGGTACTCCGGCTTCCCGGCGCAACCCGCCAACAACACGGCCGCAACAACGAACAACAGCCTCCTATCCACGTCATCCACCCAATCCCGCAATCCAGCGGCCTGAACCCCTTCCTATGCTCCTTTAGCCTTTTCCTTGTTGGCCTCGATTATCCTCTGCCTCCTCTTGTTCAACTTCTTCATCCTACGGTTCTTTTCCACAATCCTCTCGACCTTGTTTTTCATTAGCTTCAAGTACCCTATTCACCCTCCCGCATAATATACTACTGTGGACTCAGACATTGGGCTTTCGTAAAACGGCTTCGCCTTTTTACTCTCAACCCGGCGCGTGAGACGCTTCGCCGTTTATGCGATACTTATTCGCCGAGGTTCCTACGAGTCTCTGCCTCGCTACCCTCGGCGTTCGCTTCGCTCACGCCGAGGTTGAGATTTGAAGGAGCACCCAGAGGGGTGCTCCTGTAATCTCAACCATTTGTGGTCGCTCTAACTGGCGTAGCCAGCCATATACTACGCCGAGGTTGAGATTTCGTAAAACGGCTTCGCCTTTTTACTCTCAACCCGGCGCGTGAGACGCTTCGCCGTTTATGTGATACTTTTTCGCCGAGGTTGAGATTTGAACTCAAGTGTCCCGTTAGAGACTCAGGTTTTCACGTCCCTTATCTGATTTCGAGACCTGCGCGTTGAACCGGGCTCTGCCACCTCGGCGTATACTACAAGGGCCGGAAGGTATAAATCCGCGCCTGACCGCTGGACGGTTATATACTCTAATAGCGAGGGGGGAGATTTGAACTCCCGGTTGTACGGTTTTGCAGACCGTTCTGTTTGGCCACTCCAGCACCCTCGCATATGTTTTTGTATCCTATCCGTGTGTTTCATGCTGGAGTACAAAACCATCGAGGTTTTGTGCACTCCAGCACCCTCGCGAATAGTGCGTGTATGTACTCCGTTGGGTTTCGTCTGTTTTCATTCGCGAGGCAAGCAATCCGAAGGATTGCGCCTGCCTCGCATGTTTTCGAGCTTCTATTATTTAGGCGTCTTGTCTTTAAAGCATACCTGGTTGCATGTTTGGCATGGGTCTAGGTATTTGACTGTTTCGCCAGATCGGAAGAGC
>JBFYKH010000025.1:0-4058 GCA_041306075.1 Candidatus Altarchaeota archaeon
AGGTCCTTCGTAAACTTCACTGCGAGCTGGTGGTACTCCCTGGCATCGGGGAACGAGTATTTTACCATCTCATCCTGGCTCCACCCGAACGGGTTCACGGCGGCGAGGAAGGCGAGCCTGATGACCAGCGCGACAACGACTACTGCGACGAAACCGGCTCTAGCCATTTCCATCTACACTTAGGTTTGCCGCATAATATAGCATCCCGCGCGCCTGGGGCATCAGCCCGGCTCAGGGTTTCGCTTCCACCCGCCTGGCACGCCGCCGAGAATCTCCCTCGCCTCCCCCAGGTACTCGCATCCGTGCGCCGCCGCCGCTACGACTATGAGCACGGGCAAGTCCAGGAGGCTCCTCCTCGCATGCCAGCATTCGAGGGCGCTGTAGACGGGGTTCTCGAGCCGCCTCCAGGCGGCCGGCCTCTGGGCCGAGCGTTCCGCCCTCATCCTCCTGAAAGCGGGGCCTCCTCTCCCGTAGAAGTAGTACTGCCTAAGGAATTCCCGGAGGCCCCTCCTGTAATGATGCTTCACCGCGGATGCTCCCGTATACTGCGGGCGCGGGTAGCCGAGCCCTTCAAGCCGGAGCATCAGCTCTATGTCCTCCGAGAGCGTCATGCCCTCGTCGTAGCCTCCGGCTTCGGCGAGCACCCTCCTTCGGAACGAGACCTGGCATGCGCTGCCCCTGACCGGGCCGTCCTCCAGGGGCAGCCTGAAGCAGTCGCCTCTCAAGGCCGGCCCCAATCCCTCCGGTATGTAGGCCGCCCTTATGCCATAGATGTGGTGGACGTACTGGTACCTCGCCAAGAGGCTGTCTGGGCAGGCGTTTTCCAGCCTTACGACGACCGATGCAGCCTCCGGCCTGGACCCGTAGGCCTGGTCGAGGGCGGCCAGCCAGTTCCTGTCAGCGACGCAGTCGTCGTCCAAGAAGGCGATGATATCGCCGCATGAATTCCGCACCCCCGCATTCCTGGCGTGGGCCGCGCCGCTGTGGGACTCCAGGTTCACGGCCTTCAGGTCGAGGCCCCCGTGCTCTCTCGCATAGGCGTCGATGAACTCCCGCGTGCCGTCCGTGCTTGCGTCGTTCACCACTATGATTTCGAACCTGTCCAGCGGGTAGTCCTGGAGCGCAGCCGACTCGAGCGCGGCCTCCAGGAGGCGTCTGCGGTTGCGCGTGGGGATGATGACGGAGAACCGCTTGGATGCCGTCATAGATGCCTCCGGGTGGCGTCGTACAGGTAGGAGTTGTTGCATTTGCCGCACAACGGCATGTTCTTCCTGCAGATGGCCTTCCTGAATTCCGCGTATTCCCGGGAATTCCAGACATCGGACACGGTCTGACTCCTGAGGTCTCCGAAGACGAGGTCCGGGAACTGGATGCACGGGGCAACCTTCCCGGAGTTCGTCACATCCACCCTCAGCCATTGCTTGAAGCACACCGCACCCTCCCCGGGGCGGCTGTCCCCGCCGACGTACCTCCTCATGTCCTCAGCCGGGGATTTGAAGTAGCATGACACCTGCATCGGCCACTTCTCCCCATCCACCATCTCCATCTGTCTTGCGAACTCCTCCGCGTCCGCCTCGTACGGCCTCATGTACCCCCTATGCGTCACAGGCTCGACCCCAAAATTCTCCCTCATATACGCCTCGTACTCGCCAGCCTCCTTGGGCGTGATGAACCAGCAGGGGTTGAGGAGGACCCAGTCGACGCCGAGCTTCGCCGCCTCCCTGCAGAAGTCGTAGATTCCCCCGACGTTCTCCGGCATTATCGTGAACTGGAGGCCGACGTACGGCGGGCTCCTGAGGGACTTGAGGAGCCTGATGTTTCCGATGACCTTGTCATAGACGCCCTCCCCCCTCAGACGGTCGTTCACGCCCCCCAGCCCGTCCAGGGACACGAGGTAGCTGACGTACGGGTTCCCCTCTATGTCCTCGACGTGCCTGTCGAGCAGTGTCCCGTTGGTGCAGACGATGGCGGAGCACTTTTTGCTCTTCATCAGCCTGCATAATTCGCCGTATCGGCCGTACAGGAGGGGCTCCCCGCCGGAGAATATGAACGACGGCCGCCTGCCCGCGACGTCGTTTACCGTGTCCTTGAGGATTGTCCAATCAAGGTCCCCCCGGTACTGGTTGTCCCCCGCACCCTTACACCATCCGGTGTCCCCCCACTCCATGCACCCGCCGCATCTGAGGTTGCACTCGAGCGTGAGCAGGAACTTGTAGACGAGCGGTTCCGGGACGGCGTTCGTCCTCGCGTTGTTTGCCGCGAACCACCTCCGCCTCATGAGGAAACTGCACTTCTGGCGCAGCAGGTTTCCCATGTAAACGGGGTGCCGCATGACGGCCCTTCTCAGGCTCCCGACGGATGGTTTCGGCATTTTACAACTCCGCCCCCAATCCAACCTTGGATACGACCGGCACGTATTTTTTCCGCAGCCTGTCTGCAAGCATTTCCCGGGGGAGATAATCCATCTCGACGTTCACGCCTTCGCCCATGATGGCCTTCAGCCTGGATAGGAGCACGTCCTCTCCGCTTCCTCCCTCGGCCCCCTCACATATCAGCTCTACCCTCATATGGCTTAAGTCCTCCTGGATTATCTGCACCCACCTGACCTCCTTCAGGTCGTTGAAGAGGATGAATAGGTTGGTTATCTGGCGCCCGTCGGGGGTGACGACGACATCCTGCGTCCTGCCGCGTATGCCGCCGCACAACGGGAGCCCCCGGCCGCATCCGCATAGGCCGCCGCCATTTTCCATGATGTCCCCCACATCGTATCTTATCAGGGGCATCGCGAAATTATGCAGTGATGTGCCGACGACCCTCCCCTCGACACCCTGGTCCGGTGAGAAGCAGGCGTCGCCGTCCACCTCCAAAACCCCGTATTCCATGTTGACGTGGTAGCCCCCGAGGGCGCACTGGGATATGCCGACGGTCCTTTCCATGTGGCCGTAGGAGTCGAGCACACAGCACCCGAACGCATCCTCCACAGCCTTTCTCTGCTTCGGCATCAGGAGTTCCCCGGTGGTGAAGACGGCATTCAGGGGCGGCGCGTCGAATCCTCCCCTGTCAAGCAGGGTTGCGAATGCATGGAGTCCGGACGGGGTCCCCTTCAGGAACCTCGCCCCCCTGCGCCTAATCTCCCGCGTCATCTCCTCGACGCTGGCCGGGGAGACCTTGGACGGGTTCAGGACCATCCTGTTGGTCAGGGGCGAATAGTCGGAAAGCCTGTTGATGCCGGCGTTTATGAAGTGGTGCAGGGAGAATTCCGCGACCGGGTCGTGGAGCCTGTAGCCCCCCCAGGACCAGTGCCTCCAGTAGTAGCAGAACTCGAGCACGTTGGCGGGCTTGTCGAGCAGGAACCTGACGGGCTCCCCCGTGGTGCCCGTCGTCTGGCGGGATACGGGCTTGTACGCCCGGGCGTTCACGGCCTTGAGGGACTCGAAGTTCCTCCTCAGGAGGTCCTTGGTGAGGAGGGGCAGCTTCCCGAGGTCTGAAGCGCCCTTGAAGTCCTCTGGCTTGAGCCCGAGCCCATCGAACAGCCTCCTGTAGTACGGGACGTTCCTGTAGGCGTGCCTGAGGATTTCCCGGAGCCTCCTGTCCTGGTACGCCCTGAGCTCCTCCTTAGGATACCACTGGCTCCGCTCCAGGAAAGACCTTAACCTGCATATCTCAAGGGGATGGAAGAACTCCCTGAAGCTGAAGTCAACTGACATAAGGCCGCCGGCTAATTAAGCATATGGACGCCAAAGCATCCGCCCTGCCATCGCATCAAGATATGCTACCGGGGATATAAAACATCCCCTGCCGCCTGTTTTTTTTTAACCGTCCAGTCGTCTTATTATCCAACTCATGGTACCAGGCAGCATGGCCCCCATACTTCAAGGACTCACTCCGCCCGTGCTCGTACTGAGCACCAGGGTGGGCAGGGGCATGTACAGCATCGGCGAGGCGGTGTGCGAAAGCCTCCCGGAATCGGCGGGCCGCGCCCATTACGCGGTCGAGGACCTTCTGCCGCCGGGGCCGGTCAACGAGGACCTGGAGCGGTATAAGCTCATCTCGGAGAG
>JBFYKH010000026.1:0-33816 GCA_041306075.1 Candidatus Altarchaeota archaeon
CCGAAGGCGCTGTGGCTGCCTTCCGCGTTCACGAACACGGACGACGACGTGAAGAGGGTCTGCGACGAGATAAGGGGTTGCCTGGGATGAAAGGCGACGTCAAGCTCACGGTGCTGATGCCGGTCAGGAACGAGGGTGTGAACATCCCCATCATGCTCAGGGTGCTGGAGGCCGTCGTCGAAACCCCGCACGAGGTCCTCGTCGTACACGACAGCCCCGACGACGACACGGTCCCGGCGGTGAAGGCGATGCAGGGAAGGTACCCGAACGTCAGGCTCGTCGAAAACACCCTCGGCAGGGGGGTCGACAACGCCATACGCGCCGGGGTCGCGGCCTCCGCCGGCGAGTACATACTCATCTTCGCCGCCGACGAGGTGGGGCCGGTGCTCGCGATAGAGGACATGACAGCCCTCATGGACGAGGGATGCGACCTCGTGTCTTGCACCAGATACGCCCATGGAGGCAGGCGGCTCGGGGGCTCAATGATTGGCGGGATGCTCTCCCGCGTCGGGAACAGGACACTCATGCTTCTTTCAGGCTCATCCTTCACGGACTCCACCACTGGCATAAAGATGTTCAGGAAGAGCATATTCGATAAAATCAAGCTCGAGTCGAAGCCGGTCGGATGGGTCGTCGTATTCGAGATAGCCATCAAGGCGCAGGCCGCCGGCCTCAGGCTCGGCGAGGTGCCGATAGTCTCGATAGACCGCCTGTACGGCGGGAAGTCGACATTCAGTGTCGGCCCCTGGCTCTGGGAGTACCTGAGGTGGTTCCTGTGGGCCGTCAGGAACCTGAGGGGGAAGAGGATGCAGAGGCCCGCGCTCAGGATACCGAAGACGACTCTCACAGAATGAAAAAGTACCTTGTCACCGGGGGGACCGGCTTCATAGGGAGCGCGCTCGTGAGGAGGCTCGTGGGGGAAGGCGCAAGCGTGCGCGTCCTCGACAACAACCTCCGCGGAAGCATAGGGAGGCTGGCGGACGTGGCGGATTGCATCGAGTTCGTGGAAGCCGACATCAGGGACCCGGCCGCCGTCAGGGAGGCCTGCCGCGGCGTCGACGCCGTCGTGCACCTCGCCTTCATCAACGGGACAGAGTACTTCTACACTATGCCGGAGCTCGTGCTCGAAGTCGGCGTGAAGGGGATGATGAACGTCCTCGACGGATGCATCGCAAACGGCGTCGGGGAGCTTGCACTCGCCTCCTCGAGCGAGGTCTACCAAACGCCCCCGATGATTCCGACGGGCGAGGACGCCCCGCTCGCGATACCGGACCCCCTGAACCCACGGTACTCCTACGCAGGAGGGAAGATAATCAGCGAGCTCTTGGCCCTGAACTACGGGAGGAAGCGGTTCGGCCGCGTCCTCGTCTTCAGGCCCCACAACGTCTACGGCCCGGACATGGGATGGGAGCACGTGATACCGGAGTTCGCGCTGAGGATGAAGGCGCAGGCGGCGAAGACCGGGGGCGGGCTGATGAGGTTCAGGATACAGGGCGACGGGAGGCAGACGCGCGCATTCTGCCACATACGCGACTTCACGGACGGCCTCATGAGGGTGCTAGGGAAGGGCAGGCACATGGGGATATACCATATAGGCACGGACGAGGAGAGGACCATCAGGGAGCTCGCCCAGGAGGTCGGCAGATATTATGGGAAGAAGGTCGCGGTCGTGCCCGGGAAGGCGGCCCGCGGCGGCACGCTCAGGCGCTGCCCGGACATCACGAAGCTCAGGAGGCTCGGTTATAAGCCGCGGGTCCCATTTAATGTGGGCGTGGCTGAGACAGTAAGGTGGTATGATGAGAACTCGGAAAAAAGGAGGAGGGTCTGACTCGGCTTACGGGACCGGCGGCAGCGTAGTCGTCGACAGATGCCAGGTGTGCGGGTCCAAGGCGCTCGAGCGGGTGATATTCCTCGGGTTCATGCCGCCGGTCAACGAGATGAGGCCGATCGGGGAGAGGCCGAGGGAGCAGCCGAGCTATCCCGCCGAGGTTCTCCATTGCCCCGATTGCAGCCTGGTGCAGCTTGGCCTCACGGTCGACCCGAAGGTCCTCTTCCCCCCGGGGTACCCGTACACGTCGAGCACCACGAGGATACTGAGGGAGAACTTCGCCGACCTCTACAGGGAATGCAGGACGCTCGTCGAACTCGGCGCGGACGACCTCGTCGTCGACATCGGCTCCAACGACGGGAACCTCCTTTCGAACTTCAGGGACGGCCACAGGGTCCTCGGCGTCACCCCGGAGGAGATAGGGAGGACCGCCATAAAGCGGGGGATACCGACGATAATAGACTACTTCAGGCCCGAGGTCGCGGACAGGATTCTGAGGAAGTATGGGAAGCCGAAGGTCGTCACAGCGACGAACGTGTTCGCCCACATCGAGAAGCCCAACGACGTCGTCAGGCAGGTGAAGAGGCTGATGCCGAAGGACGGCGTCTTCATCTCCGAGTCCCACTACCTCCTGCGCCTCGTCGAGACGCTCCAGTACGACACCGTCTACCACGAGCACCTCAGGTACTACAGCCTCCACAGCCTCAAGAGCCTGCTTGAGCGGCACGGCCTCGAGGTCTTCCACGCCAGGGAGATTCCCACGCACGGCGGCTCCGTCAGGGTCTACGCGGCCAGGAAGGGGGCGTATCCGGTTCGCGACTCGGTGCGCGAGCTCCTCTTGAGGGAGGACCGGGATCTCATGGGCATCGGGAGGCTCGGGGAGTTCGCGAAGAAGGTGGTCATGTCCAAGCTGAGGCTTCACAGGCTCCTCCTTGAGGTCAAGGAATCAGGCGCTCGGGTGTATGGCATCGGCGCCCCCTCCCGGGCCAGTACGCTCATAAGCTACGTAGGCCTCGACGAGGGCGTCGTCGACTGCGTCCTCGAGGTGGAAGGTTCCCACAAGATAGGCAAGTGCATGCCCGGGACGCTCATACCGGTCGTCGAGGAGTCGAGGCTTTACGAGGACCAGCCGGAGTATGCGCTCCTCTTCTCATGGCACATAGCCGACGAGCTCGCCCCGAAGATTAGGGGGAGGGGCTACAGGGGGAAGTTCATTGTCCCGCTGCCTGAGCCGAGGATAATCTAGACCCGGGTGTCGTATATCCTGTAGTCCCGGCTCACGTACGCCAGCCTGTATGCGCCGTCAAGCCATCCCGCATCAAGGTCCCTGAGGCCCAGGTCAGCCTTGCCGACGACGAGGTAGTCCACGCCGAAGCGGCCTATCGCATCCATTATCCGCTCCTTCGGCTCGTATGGGGTCGTGTAGGTGGGGCGCGACGTGTAGTAGGATATGGCGTTCGCGTCCGCGGACATGATTACGGAGTTGCCTTCGGTGTTGGAGTCCACCCACCAGAGCATGTCGAAGTCCGGGCCGGGGGAGGACCTGTCTGCGAAGAGGACCGCCCCCTGTATGAGCATGGCGGCCCAGACCGCGGCAAGGAGCGCGCTCCTATTTCGCCTGCCCAGGGCCCAGTGCACCGCGAGTATCGTGTAGAGCGGCACCAGGGGGGCGAGCGAGCTTATGCTCACGCTGCTCGACGAAGGCCAGCCGAGTGGCAAGGGGGCGAGGACGCTGGCCACCGCGGCGACCGCCACGAGGGGGTTGAATCCCCGCCTGGACAGGGCGGCCGCTGAGACGAGGCCGAATGCCAGGATAAGTGGCGTGGCTATTCCTATGAGCGGGTTCCTGAGCACCCAGACGAGGCCGTACTCGAGGGCCTTGTGTGGGGGAGGGACGTAGGAGGTGACGATGTTGAGGGCTCTTATGCCGGCGGCCTTCAGTGCGCCCGCCGGCCAGCCCCCGAGCGACTTGACGTACCCGTCCAATGTCGGCGGCTCAAGGGTCGCGTAGCCGTCGACCGCGGATAGGAGGGGGAGGTACGAGTTCGTGCTGTACAACGGGCTGCCGTAGAGCAGGTGGTTCCTGAGGAGCCACGGGGAGGCGACGGCGGCGAAGACGACTACGGCGAAGACAAGCTGCCGGTTCAATGCGCATCCCCTGTTCATCCAGGCGTAGACCGCCGCATAAGCGAGCAGGAACCATAGTGCGCTCGGGTGGGCGAGGTACGACAATGCAGCAAGCACCGAGTAGTACGGCCACCACTCCTTCCCCTTCAGGAGGAAGTATAGTGTCATGAGGAGGAGGTACGCCACCATCGTCCTCGGCTCCACGCCTACGGACTGCTCCACGAGGAACGGGTTGAAGGCCGCCAGGCAGGCGGACCATTTGGCCGTGCGCTCCCCGAAGAGGCGTTCCGCCAGGAGGTAGACTGGGAAGACGATGGATGCCGAGAAGAGGGACGAGGCGACCTGGGCCGACGCGAAGCTCGGGCCCGAGAACGCGAGCCACACGGCGACGAGGATGTTGAAGAGCGGCGGCCTGTAGTGCATCGGCATCGGGGGCGCCTCATACGGCGTCCAGTAGTTGTCCACTACCTGGTAGGTGAACCAGTTGCTCGACAGCAGGCTCTCCGCAAACATGTAGTGAGCCATGCTGTCGCCGCTTGAGGGATAGGGGCTGGCGGGTATCAGGGAGAGCCGCATCACTAATGCGACGGCGAAGAGGAGTAGCAGGCGGCGGTCGACGCGGAACGCGGGCAGGCCCCTGAGTAACACGACCCCCGCCGCCAGCACCACCATCGAGGAGGGAACCCAGTTGTCGAGCGGGCGGCCGAAATAAGGCAGGGCGGAGGCCGCCAGGACGAAGGTAGAGGCCGCGAGCGCCGACGCCATGAGTTCGTTGCCGCTGAGCCTCCTGTCGGCCGATAACATCAGGTAGCCGGCCGATACCGCGAGGACTGATAGGAGCACCCCCTCCAAGAGCATATTTCCTAATTTGATTTACCCGCTTATATGCCGGCTGCTCTCCCTCACCCACTCCACCGTCTCCCTGAGGCCGTCGTCGAAACGGACCTTCGGGCGCCAGCCGAGGACGCGCCTGGCGAGCCTGGTGTCCGACATCGTCTGTTCGACGTCGCCCGGCTGGCCGGCCACGTAACGTATCCTGCCTCCGCCTGCGAGCGAGATTATCCTTTCCGCCAGCTCCTTCACTGTCAGGACCGTTCCTCCGCCGACGTTGAGTTGCCCCCCGCCTCTGGCGAGGGCGCGCACGGTGGCGTCGACGGCGTCGCATACGTGCGTGAAGTCCCGCCTCCTGCCGCCGTCGCCGTACACGGGGAGGGAGCCTCCGTCCAGGGCCGCGGCCGCGAACTTGGATATCGCCAGGTCCGGCCTGATCCTCGGCCCATATACCGTGAAGTACCTGAGCGAGACCGTCTCGACGCCGTGGAGTTCGCCGTACATCCTCACGTAGTCCTCGCAGGCGAGCTTGCTTGCGCCGTAGGGGGATATTGGATTCTTCGGGTGCTCCTCGTCGAATGGGAGGTATCTGACCGCCCCGTACACGGACGAGGAGGAGGCGAAAACCAGCTTCCTTATCCGGGAGCCCGATAGGGCGGACAGGAGGCTGACCGTCCCCATGACGTTCGCCTCGAGCGTCTTTCCGGGATTGAGGACGGAGGCGCGCACGCCCGGCCGGGCGGCCTCATGGACCACGTAGTCCGGCTTCTCCTTCGAGACTATGCGGCGCATCCTCCTCGCGTCCAGTATGTCCGCCTCCACGAACCTGAAGCCCCCCCTGAGGGATGCGACGTTCCGGCGCTTCAAGGCCGGGCTGTAGTATCCGTCGAGGCTGTCCACGCACACCACCCCGTAGCCGTCCGCGAGGAGGCGTTCGCACAGGTGGCTGCCGATGAAGCCCGCTCCGCCGGTGACGAGGACCCTGGCCATCAGTATGATATCTCCGGCGGAGGAAAAAAAGCGCTCCTCAGTTGCCAGTCCGCCAGCATCTCCCCCAGGCGCCGTCCAAAGCGTAGTCGATGGACGGCGCACTCTCATTGAAGCTGTCGCAAATCAGCCTGTCCCCGACCGACACCTCGTCCCAGTTGATGCCGCTGCAGCACACGTAGGATATACCCCCCGCCCTGAGGACGTCCTCCAGGTCATCCGCTGTCGGCCGGGTTATGCCCCCTGCGCTCCCTATCCGCACGCACTGTCTCCCGCTGAAGTAGGCGCACTCGCCGACGTTGAAGGGCATCACCACCCGCGCGTCCTGTGGCAGCCGCTCACGCATCGCAAGGAAGAACGGCATGTACGGGTCCCTCATCGTCTTGTACGTGTAAGCGTACCCGTAGGAGCCGCCGGCGAAGAGGAGGAAGGCCGCGAGGAGGGCCAGATGCTTCCGCCTGAACTTTGCCGCGGCGTATCCTTCGGCTGCGAAAATCAGGGCGAACGGAAGGAAGGCTATGAACATCCTCGCGAGGCTGTTAGCCGCGAAGAATATGAGGCATGAGGCGAACGCGAGGAGCGGGAGGATGCTGGCGTCCTGGCTGCGCATCCTCCTGAAACCCCAGACGGCAAGGAGGGTGGCGGCCGCGGATGCTGCGAACCACGGCAGAAGCAGGATGTCGAAGAGGGGGTACATTGCCCGGCCTGCGGCGGCGTTGGCTGCGAAGTCCTCGCCGGAATTCGGGGCGCCCGTCCAGAAGTCCAGGTAGACGCCCGCCCACGAGAGCGGGCTCGCAAGCTGCAAGATGGCCTGGGCGGGCGTGAGCGTGGCGTAGGCTGCGTCGCCAGGGAAGTGGCCGGCGGACAGCTTCGGCCAGACCGGGTTGCCGAATACCATGTAGTTGCGGAGGTACCATGGGCCGGACAGGATTGCCACGGCAGCCAGGAAGGCAATGGCGCGGCGGCGGTCCCTCAGGAGGAGGTGGGCGCCGATTGCGACGGTGGGCACGAAGCCGTGATAGTGCGTCCCGGCCGAGAGGCACCACAACACGGCCGCGTAAGCCAGGTGCCTCCCCTCCTGCGACTCCATGAAGCGCATGTAGTTGTGGAAGGCCGCCACGGCAAGGAGGAAGAGGAGGGTCTCGAAGTATCCGATGCCGCTGTAGTACATGTGGAGGGGGAGGAATGCCAGGAGAGACACCGCCGGGAGCTCGAGCCTCGGGTAATGCGCCCTGGCGAAGGCGCTCATCGCCAGGAGGCCGAGTACGCCGAAGACGAGCGGCGCCAGGGTGAGGACGCCGGTCAGCCGGTACAGGACGGCCGATATTATGTGGAAGAGCGGCGGCCACCAGAACGGGTTCGGCCCCGAAGCCGGCTCGAAGGAGGGTATCGCTTGGTTTTCTGCGATGTATCTTGCGACGCTGTAGTGTATCGCCGCGTCCCCCGTCACGGGGGCGGTGAGCCAGAACGCTATGCGGACTAATGCGCCCGCCGCGATGGCGGCCTGCACGAGCCTACGCTCATCCATTTCGTTTAAACAAATTCGCTGCCTTCGCATATAAGGCGAGGACGAGCACCCTCGCATATCCTGGGCCGATTGCGGCGTAGTTGAGCTTCGACTCCCCCTCCAAGCGGTCCCTGTAGGCGACCGGCACCTCGGCGACCCTGAGGCCTGCGACGCACGCCTTCACGACGAGCTCGGAGTGTATCTCCGGCCCGGCCGAGGAGATGGCGAGCGCCGTGAAGGCGCTCTTCCTGAAACCCCTGTATCCGCTCGTCACGTCGGCTACGCCGACGGAAAGGAGCAGCCGGGCCACATGATTGTAAGCCCCGGATATCAGCCTCCTCGAAAGGGTGCGCTGCATCCTGGCGCCTTCGATGAACCTGGAGCCTACGACTACGTCGTTGGAGTTGAGGGCCGCCAAAAGCGCCCCGAGCTCCTTCGGGTCGTGGCTCAAGTCAGCGTCCATGAAGACAATGAATTCCCCCGACGACTCCGTGACGCCGCGGCGGAGGGCGTTGCCCAGGCCGTCGCGCACGCCCCTGACCACCACCTTGACGTTGCCGTACTGCCGACCGGCTGCCTCCGCCGCCTCCCGGGTCCCGTCCGTGGAACTGTCGTCGACTACCACGACCTCGCCGGAAACCCCCAGGGCCCGGAACTCGTCCTCGACCCTGGGAATCAGCTTCGCCACGTTCCCGGCCTCGTTGAGGGTTGGTATCACGACTGACAGGTCAGGCACTTCAATCACCCGCCAGGAGGCGGATGCCCTCCTCAAGGGTTTTCTTCGGCCTCCACCCCAGGCTGAGGAGGCCGGCGTTCCCGGAGTATATCTCCGAGACGTCCGCCCTGACGCGGGCCTTGTCGACCAGGATGCACGGACTCCTGCCCATGACGCGGCCGGCCGCCTTCACGACGTCCTCTAGAAGCAGGCTCTCGCCTCCGCCGACGTTGCAGACCGACAGGCCTGCCGGCCGCCGGCCGATGATGAGCATGTACGCTTCCACAAGGTCCCGGACCGCAAGGAAGTCCCTCCGGAGGGTGACGTCGCCGACCATGACCCGGTCGCCCCTCCTCAGCTGCGAGACGACGCCGGGCATGAAGTACTCCTCCGACTGCCCCGGCCCGTAGACGTTGAACTGCCGGAGTATGCAGAAGGGGAGGCCAGAGTCCGCCTGCAGCGCACGAACGAACTCCTCCGCCACCCTCTTCGAGCGGCCGTACGTGTTGGCTGGGGCGAGCGGGTGGCTTTCGTCCACCGGCAGGCGGACGGGGGCGCCGTAGACCTTCGACGACGACGCGAGTATGAACTGCGCCCCGTGCTCGGCGGCGTACTTCGCCGCATGGTACGCGCCGACCGAGTTGACGTCGTATGTGCGCAGGTAGTCCCTCCCCGCCCGGGGGATGGATGCTATCGCCGCCAGGTGGACGACGGAGTCGACCTTCCCGGGCAGCTTCGAATAGCCGGCCGGCTTCGAAACGTCGAGCCTCCTGTGCCCGACCCCAGGGACATTCGCGTCCCTCAGGTCCGCCCCGTACACGGCGAACCCGCCGTCGAGCAGCCCCTTGCATAGGTGCCGGCCGATGAATCCGCCGTAGCCTGTTACGAGAACCCTACCAGTCAATCCTGCCCCACCACTTGTCGCGGTTGTCCGCGTAGTACCTTATCGTCTCCCTTACCCCGTACTCGCGGTCGAACTTCGGCTTCCACCCGGTCTGCCGCTTCATCTTCCCGTAGTCGACCCCCAGGCGCATGAGGTCGGTGCCCTTCGGCCTGTACCTGCTCCTGACCTGCTTCACCTTCACGCCGCTCCAGTAGCCTTCGGCCTCGCCGACGTCCAGGATGAAGCGCGCCCAGTCGCCTATGGATATGTCCTCCCCGTAGCCGTACGAGTACGTCTCGCCGGGCCGGCCCTTCAGGGCCGCATATATGTGGCCCCTCACGCCGTCGAGGACGTATGTGAAGTCCCGGGTGGGCTCAAGCGCGCCGAGCAGGACCTCCTTCTTGCTGAGGGCCTGCGTTATTATCGTGCCGGTCACGTACCTGGGGTTCTGGCGGGGCCCGTAGTTGTTGAACATGCGGGTGACGACCACCGGCAGTCCGTAGGCCTTGTGGTAGTTCCTGCACAGGAAGTCCCCCGCGACCTTCGAGACCGCGTACGGGCTCTCCGGGTTGAGTGGACTCTTCTCGTTGAACACGATTATGCCGTTGTCCCTGAACTTGTAGAGGTCCTTCATCTCCTCCATCATGTTCCCGAACTCCTCGCTCGTGCCTGCGAAGTCGAGGACGCCGATTTCCAGGTCGAGGTCCACGATGGCCTGCAGGAGGTTCATCGTCCCGTAGATGTTGGACTGGAACGTCTCGTAGGGCCTCCGCCAGCTTTCGCCGACGTGCGCCTGCGCGCCTATGTGGAATATTATGGGCTTGTCAGCGCCGCCGTCCTTGAGGGCCTTCACGGCCAGACGCACCGCCAGCGGGTCCGCGAGGTCGCCCCTGTGGGCCTTAATCTGCCTCATTAGCGGGCTGATGTTCTTCATCTCACCGCTCGACGTCGCCCTGATGAACACGTGCACGTCGGCGCCGGCGCCGACGAGGGCCTCCGTCAGATGGCTGCCTATGAACCCGTCCGCGCCCGTGACGAGAACGGTCCTGCCTTCAAGCCTCCTGGCTAGACTGTCGTCCATACCGAAAGATATTTGCTGCGCGGTATATTAAGGGTGGGAAAGGCCGATGACGCTTACCCCCAGGACGATAAGGCATATCCCCGCCCACTTGAGGGCGTTCATCTTTTCCCCCAGGTATTTCACGGACAGGATGCACACCCACACGTATCCGGTGGAGACGAGCGGGAATAGGACTGACAGCTCTCCCCCCCGGACACCGACGACGTAGAAGACCGTGGAGACCCCGTATATGAGGACTCCCGTGAACAGCTCCCTGTTCGTGACGATGGACCTGATGTCCCGGTGGAGCTTGACCGCGCCGCGCTTGAAATAGAGCGAGCCGAACGAGCCCAGGAACGAGGCGAACATTATCAGCCCCGCCGCCCACAGTTCAGTCATCCTTTCCCCCGCGGCTCCCTACTCCGATTGCCGTCACGCCGGCGACGACGAGGAGGACCCCCGCCCACTTCATCGGATTCATCGAGTCCGACGGGAAGAAGTAGGGCGACGCCAGCGACACCCAGATGAAGTTCATCGCGTAGACCGGGTACAGGACGGACAGCTCCCCGTACTTGAGCGCTATGACGAGGACGATGGCGCTCACCCCGTATAGGAAGTAGCCGCCGATGAGGGGGATGTTGGTGACGAGCGAATATGCGTCCAGGCTGAGGGAGTTCACCCCCGACTTGAGGAGAATCTGCCCGGTAGCCGCCAGGAGGGTGCTCGCGAACACCAGTCCTATGGCCCAGAGTCGAGTGCGCATAATCCACCATGCGGGAGAGATATATAATGAGTTCCTTCCAATATATTCGCACAATCGAGGTGGTTGCGTGAAATTCTTCATAGATACGGCCAACATAGAGGAGATAAAGGCCGCGAAATCCTGGGGCATACTGGACGGAGTGACGACGAACCCGACCCTCTTCGCTAAGGAGGACTGCGAGTTCAGGGCGGGGGCGAAATCCATCCTCTCCGCCGTGGATGGGCCTGTGAGCCTCGAGGCCGTCAGCCTCGACGCGGAGGGCATGCTCAGGGAGGCGCGCGACCTCGCCAAGCTCGGCAAGAACGTCGTCGTCAAGATACCGATGACGCAGGAGGGCATAAAGGCGGTGAGGCAGCTGTCCTCCGAGGGCATCAAGACCAACGTAACGCTCGTCTTCAGCGCCAACCAGGCGCTCATCGCCGCCAAGGCGGGGGCGACATACGTGAGCCCGTTCATAGGCCGCCTCGACGACCAGGGCTGGGACGGGATGCAGCTCATCGCGGACATACTCATGATGTTCGAGCACTACGGCCTCAGGACCGAGGTCATCGCGGCGAGCGTCAGGGACCCCATCCACGTCGCCGACTGCGCCAAGCTCGGCTGCCACGTGGTCACCGTGCCGTTCACGGTCCTCAGGAAGATGTTCAGCCACACGCTCACGGACATAGGGATCCAGAAGTTCCTCGAGGACTGGAAGAAGGTCGAGGGCAAATGCAAGGCGAAATAGGGAAGGCCCTGGCGGAGAGCGCGAAGGCCAGGGAGAGCCTCCGGGCCGCCGACATAGATGCGGCCGCGAGAATCATCGTCTCCGCGTACAGGGCGGGGGGGAAGGTGCTCATCGCAGGCAACGGCGGCAGCGCCGCCGACAGCCAGCACATGGCCGCGGAGCTCGTTGGAAGGTACGTGAGGGAGAGGCCGCCCCTGCCGGCGGTCGCGCTCACGACAGACACCTCGATACTCACCGCCCTCGCCAACGACTACGGGGCGGAGCACATTTTCGCAAGGCAGGTGGAGGCGCTCGGCAGGGAGGGAGACGTCCTCGTCGCCTTCTCAACTAGCGGCACCTCCGCCAACGTCATCAGGGCGGTGGAAGCCGCCAGGAAGAGGCGCATGAAGGTGGTGGGGTTCACGGGTGCCGGAGGGGCGAAGCTGAAGGGCCTGTGCGACGCCTGCATAACCGTCGACTCGGCCGAGACGCCGAGGATACAGGAGGCCCACATCACCGCCGCCCACATAATATGCGGCCTCGTAGAGGACGCGCTGTCGCGATGACAAACCGCGCCGTCTTCCTAGACCGCGACGGCACCATCAACGAGCACGTCGAAGGCCACGTGACGTCGCAGGAGGAGTTCAAGTTCCTCCCCAACAGCCTCGAAGCCCTGAGGCTCCTCGCAGCCTCCGAGTACAAGGTAATCGTCGTCACGAACCAGAGCGCCGTCGCAAGGGGCCTGATGAGCGGGGAGGCCCTTGAGGGGATGCACGCGCGGATGCTCTGGGACGTGGAGTCCGCCGGCGGCCGCATAGACGGCATCTACTCCTGCCTCCACCACCCCGACGACCGGTGCGGCTGCAGGAAGCCGATGACCGGCCTCGTGGAGCTAGCGGCCGAGACGTTCAGGCTGGACCTGAAGGGGTCGTGGTTCGTGGGCGACAACACCAAGGACGTGGAGACAGGCGCCCGGGCGGGCGCAAGGACCATACTCGTCGCGACCGGCCTGGGGGGGAGGGACGGGCTCCACAAGACCAAGCCCACATACGAGGCCAGGGACCTCCTGGAGGCCGCGGAACTGATACTCCGGTGATATCTTTATATAAGGTATATACTATTCGATGGTTAGGAGGGAGTCTCAGGGGCCGGCGCAGCTTGAGGGCATGGAGACCACCAAGGACGTCAGGATACCGAAGGACGTCCTCGACCAGGTCATCGGCCAGCCGTCCGCGGTCAAGAAGGTGAGGCTGGCGGTCAAACAGAGGAGGCACCTCCTCCTCGTCGGGCCGCCCGGTGTCGGCAAGAGCATGCTCGCGCAGGGCCTTGCGAACCACCTCGGCAAGCCGACGGAGCAGGTTAACGTAGTCCACAACCCCTCGAACATGCAGAAGCCCTACGTCGAGGCCGTGAAGCACTCAAGCAACGTGAAGCTCGTCTTCCCGGAGGATGTGCCGCCGTACGTCGCGGAGCAGCTCGGATTCAAGTGCCCGGTCTGCGGGGCCATGGGGCGCTTCGACGCCACCGTGTGCGGCAAGTGCGGGACGGACAGGCTGAAGCGGGTCGCCAGGAGGGATGAGATACGGGCGTCAAGGCACGGCGCAGACGGCGTCGAACACGTCCTCGTCTACCAGCGGAGGGGGCTGAAGGTCGCGGTGATAGGCGAGAACCTGGAGGCCGGCCTCAGGGACGCCGGCAGGAGATTGATGCACACCATCGTCCCCGTCTTACGGAAGAACTTCGTCCACGCAACCGGGGCGAGCGAGGTCGAGCTCCTCGGCGACGTCAGGCACGACCCATACGGGATGGACCCGAAGATAGGCACCCCGGCATACCTGCGCGTCGTGCCGGGCGCCATACACGAGGCCCATGAGGGCGTCCTCTTCATCGACGAGCTCCCGCACCTCGGGGACCTCCAGAACTACATCCTGACAGCCATGCAGGAGAGGAAGTTCCCGATAACCGGGAGGAACCCGCAGAGCGGGGGCGCCTCCATCAAGGTGGAGGACGTCCCCTGCGACTTCGTCTTCGTCGGCGCCTGCAACATAAAGGACGTCCAGGACATACTCTCGCCCCTCCGCTCCAGGATACTCGGCAACGGCTACGAGATACTGCTTGAGACGTCGATGGAGGACACCCCCGGAAACCGGGCGTGCATGACCCAGTTCGTCGCCCAGGAGATAGTCAAGGACGGGAAGATACCCCACGCCACGAGGGAGGCTGTGGAGGACATCATCAAGGAGGCCGGGAAGAGGGCGAGGATGGTGGACGACCAGCGGAACAGCCTCACCCTCAGGCTAAGGGACCTCGGAGGGGTCATCAGGCTCGCAGGCGACTTCGCGAAGGACGAGGGGTCGGAGTACATAGAGCCCAAACACGTCAAGGACGCCATAGACCAGTCGAAGCCGATAGAGTACCAGCTTCAGGAGCGCTACGGCAGCGTCTGGAAGGGCATAGAGAAGGACCAGATAATCAACCCCGAGTACGGGAAGACGGGGTCGAGCTACGGCTGAACATGATATCATACGCCGATGTGGAGAAGGCATATAGGATGGAGAGGGTGAATCCGACCCTGCAGAAGCTGCCGGACGGCTTCTATGATGAGGCCAGGCTCCTGGCGGACAGCCCCGGGGTCGGGGAGTACCGTAGCATCATAATGGAGTACATAGGGAAGATACACTACCACAGGAGCAACAAGGTCATCCACTACGCCGGCCGGGCCGAGGCGAACTCGAAGCCGCCGGACAACATGATGCGGCAGGAGATGACGCTCTACAAGGCTATACTGGACGCAGTCGCCGAGAACAGGGCGATGGTGCTGGAACGCAGGCTCCAGGAGCCAGAAGCGGAGAAGGCCAGGGAAACTGTGAAGGTGAAGCTGAAGCAGGCCCTGCAGGCGTTCACCGGCCCGGACATGAGGGAGTACGGCCCCTACAGGGAGGACGACGTCGTGGAAATCCCGAAGGACATCGCGGCCCTGCTACTTGAGGGGAAAGCCGCCGAAAACGCCTAGGGCGCTTATAAAGGGGGGCTGCTTATTATATTGCTACCGGATGAAAATCCCCGACAAGATCAGAACCAACTGCCCGCACTGCAACAAACACACCCTCCACAACGTGAAGGTGGCCAGGAAGGGGAAGGAGCGGAGCATGAACAGGGGCAGGAGAAAGTTCGAGGAGGTCAAGAGGGGATACGGCGGGATGCCGAGGACGCCGAAGAAGCCCTGTTACAAGGTCGGCAAGAGGGTCGTCCTGCTCCTGGAGTGCGGCCAGTGCAAGAAGAAGCACCAGCGCCACCTCGCAGCCAGGACGAAGAAGGCCATGGAGGTCGGGCAATGAACGCTAACAAGAAGTGGAAGACTAAGAGCAGGTTCCTGAAGGTCAAGTGCAACGACTGCGGAAACGAGCAGGTGATATTCGACTCCGCGTCCACTAAGAACATAAAATGCCTCGTCTGCGAGAAGCCGATGGCCGAGAGCAGGGGCGGCAAGACCGACGTGAAGATGCAGATAGTCTCGGTCCTGGACAACGACATCTGAGCTGGGATGGCCTACGAGTTCCTGGAGCATACGGCGGACCTGAAGATCAGGGCCACCGGCAACACCCTCGGGGAGGCGCTGAGTGAAGCGGCCAAGGCCGTGTTCGAATCCATAGCGGGAAAGAGCAAGGTCGAGCCGAAGGAGGAGAGGACCATCACCGTCGTCGTGAGGGAACCGGAGACTCTCGTCCACGACTTCCTGGGGCAGCTGATATACCTCTTCGCGACCGAGAAGATGCTGTTCTCGGACTACCAGCTGACGTTGAAGGAGGCCATAGGGTACAAGCTCGTCGCGAAGGCGAAGGGCGAGAGGTACGACCCGAAGCGGCACAGGCTCATCAAGGAAGTGAAGGCCGTGACCTATCACGACATGAGGGTCCGCGAGGAGAAGGGGAAGGGCTGGACCATAGAGGTAGTCTGCGACACCTGAGAGACTAGGGGATGCCTGGGGGCTAGTATGATGCGTAGGGAATACCTGCGGATGGTCATGGTAATTCTAGTCGAGCTGCCGTTATTACTTACGCTATTCATGGTAATTCTGTGGAGCGGCATCTTCGCAGACAGTTTCTGGGCAGCAATGGTGGCTATGGTGGTGTGGGTCGCAAGGCTGTATCTGCCGGTACACTGGAAAAGCTATCCCGGCACAGCCTTTGTCGGCACCGCCAGGGTTTGGGACAGCTGGCCATTCAGTATGATGCATCGTTGGCCTTCGGCCAAACTCTATGTGACGGAAGAGGGGATAATCCTCGTAACGCTATATCGAACGTACGTGTTCAGAAGGGATGAGGTCGGGATAGCCCCGTGGGGCGGCGTGATTTCCCTTGGCGGGAAAAACGGCGTGATGATAATCCACAGTAAAGACGAGTACCCGCGGAACATAGCGTTCGCCTTGAACTGGGGCGACTTGAGGGGTATCTTCGACTCATACGGGTATCGGATGAGGGATTGGCCGAATCAGGTTGGCCTGGAACCCAGATGCCGATGATGAGAGCTTTTAATGTAACGGGCATAATAGAGTCTAAGGTGTGTTGGATGAGATTCAGGATAATCGCTCTATTGGCCGTCCTCTTGGCCGCGGGATGCGTGGAGCAGCCTACAGAGGCGACGGCCTGCCCTAGGCCGTACCTTCAGGTCGGCGGCGACTGCTGCCTGGACGAGAACGGCGACAGGATATGCGACCGCGACAAGCCCGTCTGCGTGAAGCCGTACCTCCAGTTCACGGACACGTGCTGTCTTGACGCTGACGCCAATCTGATATGCGACAGGGACGAGGTCACGGGCGAGCATGCGACGACGACCCTGCCCGCCACCACTACGACAGCCGCGCCGCAGCCTGAGGAGAGGCCGCCCGATTATTATCCGCCCACCACGACCCTCGCTTACAGGGGCTGCCTCGTCTATTCAGACTGCAAGCCCTATGAGGTGCCGGGCTGCGACGGGGAAGGGAGGCTGATATCGGACACGTACGGGCCGATGGGATGCGTCGGCGGCCGCTGCGTCTACCGGGTCACCAAGGACATAGGCGCCTGGCACTGCCAGGACTGGGAGGTGTGCGTTCCAGGGGATGGCTGCGTGAGGAAGGAGGCGACGACGACAACGCTTCGGACGACCACGACCGTCACGTACGTCTACGGCGGCTTCGACGCGATAACCAGCAGGCTCGGGGAAAGGTACCGGGAGGAACAGGGGTCTCTGGCTACGACCACGACGACCACGCTCCCGTGCATCGACCCCGACGGCGGGAGGAAATACAACACTAGGGCGGTGAACGTCACCGGCTACTTCGGGTACAACAAGACCAACGTGATCGGCGCCTCAGAGTACTGCATGGACGACGGGGAGCTCCTGGAGTTCTACTGCCAGTCCGGCGTCCTGGAGAGCGTCACGAGGGAGTGCGTCGGCCGCTGCCTGGAGGGGAGGTGCTGCGCCAGGGATGGCGGCGTCTGCGAGTCCGACAGGGACTGTTGCGCAGGCTCCTGCAGGCCTTTGGGCCTGGAGTACCATTGCGTCGGATGAGGAATTACTTTTCCCTGGCTCTTGGCGCGCCTGCATTAAACCGGCCGCGAAACTGTTTACTGCAAACACCATTTGGATGCGGCGGGCGGCCCACCATAGTTCCTCGGCCGCCCGCCGGGCAACCAACTAGAGCAGCGCCTTCCGGACCAACTCCCTCCCGTCCTTCAGGAGGGCATCGAGCCTCTCCACCGTCTTCGCCTCGGCGGTTATCCTCAAATACTCCTCGGTCCCCGAGGGGCGGAATAACAACCAGCCGTCGTCTTCCGCGACCCTTATCCCGTCGACGTCGGAGAAGTCGCGCCCGGCGAGCATCCTCCTCAGCTGCCCCATCGCCTTCTCCTTCCAGGCCTGAGGGCACGGTATCTTCAGCCGCTCCATCGGATAGGAGGGTATCTCGGACACAAGCTTATAGAATACGCCGTCGGCGACGAGCTTGGCCGCCTTCGCCACCGCCGCCACCCCGTCCGGGAACGCGTGGACGTCCGGGAAGATGTACGTGCCGCTCGGCTCCCCGCCGAAGCCTGCATCGTAGCGCCTGATGCCCTCCGAGACGGCGACGTCGCCGACAGGAACCCGGTAGACCTTCCTGCAGAACTCCTCGATTCTCATCGATGCGTCCACTGTCGTCACCACCCGGTCGTACCGGGAGGCGAGAACGGTCAGGAACGTGTCCCATTCTATGAGTTTTCCGTCACTGCCTATCGCGCAAGTCCTGTCCGCGTCGCCGTCGTGGGCGAATCCTATGTCGACCCCCGCCTTCCCCACCAGGGCGCAGGTGGCCTCCAGGTTCTTGGCTGTCGGCTCAAGCGGGTGGGGGAAGACGCCGTCACGGCGGTCGTTGATTACGGACGAGGCGCAGCCCATCCTAAAGAGGAGCTCGGGCGTGACGGCGCTGCCCGCGCCGCCCGCGCAGTCGAGGAGGACCCGGACGCCGCCGGCCTCTCCGACGCGGTCCAGCAGCATCTGTATGTGGCGGGGGGCGTAGTCGGCTTCGCTCACCGCCCCCTTCCCCTCCTTGAACTTCCCGCCGGCGAGCGCGGCCTCCACCATCCCCTCCTCGGAGGGCGTGAACGCCCCGGTGCGGCTGAAGAGCTTGAAGCCGTTGTAGTCCGGGGGATTATGGGAGGCCGTGACCACAACGCCGGCCCCGAGCTCCGCGCAGGCGACGCCGACCGTCGGGGTGGGCGCCACGCCGAGCCGCACCGCGTCGCGCCCCGAGTCCGTGAGCCCG
This sequence comes from Candidatus Altarchaeota archaeon, assembly GCA_041306075.1. Classification (GTDB taxonomy): domain Archaea; phylum Altiarchaeota; class Altiarchaeia; order IMC4; family SCGC-AAA252-I15; genus JAHIYG01. Next base: position 18,192 of record JBFYKH010000026.1, read on the forward strand.
GTTATGAACGCCGCCTCCAGCCTGGGGCCGCTCTCCCTCGTGTCCCTGCCTACCGCGACCGCGGATTCCACTGACGAGCCGACGGCCCGCCCGAGGCCGTATGCGAATGCGTCGCTCAGTTCAGAAACCTTCCTCCTGACGCCGGACGTGCCGAAGAGACGGGCCATGCTGGGATTCACTTCAACAGTGCGAGCCTGGCCAGGAGGGCCTCAAGCTGTATCCGCTCGTTGGCGCCCTCCACCAGGGTGAAGTTGGCTTCGCCGACGAGGTCTATTACCCTCACCTTCACCTTGTCGTCGGCCTCTAGGTTCAGGGCCTCCCGGTTCATCGCAAGGAGTATGTCCTCGCCGGACAGGCCGCTTCCGAGCATGAGCCGGTCGAGGAGGTTCCGGGCGTCCATGAACTTTCCGGAGATGGCGAGCGACAGGAGCTCCAGTATCTCCTTCGGCCTCGCGCGGGTGGCGATGGAGTAGACGTTGTCCTCGGTCACCGCGCCCTGCGCGGCCGCGCTCTGGAGGGTGTTGACCGCGCGCCTCATGTCCCCCTCGCTCACGTAGAGTATGGCCTCGAGGCCGGCCTCGTCGTATTTCGCGGCCTCGGCCTTCAGTATCCGCTCCAGGTACCTCTTCACCGACTCCTTCGGCACCCTCGTGAACCTGAACACCGCGCACCTGCTCTGTATCGGCTCGATAATCTTCGACGAGTAGTTGCACGAGAGGATGAACCTGCACGTCGCCGTGTACTGCTCCATCGTCCGCCTCATCGCGTTCTGGGCGTCGTCGGTGAGGGAGTCCGACTCGTCGAGGAATATTATCTTGAAGTCGCCGGCTATCGGCCTCGTCCTCGCGAAGTCCTTTATCTTGTTCCTGACGACGTCGATGCCGCGCTCGTCAGACGCGTTCAACTCCAGGAAGTCGTGGCCTATCTCCCCAAAGAGCTCGCGGGCGACGCACATAGCCGCCGTCGTCTTGCCGACGCCCGCGGGCCCGGCGAACATCAGGTGGGGCATGCTCTTTCCGGCCACATAAGCCTGGAGACGCTCCACTATCGCCTCCTGACCCACGATCTCCGCAAGCCTCTGCGGCCTGTACTTCTCGGTCCACGGCAGCTCCATCGTGATACTACTTCAGGTTTGTACTTAATAATCAATCCGGGACATATCGATTATGCGCTTGCTTTCCGCCCTAATCCTGGCCGCCGTCGCCTCGGGATGCCTGAGCCCTGGAGACGGCGGCTCCGCCGAGAACAGGTCAAAGGCCCTCGCCGAATGCCAGTCGGGCACGCCCGCCCAGACGGACTCGTGCCTTCAGCTTAACGCCGTCGCTGGAAGGGACCCGGCCCTCTGCGCTAGGATAGGCTACCCCGAGGGCAGGGACAGGTGCTACCGTCTCGCAGCCTCCGCATCGGCTGACGAATCCGCATGCGAGAAAATCCTGGACTCGGCCGCCAAGGACAGGTGCTACTTCGACGTCGGAGCCTACGCGAAGCCGTCGGCCTGCGGCGAGATTACGGATTCCGACGGGAAGGCGCTGTGCACGGCCATATCCTCGAAGGACGAATCAAAGTGCGCCGGCTTCGGCAAGGACAGGGCACTCTGCGCCGCGGCCGCCCTGGCCGACCCGGCGAAGTGCGACGGCATGGACGCCGCCGACAGGATGATGTGCGTGACCCTGGTCGCCTCCGGGGGGGCCGGACAGGAGGCCTGTGACAGTCTCGCCGACAGGCAGGAGTGGACGGCGTGCATGCTCTCCTCCGCACGGCTTTAGTCAGGCGCAGTCTATGCTCTTGACCCTGCTGAACGGGCGGTAAGCGTCCCTGAAGTAGGCCCTGTAAGCCTCGGAAAGCCTGCCGTCGCCGTTCTCAATGAAATAGTCCCTGAGGAAGCCGCCTGCCGCGTCCCCCCTCTTCTGGTCCCAGTCGTAGTACATCCATGCGGAAGTCATGTTGCGGTAGCCGTCCGCCATGGCGGCCTCCGCCTTCATGGCGGCGTCCTTGTCGCCCCATGCCCTGTTCCACACGGCTCCGAACGCGCTCTTGGACGCCTCCTTGGCGGCGGGCAGGAGGGAGTTGTCCTCCATGAAGAGGACCTGGAACTTGTCTCCGGCGTCGGTTGACATCTTCATATACACCCACGAGGAGAGCCTGCCGCGGTGCAGCGTGCCGCGGAGGCCTGCGTATGAGTGGCCGAGCTCGATGGGCTCGCCGCTCGAGTCGTATATCCTCTTCGGGGTCCTGCCCACCCTTCCGAGCAGGTCCACGTCCTCCCAACCTGCGTTCTCGGGACCGTCCCTGTAGAGGCGGCCTATCAGGGGGTACTTGGTCTCGTCGTAGCCGTAATATACCTTGTGCAACGAGGTTACAATCTGCTTCCACGTCTTGTCCTTGTTCGCCTCCTCGAGCTTCCTCAGGTAGAGTATGTATTCGCACGGGCTGAGGGGTTTGTTCTCGGACAGTTTCCTTGCGACGTTTTCCCACTCTGGCTTGCCGTCGGAACATCTTTTCAGCTCCGGGTCCCACGTGTAGCCGTCCTCGCAGGAGCACTCGCACCTGACGCCGCCGCCCGCCAGGAACGTGTAATGGGGGTCGATTTTCAGGCAGAATTCAGCGCACGCCCTGCAGCCCTTGTCGTCCGTCAGGGGGGATGAGACGAAGCTGTTGCACATCTCCGTCGCGTCGCAGGCGCATGCGAAGCAGTTCCGGCAGTTCTCGCCCCGGCCCGGGTCGCATGAGCCGTCGCCGTCGCAGCCCGGGGGGGCGCAGCCTCCGCCGGACAGCCCCTGCTCCTCGACGTATCCGTTCGGGCACCCGCACTTCCCGCCTTCGCACACCGCATTCCGGGGGCATTTTTTCCCGCAGCTTCCGCAGTTGACGCCGTCGACGCCGAAGTCCGCCTCGCAGCCGTTGTCCCGGATGCCGTCGCAGTCGCCGTATCCCCTGTCGCAGACGCACGCCCCGCCCGCCATCTTCGAGTTCCAGCCGCAGGGATTAGCCGGGACGCAGTCCGTCCGCTTGCCGTTCCAGTCGAATCCGCGCTTGCATTCGCAGGAGTCGAGGGCCCGTGAGTAGTATCCGTTGTCAACGTCGAGGCACGGGTCGAAGCAACCCCATGATGTCGCCCCCGCCGTGCCCGGGGAGCATCTGAGGTCATCGCATCCGCAGTCGTCCGGGCAGTTGGAGCAGTCTTCGCCGCCCTGGAAGTCGCATATCCCGTCCTTCTTGAGGCATCCCCTGGGCTTCGCCCGACACTCCCCCTCCAGGCAGATGTTCCCGGCTGAAGGACAGTCCCGGACAGTCTGCCTCACGCAGCCGAGTTTGCCGCTGAAGCACGTGTAACGGTATATTCTGCCGTCGCCCCCGCAGTAGTCGGAGCCCTTTCCGGGGCACTCGAAGAGGTTCTTGCAGGCGGACTCCCCAGTCTTGTCGCATGCCGTCCTGCCCGCGTTCCACCCGTATCCCTCCCTGCAGACGCAGTCGACACCGTATGCGACTGCGTTTTCCGGGCATTTCACCGCATCAGACGGCGACACGCACCCCCGCGGGTTCGCCTTGCCGCTTGAGGGGTCGCAGGTCTGGCCGCCAAGGCATGAGCATTCCGTGCTTGTCCTGCAGTCCTCGCCTATCTCGGGGTCGCATTGTCCGTTGCCGGGGCCTGGCGCGAGAGGCCGGTCCTCGGGCCTGATCGTCGTTGCCGGCCGCATGGTCGTCGCCGTAGGCTTAAGCGTGGAGGCCGTGACCTCCCAGCACCATTCCCCGACGCTCGGGGAGGGGTCCTCGTAGCAGCGGTAAGTCCTGCCGCCCTCGGTCTTTGTGTACTCCTGCGCCTGGCAGGAGAAGGCGAGCGAAGAGAGGACGGCGAGCAGTATGACCAGGCGCATGGTTACTATTACGCCCCGGCATTTTAAACCCTTAAGGGAGATAGATAACATGGTTCCAGCACCCGAGAGGAGGGGCATCACGTCGCTCGACGCCCTCATACTCACGATAGGCCTCCTCCTGGTCGTCGCCGTCGTCGCGGCCGCAATCATGACCACTACGCAGGGCCTTATGAGGCGCGACCAGCTCGTCTCCAAGGAGAAGACCGGCGAAATGCAGAGGCCCATCATCGTCGAGGCCGTCCGCGGCAGGGACTACAACGGCGACAAGAGGCTGGACGCCATCAACTTCGCGATAAGGCTGAGGGAGGGCGACGACCCGGTGAGGTTCAACGAGACTCCGATAGTCGTCAACAGCAAGGTTATGAACTGCACCTCGCTCGGCTACGGGCCCGACGCGGACCCGGACTGCACGTACAACATCACCTACGGGAAGCGGGGCCGCGACTGGACCCTGGACAGGCTGAGCTCCGGGGACTTCGTGGAGCTCGAGTACAGCGGGCCGACGTTCAACCCCGGAGTGGAGGACTCGAGCGCCGTGTTCATAATCATCCCGTCCCACGGTATGTCGACGACTGTGAAGATGAACATACCCGGAAGGCTGATATCGAGGAACACCGGCCTGTGGCCGCTCAATGACTGATTGGTCAAGCCTCCGTCAGGACACCCGGCTTAATCCCCCATTTCCGCTCGACATCCCTCGCCTCCTCAAGGAGCGCTCCCCCGTCCTGCTTCATGACCTTCGGCAGCGCTTCCTCTTTGAGCCGCCTGGCATCGTCCGCCGATATGGACTCCTGCAGCCGCAAGAGCGCGGAGAGCTTGTTGGCGTCGCCGTCCGCCTTCACCGCGTCCATGTACGCCGGGTTGCCGGAGGCGACCTGGTCCGCGACGATGAGGAGGGCGGCATACTGGGCTTTGTCGTAGACGCCTGGCTTCGCCCCGCCGGCGCGCGACTTCCGTATGTTCCCGAGGGACTCCGCGAGCTGCCCGTTGTAGACTACATTGTCCTTCGGGTCGAATATGAGCTGCACGGCATGGCTGGCTATCTCGGTCCTCACCTGGCTTATGAGGCCGTCGTCCCGCTCATTGTGAGTCATCTCGTGGACGACCTCCCCGGCGAAATGCCTCCTGAGCCGCTCTACCTTCTCAGCGTCGCCAGACTCCACGGCCTTCACGAGGGGGCTGATGTTCTGGAAGCTGACCCTGATTCCGTGGGCGTTCCCGGCCTCCAGGCCGAAGCCGCGGCTCCCCTCCACCACGAAACCCTTCGGCCGCTCGGCCCAGCCGTAGAACCCGAGAGCGTGGTTGTACGATTCGACGATGACCCGGTTCGCCTTTTCCACGACATCCGGCTTCGACCTCAAATCATCCCACTCCTTGGAGGGCAGGCTCTCCCAGTACTCGTTCGGGCTCCCCCCCATCCAAATCACGTGCGAGAGCCCCTTACCCGGCAAGTCGTAGAGGAACACGGCGTTGCGGCCCGCCGAGAGGACGTTGTCCATCGTCATCTGCGAAAGCCTGAGGCTGGAGTAGCTGCCGAAGTAGGCGCCATAGCGGGGGTCCGCCACCCCGACCGGCCGGACGCCGCCTCCCGCCGCCTGCTCCCTCGCCTTCATGTCCAGCGCCCTTGAGCGCTCGTCAAGCTGAAGGAGCATGCGCGCCCGGGCCCTCGCCTCGTCCTCGGAGAGCCCGCCCCCGGCCGGCCCGGCCGGAACAACCTTCTCCATGTTAAGGCACGGGAAGGGCTACGATAAAAGCTGTTTTTATCCCGCACCTTGCATATATTTCTCCATGGTTTCCCCAGTCGGCGAATACGACCCCAAGGCCCTGGAGGAGAGGATGCTCGCCTACTGGAGGCGGCGGAAGGTCATGGAGGAGACGCTGAAGCCGCGAAAGGGCAAGCGCTTCTCCTTCCTGGAGGGGCCGCCGACCGCGAACGCGCCGCCCGCGCTCCACCACGTCGAGGTGAGGGCGTTCAAGGACATAGTCAACAGGTTCCGCTACATGCTCGGATACAGCGTCCCCCGGAAGGCCGGCTGGGACTGCCACGGCCTCCCGGTGGAGGTGCAGGTGGAGAGGGAGCTGAAGCTAAAGAGCAAGAAGGACATCCTGGAGTACGGCGTCGACAGGTTCGTCGACCGCTGCAGGGAGAGCGTGTTCAGCCACATCAGGGAGTGGGACGCACTCACGGAGAGGATGGCGTACTGGGTGGACCTCAAGGACCCGTACGTCACCATGGACAACGACTACATAGAGAGCGTGTGGTGGAGCCTGAAGAGGCTGTGGGACCTCGGCCTCCTCTACGAGGGCCATAAGGTCGTCCCCCTCTGCCCCAGGTGCGGGACCCCGCTGTCGAGCCACGAGGTCGCCCAGGGCTACCAGACGGTGCGTGACGAGACCGTCATAGTCGCCCTGAGGGCGAAGGATAGGGACTACAGCTTCCTCGCGTGGACGACGACGCCCTGGACCCTCCTGTCGAACGTCGCCCTGGCGGTGCACCCGAAGGTCACGTACGCGCTGATGAAGTACCGCGGCGAAAAGTACGTGCTCGCGAAGGAGCTGGCGCAGAAACGGTTCCCGGAGGGGGAGGTCGTAGGGGAGATGGCGGGGGAAAGCCTCGTCGGCACAGAGTACCACCCCATATTCAGCCACTTCGCAGGGAAGACCGACAAGCCCGCCTGGAGGGTGATAGCCGGAGACTTCGTCACCTGCGAGGAGGGCACCGGCATAGTCCACGTCGCCCCCGCCTTCGGCGAAGACGACTACAACGTCGGTGAGGCGAACGGCCTCGCGCTCATCAACCCCGTCGGCCTCGACGGGAAGTTCACAGAGGAGGTGCCGGAGCTCGCCGGTTTGTTCGTGAAGGACGCGGACCCGAAGGTGATAGCATGGCTCGAGGACATGGGAGCCCTCGTCGCCAAATTCCCATACGAGCACGAGTACCCGTTCTGCTGGAGGTGCAAGACGCCGCTCCTCTACTATTCGATGAAGTCGTGGTTCATCAGCGTCGCCAAGAACGTGAAGGAGCTCGTCAAGCAGAACGGGAAGGTCTCCTGGTACCCGGACACCATAGGCTCGGGCAGGTTCGGCAACTGGATAGAGGGCGCGAAGGACTGGAGCCTCAGCCGCAACAGGTTCTGGGGGACGCCGCTGCCCGTCTGGAAGTGCGCCTGCGGGAAGACGCGGGCGGTAGGCTCGAGGGCCGAACTCTCAAAACACGCGGTCGGGAGGGTGCCGAAGAACCTGGACCTCCACCGCCCCCACGTCGATAAAATCAAACTAAAATGCGAGTGCGGAGGCTGCATGGAGCGGGTCGAGTACGTGATAGACTGCTGGTACGACTCCGGCGCCGCGACGTTCGCCCAACACCACTACCCCTTCGAGAACAAGGCCCTCTTCGGGAAGAGCTTCCCCTACGACTTCATCTGCGAGGCCACCGACCAGACCCGGGGATGGTTCTACACCCTCCTGGCCATATCCGCGCTCGTCTTCAGGAAGCCGGCGTACAAGAGCTGCGTCGTCGGCGGCCTCCTCCTCGATGACAACGGGGAGAAGATGAGCAAGAGCAACAAGAACATAATAGACCCGTGGCAGCTCTTCAACACCGTCGGCGCAGACGCCGTCCGCCTCCAGATGTGCTCTACCGCCCCCTGGAACGCCAGGCGGTTCGGCACCGGCAGCCTCAACGAGTCGGTGGTGCCAGCCCTCAGGACCCTCTGGAACTGCTACTCCTTCACGGTCAGGTACATGCTCCTGGACGGATACGACCCTGCGAGGGGGAAGGCCCGGACGAAGGGCCTCGAAGCCGAGGACAGGTGGGTCATCGCCGCCGCGGACGGGATGGTCGATGCCGTGAGGGAGAGCCTCCTGGCGAACGAGTACCACCACGCGTACGCCGCCATATCGCGCTTCATAGTCGAGGACCTGTCGCGGTGGTACATCAAGCTCGTCCGCGACAGGCTGTGGCTCGAGGACAAGGATGGGGGGATGGACCCTTCCAAGCGGGCCGCCTACGCGACACTCTCCCGCGTCTTCGAGAGGGTCTGTGTTGCCATGGCGCCGCTAGCACCTTTCATCGCCGAGGAGATGCACCTCAACCTCTCGGGCGGGAGGGGGAGCGTCCACCTCCTCAGGTGGCCGGCGAAGGCTCGCATCGACAGGGGGCTCATAGCGGACATGGAGGTGGCGAGGGCTGTGTTCGAGGCCGGCTCCAAGTGCAGGCAGGACGCGAAAATCAAGCTCAGGTACCCCGTGACGAAGATAACGGTAACAGGGGACGCGAAGGTAAGGAAGGCCGTGGCGAGGCTCGGCTGCGTCATGGCCAAGCAATTGAACGCGAAGGCCGTCGAGTACATGCCGACGCTCCCGGGCGTCACGTACATGGCCGTCCCGAACTACCCGGTCCTCGGGAAAAGGTACGGGAAGGACACAGGAAACGTCGGCGAAGCCATCAAGGCGTGCCCGGACGCGGCGAAGGCCGTCGTCGACTCGGGGGAGGCCGCCGCCATCGGCGGATTCGAGGTGACGCCTGAGATGGTGTCGGAGGTGAAGCTGATAGTCCCGGACAGGAACGCGGCGACCGCGTTCACGGTATCTGGCACCGCCGGCATAGTGATGGTCGACACCCGCCGCGACGAGAGCCTGATGAGGGAGGCCCTCGCCAGGGAGCTCATAAGGAACGTGCAGGAGCTCAGGAAGAAGGCCGACCTGCCGGAGCTCAAGAGGATACGGGTGGAGGCCACGAGGAACAAGGAGTTGGAGGAGATGCTCGGACAGTTCAGGGGGACTGTGCTCAGGGAGACCCGCGCAGACGACATAAAGCTCGTCGACGGCCTAAAGACCGCCGACAGCCTGGAATTCGACGGGAACGCCGTCTCCTACAGGATACTCCACTGAGGGGCTCCTTTTATACCCTTGTTGGCTATAATATATTCCGCTCGCTTTTAAGACTCACATGAAAGGCTCTGATGGGTTACGCAGGAGAACCCGCAACAGGAGGATAAGCCCGAGGGACCGCGGCAAGGTCAGCATACGCTCGGAGCTTGCCAGCTTCAAGGACGACGAGCTCGTGTCCATCAAAATCAACCCCTCGTACCAGAAGATGCCTGACCCGCACTTCCACGGCTTCACAGGCCGCGTCAGCGGAAGGCAGGGGAGGGCGTACTACGTGGAGATAACGGACGGAGCGAAGGGGAAGAGGATACTGGTCACGCCCGAGCACCTGAGGAGGATCGGCTAGATGGAAATACTGGAGGAGAGGCCGGTCACGCTGCCCGAGGTCTCAGCGGTGCTGAAGGGGAGGGACGAGGCCTACAAGGCCGCGGGAGCGGAGCTCCTGTACGAGCAGAAGAAGGCTCTCGAGCACGCCGAAAAGTTCTCGAAGATAGCGAGCAAGGACGCGCAGGAGATGGCGGAGAAGCTGTCGAAGCTGGAGTTCGCCCTCGGCGCCGACAGGATAGCGAAGATAGTCGACCTGATGCCGAAGAGCGTGGACGACATACGCGCCATATTCGCGAAGGAGCGGTTCAAGTACACCGAAGAGGAAATCAAGAAGATCACAGACGTCGTCGACCAGTACCGCTAGTGGGGTGGCAGTATGAAGAAAGACGATCACGCCCGAGTCCTGGATTACCTACCAAAAGGGAAGTCCGAGGTGCCGCCGCACAAGCGCAAGCCGCTCGTCCAGGCGGTCGGGGACAAGTTCTACTCGCTTCTCGAGCTATGCCCGCGCGAGGGCGCCGAGTTCGACCTCGGCGAGAGGGTCTACATCGGAGACGACGCCAGGGACAAGGTCGACCACATCGAGCGGAGGATAAAGTACGAGTGGCTGACGCCGACCGCCAAGAGCGAGCTCCCGCACGTCCTGAAGGAGGTGGTGGAGTCCAACGAGAGCGAGTACCTGGAGTTCTACAACACGGCAGGCACAATCAGCACCAGGCAGCACAAGCTTGAGACCCTCCCGAAGATAGGCCGCAGGCACAGGGAGGACATACTCAGGGAGAGGGAGAGCCAGCCGTTCACGAGCTTCGAGGATATGAGGAGGAGGCTGACGAGCATACCCGACCCGGTGAAGGTCGTAGTGGACAAGATAGTTGAGGAGATGAGGGGGGAGTCGAAGTACTACCTGTTCACCTCCGTCGTCGAGGAGCCCGCTTACAGGCGGCACTGAGTATTTTATAGGCCGGGAGCCACTATCTCTTCAATGACCATCCCAGTCTGCCGGACGTGCGCGGGAAGGAACATCCTGTGCCGTGATTGCGAGTCCAAGCTCGCATCCGGGGCCATAACCGAGTACGACGTCGAGGCTGCGAGGACCCTCCACGGGCTGATTGGGGCCGAAGCCGACTTCCTTCGGGCGATAGACACCGACTCGCAGGTCATAATAGTCGCTAGTGCGGAGAGCGTCGGCAAAGTCATAGGCAAGGGCGGAGCCAACCTCAAAGCCCTTGAAGCCAGGCTCGGCAGGCATGTGAAGGTGATGGGACGGGAGGACTACCAGAACATGGCCTCGGCCCTCATCGCCCCCGCGAGAATCAACGGGATGAACGAGGTGTTGAAGCCGGGGGGCGGCAGGGGCCTCAGGATAAGGGTGGACGCGGCCGACAAGGACAAGCTGAGGATGCCGCAGGAAGACCTGAGGAGACTCATAGAGGCCGCGGCGGACCGCACCGTCGAACTGGTGTTCGATTAATTAAAGAATACTGCGGCCTAAAGCCGCAGTATTCTTGCTATAAGAGTCGCATATTGTCGCAGTCATCCGGGTTTTAAAAGCCAGGATTCTGCGACTCTTATATTAAACCCGGGTTCTTAGTATAAGCCACGATGAGGACTCACTACTCAAGCGAGGTCTCGGCCGCGCTCGACGGGAAGGCCGTTAGGCTCGCAGGCTGGGTGCATGAGGTACGCGACCTCGGGAAGCTCAAGTTCCTCGTCCTCAGGGACGGGACAGGGTTCGTGCAGGTTTGCGCCAAGGAGGGCGTCACAGAGCACGGAGTCCTCGACGCCATCAAGTCTCTCGCGAGGGAGAGCGTCGTGACGGTGGACGGGACCGTGAAGGCGAGCCCGAAGGCGCCTGGCGGAGTGGAGGTGAACCCGACTAGGTTGGAGACGGTCGCCGTGTCGCAATCGCCCCTGCCGTTGGACGTGACCGGCAAGGTGGATGCGGACCTCGACACCCGCCTCAACAACAGGTTCATGGACGTCAGGAAGCCGGACGTCCTGGCAGTCTTCAGGATACGCGCGAAGGTGCAGGAGGCGTACAGGGAGTACTTCACCGGGCGCGGGTTCACGGAAATCAACCCGCCGAGCATCATAGCGGCCGCGAGCGAGGGCGGCACCAACCTCTTCCCGATAACCTACTTCGAGATGGAGGCGTTCCTCTGCCAGAGCCCGCAGCTCTACAAGCAGATGATGATGTCCACCGGCCTCGACCGGGTGTACATAACGATGCCGGTGTTCAGGGCGGAGCCCCACAACACCCCCCGCCACCTCAACGAGATATACATGCTCGACGCCGAGATGGCGTTCATCTCTGACGAGGAGGACGTGATGCGCGAGCTCGAGGGCGTCCTCTACCACATGCTCAGGAGGGTGGTGGAGGAGTGCCCGAGGGAGCTCGCGCTCCTGAAGAGGAGCATTGAGGTGCCGAAGCTGCCCCTCAAAAGGGTCACCTACGACGAGGTCCTGAAGCTGCTTTGCGACAACGGAATCAAGCTGCACTGGGGCGACGACATACCACCGGAGGGGGAGAGGAAGCTCCACGAGCTCATCAACGCGCCGTACTTCATCACCCGATGGCCGACGAAAATCAGGGCGTTCTACTCCAGGCCGATAGATGGGAGACCTGAGGTGTGCGGCGCCTTCGACCTTGATTATATGGGGCTTGAACTATCGTCAGGCGCGCAGAGGATACACGACCACGACCAGCTCGTCCAGGCGCTGCTCGACCGCGGCCTCGACCCCGACAACTTCGAATTCTACCTGAAGGCGTTCCGCTACGGGATGCCCCCCCACGGCGGATTCGGCCTCGGCGTCGAACGGATAGTCACCTCAATCTGCGGCCTCAACAACGTCCGCGAATGCGTGCTGTGGCCGAGGGACAGGACAAGGATAGCGCCTTAGAATCGCGTTCAGTTGTTCTGGTTTCTGTGCATTATCTCCCCGGCCCTCCTTAGGATTGCGGACTGCACCCGGGCGACGTCGGTGTCCTGGCGCTCCCGCTTCAGGGCCTCGTTCATGACGAGGAGGGCTATGGCCAGCTCCCCCTCCCCCAGCCGCCGGGTGATGCCCGCCGCCTCCTCCGCCGAGTGGGCTGAGAGCATATGGACCAGGTTCTCCGTCATCGGGAACCTAGGGGCGTCCAGGGAGAGTATCCTTCGGCAGGCTTCGCTGTACGGCTCCTCTTTGCGGCCGGTCAGTTGCGCGAGCCTCTTCTGGGCTGGGATTAGGAGGGCGTCCATCGCGTCCGCAGCCCCCTTGAAGTCCGAGACGCTCAGGTAGTTGGCGGCTATCGGCTTCGCGGCCATCATCACGAGACCCACCTCGTCGACGTCGTCCATCTCGGACACGTCCTTGACCGTCAGGTCGTGCACCATCCTCCCGGAGACCATCACGTACCTCGACAATGTGACGCCGGCGGGATTGGGCGTCGCGGAGCTCACCTTGTATGCCAGGGGGACGCCGGACCTGCCCTTGGAGATGAAGAGCGTCAGTGGCCTGGGTTCGCCCCCTCCGACCGCGAATTTTATCGGGAATGTGGTCAGCGGCTTCGGCTCCTCGAACTCGACGTCGTACACTTTCCCCTGCTCGAGCATCCTCGCGTTGACCTGACGGCTCCTCGCCATGGTAAATACCGCTGAACGCGGGTATTTATACGCCAGACGACGCAGGCCTCATCCGCATTCCTTCCTTATCAGCTGCCGGTAGCTCTCCTTCAGCAGCCTCGTGACATGGCCCGGCCTGCCGTCGCCTATCTTCCCGCCGTCTATCTCCGTCACCGGGACGACGCCCATTATGGAGCTCGTCTTGAAGGCCTCGTCCGCGCCCTTCAGACCATCTGCGGTGATGTCCCGCTCCTCGAACGGGACGCCCGCTTGGCGCGCCACCTCGATTACCGCCTCCCTCGTGACGCCCGGGAGGAGCCCCGCGTCCACTGGCGGCGTTATGAGAACCCCCCCGGAGACTGCGAAGATGTTCGCGGTCGGGCACTCCGTCACAAAGCCCTTCTCGTTCAACAGGACGACGTCGTCGACCCCGAGCGCCTCGGCCTCCTGTTTAGCCAGCGCATTCACGAGGTAGTTGGTCGACTTTATCCTCATCCTCGGGTCCCGGGAGTAGACGCTGTATTCCCGGCTGACCGCGAGCCTGACGCCGCCCGGCTTCCCGTCCCACGCGCCGGCTGGCAGGCCCCTCGCCAACACTATGACGGAGGGCTTCATCCCACCGGTGAAACTCATCCTCGGCTCCCCGGCCCCCCGGGTCACCGTAAGCCGCACGTAGGCGTCGGCGAATCTGTTCGCTTCCAGGGTCGAGTCGACCATGCCCGCGAGTTCGCGGTCTGCCCACTGCAGCGGCATATGGACCGCCGAGGCGGCGCCCCTCAGCCTCGACAGATGCCTCCCCGGCCGGAACACCCTACCATCCACGACCAGCATCGTCTCGAATATCCCGTAACCGTACAGGAGGCCGCCGTCGAGGACGCTGACCAGGGCGTCGCCTTCGTCTACCAGTATGCCGTTGACGCAAGCCTTCATTCTCCTAGACTATTATGCCCAATGATTGAAATATGGCCCTGCCCTTGTCGAGGGTCTCCTCGTACTCGCTCTCCCCCTCAGAGTCGGCCACGATTCCGCCGCCGACGCTGAAGAACACCCCGCCCCCCCGGCACACCATCGTCCTGATGGCTATATTCAGGTCCATCCTCCCGTTGAACCCGAGGTAGCCGACCGAGCCCGTGTACAGGCCGCGGGCGACGGGCTCCAATTCGTCGATTATCTCCATCGACCTCACCTTCGGCGCCCCGGTTATCGAGCCACCCGGGAAACACGCCCTCACGGAGTCGACGAGCGACACGCCGTCCCTGAGCCTGCCCTCCACCGTGGAGACGAGGTGGTGGACCGTCGCATACGACTCCAGCGCCTCGAATTCCGGCACCCTCACGCTCCCCCACTCAGAGACCCTCCCGAGGTCGTTCCGCTCCAGGTCGACTATCATCACGTGCTCGGCCCCGTCCTTAGCGCTCGAGCGGAGTTCCAGGGCGAGCCTGAGGTCGGCTGCGTCATCCTTCCCCCTCGGCCGCGTCCCCTTGATAGGCCTCGTCTCAATCCTCCTCCCGGAGACCTCCAGGAACCTCTCCGGGGATGAGGAGAGGACCGCCGTCTCGCCGAAGCCGAGGTATGCCGAGAAGGGGGCGGGATTCATCGTGCGCAGCCGCTTGTACAGCTGCCACGGCTCGGAGACTGCCTCCACGGAAAAACGCTGGGAGATGTTGACCTGGTACGTGTCCCCAGAGCGGATGTAATCCTTAACCCTGCCGACCGCGGCAAGATACCCGGCCTTCGTGAAGCTCGAATCGTAACCGGAGGGGTGGGGCGGCGCCTCGAGTAGTGCCTGCGGCGCCCTGTTGAACGATTCCCTCAGACGCTTGAGGCCCGCAGCGCATTCATCGTCATCGGCCCCGGAAGACACCAGCCATACCCGCCCCTCAAGGTTGTCGAAGACTGCCGCGCTCCTGTAGAATCCGACTTCCATGTCGGGGGCCCCCGTATCGTCCGCCCTCGTCTCCACCCCGGCCGTGAACCTGGAGAGCCCGTAGCCGAGGTAACCCACCGCCCCGCCGGCGAACGGTAGGGGACCAGAATAGTCAAGCCTGGCAGAGGACAGGATTTCGTCGAGCTTCTTCAGCGGGTCGCATGTGTAGTATGCCACGGACCCGTCCGATTCGACCTCGACTGCGAGGCCCCGGCTCCTGAGCACGAGGTCTGGCCGGGACCCGATTATGGAGTAGCGCCCGAGGCGGGCGGGGTCGCATCCGCCGTCCAGGAAGAACGGGTGGTCCTCCCCGCGGAAGGCTTCGAAGAGCTCGCACGCCAGGTCTGAGCGGAATTCGTGAGTCGCCTCCTCGACAACCGCATGCAGACGGACAGGACAGGCCATGACATCATGCGCCGGTTTCCTGGAGGACGAGGCTGGAAACGGCCTGAAACAATGCCCAAGGAGTATACGCCGGGGAGATTTATATACAATGGCCGCTTATTCTCTCCCATGGCAAGCCAGGTTCACGCGTCCCACATACTGGTGAAGACGCAGGAGGAGGCCCGGAGCATATTGAACGACCTGAAGGCCGGCAAGGTCAGCTTCGCGAAGGCCGCCGAGGACAAGTCCATGTGCCCCTCGGGCAGGCGCGGCGGCGACCTCGGTTGGTTCGCACGAGGCAGGATGGTGCGTGAGTTCGAGAACGCCGCGTTCTCCCTGGATAAGGGGGAGGTCAGCGGGCTGGTCCGCACGGAGTTCGGCTGGCACATAATCAAATGCCTCGAGGCGAAGTAGCATGAAGAAGTGCAAACTGGACAGGGTCAGGCAGTGCAACCAGACCTGCATAGCCTACGACATCAAGACAGGCCAGTGCAGGCTCAGCCCGAAGGGGCCGCCCAAATGGAAGTAGGCTATGCAGGTCTGGTTGCACTGCCTGACCCTGTCCAGTTTGCACTTCTTCATGCTACTTCGCCTCGAGGCATTTGATTATGTGCCAGAGA
>JBFYKH010000027.1:0-93375 GCA_041306075.1 Candidatus Altarchaeota archaeon
CTATGAGGCCGGTGTTGGCCACCGAGTCGCTGTCGAACCGTACGCTGGTTTCCAGGGTGTCGGCCGCCCCGGAGATGCCGTCCCGTACCATGGACGGCGCTATCAGGGATATTATCAAAACCGCCCCCGCCACGACGTACGCCGCGTTCCTGTTGTCTTCCCTCATTTTGGTTTCAGATGATAGGGCAGGACTAGCTTAAAAGCGCGCCGTGATTGTGCGGCCGCCGGTTACGCGCTTAAATATGGGGGGGACTTATGGATACAGGGGTTCCCATGGCTTTGGATGATAAGGCTGGCGCTAAGGCGGGGAGGAAGCTGAGGAAGGCTCCCCGGGGGAAGCCGAATGCCGGGTCCCCGTCCGGCGTCTCGTCCAGGACTCTCGCTTACGCCGTCCTGGGGCTGGCCGCAGTCTACCTGCTTTACGCGTACGATGGTTCCAGCG
The DNA here is from genome assembly GCA_041306075.1 of Candidatus Altarchaeota archaeon. Taxonomy (GTDB): domain Archaea; phylum Altiarchaeota; class Altiarchaeia; order IMC4; family SCGC-AAA252-I15; genus JAHIYG01. Next base: position 443 of record JBFYKH010000027.1, read on the forward strand.
GGCTCCAAACCGATGCCGGCGGACCATCTTCGTCTGACGTTAAGTCGTCAGCCGGGGAGGCGGCTGTCAGCGTCATCGTCCTGAATGACAAACGCTGCGGCGACTCCTGCAACGTATCAGGCATAATGCGCCAGCTCGGCAGGATGCTGCCTGACATGACCGTGCGGGAGCTCGACATAATGTCTAGGGACGGCCAGGCGCTTTTCAGGAATGCCGGGCTTCAGGTTCTACCCGCGATACTCTTCGACAGGAGCGTCAAAGATGCGGCAGCCTACCCGCAGATTGCCCAGTACCTTGAGGCGTTCGGCGGCATGGGCAGCCTTAAAATCGGGGCGAACTGGGACCCTTACTGCGACCCGTCTCCGGAGCACTGCGGTGAGGGCAGGTGCCTGGGCAGGCTCTCATGCAGGACCGAGACCCCGGGGGCCCTCGAGGCGTACGTGATGAGCGAGTGCCCGTACGGCATCCAGGCCCTCAACTCGATGAGGGAGGTCCTGGCCGCCTTCAACGGGACGGTTGACTTCAGGGTGCATTACATAGGCGGCGTCGACAACGCCTCCGGCAAGCCCCTGTCACTCCACGGCGACACTGAGGTCGCGGAGGACATCCGGGGCGTGTGCGCGATGAAGCAGGACCCGGACGCCTACATGAGGTACGTCTGGTGCAGGAACCCCGATGTGAAGAGCCGGGAGTGGAGCAAGTGCGCGGCTGAAGCCGGGCTCGACATCGCGGCAATGGAGTCGTGCAGCGAGGGCGACGAGGGCAGGAGGCTGCTCCTGGACGACTTCAGGTATGCGAGGCAGCTGAGGGTGCTCGGGAGCCCGACTTTCCTCGTAAACGGCAAATACATGTTCAACGCGGTCTCGGCCGCCGACATACAGGCCGGCATATGCGGGAAGAATCCGGGCCTGGCGGGCTGCGCCGCGAAGCTGAGCAACTCCACGGCCGCGAAGGCGACCTGAGGCTGACAGGCTTAGGCGGCTACCGAAACGTAACACCTGGTTTTTTATTGGAGGCCCCGTATATCTCTTCAACCATGATATGCGAACTGTGCGGCAAGCCTGCGGTCGGCGGATACAGGATACGGCTGGAGGGGAGCGTTGTCTCCGCGTGCAGCGGCTGCGCAAGCCTCGGGGAGAGGGTTGAGGCCGTCCGCGAGGCGGCTGCGAAGCCTGCGAAGAAGCCTGTGGCGGCGCCTAAGGCCGAGGAGGCCGCGGCCGACGCCGGCTACGACGTCGTGGAGGGGTTCGGCGGCAGGGTGAAGTCGGCAAGGGAGAGGCTGAAGCTGAGCCAGAAGGATTTGGGCAGGCTCATCAACGAGCCCGAGTCCGTCATACACAGGGTCGAGCTTGAGAGGTACGAGCCTGCGGAGGAGCTAGCCCATAAGCTCGAGCACAGGCTCGGCGTGAAGCTTCTCGTGAAGCATGAGGAGCCCCTCGAGACCAGGAGTCCGGGGGAGAACAAGGAGATAACATTGGGCGATATGCTGGTCGTCAGGAAGAGGATGAGGTGATGGACGGACTCGTAGCGTTGGTCGCGTTCTTCCTGGCAGTCGGCGTCCTCCTCGTCTGGGGGAAGGCGCAGCGGATGCTCGGCGTCTTCTATATGCTGCGCTCCAGCCTCGGCATCAGGTTCATCGACTGGGTCGCGGGATTATGCCCCGGCTTCTGGAGGTTCCTCGCGGACTATTCCGTGCTCCTGTCGTTCGGCGGCCTCGGGGCGTATTTCCTGTCCTCCAACAGGCAGTCGAGGGGGGCGTTGTACGGGGGCGTGCTCCTCTCGGGTGCTCTCCTGGCCTTGGCGTCAGCGCTCGCCGGCAGGTACGATTCAGCCCTCGCCTTCGCCGCCATGTCGCTCTCGGTCTGGTTCCTCATGGCGAGGCTTGGAAGCCCCATATTGGACGCCGTCCTGTCGATGTGCTACCTGACGCTCGCCTTCGCGCAGGCCTTCGACGCGTTCACGTCGGTGTTGTACGGCTTCTTCGGCCTCCCGGCCGTGATGGTGTACCTACTGTCCACCCACGGCATGAACATAGTCACGGCCAAGACGACACTCCCGGGCATATCGCCCATGTTGCCGAGCGAGAGGGGCGGGAGCATCGGCGTCGGATTCCCGGGATACGACCTCTTCGTGCCGTGGTGGCATGCGCTCATAGCGCTCTTCATAACCCTGGCGGCGCACGAGGGCGCGCACGGAATCATGATACGGGTCGCGAAGGTGCGGCTGAAGTCCACCGGCATCCTCACGCTACTGACGATGCCCATCGGCGCCTTCGTGGAGCCGGACGAGGAGGAGCTGAAGGCGAGGCCTAGCGTGGACAGGATGAGGGTGTACACCGTCGGCTCCTTCGCTAACCTCATCGTGGGGCTGGTGGCGGCGGCGGGGGTGTTCCTCCTCCTTTCTGTCTCGTCGTCCATCGTGTACTCCGACGGGATGAGGGTCGTGGGCTTCATGGACGGCTACCCCGCGGAGCACGTCCTCAGGGAGGGGACGGTGTTATACTCGGTTGACGGTGTATCCACCACTGGCCTGTCCGTGTACAGGAACGCCACCGGCGCCCGGAAACCCGGCGACGTCCTGTCCCTTGAGACGTCCGACGGCAGATTCGACGTCAAGCTCATGGAAAGCAGGGAGGAGCCGGGGAAGGCGTACATGGGCGTCTACCTCGCCGAGAACCTGAGGGTAAGGGGGGCCTGGGGGATGCTTGTATCCGTCGGCCTCCTGGCCTTCCTCCTGGAGAGCCTCGGCTGGGTGGCGTTCTTCAACATAAACATAGCGCTCGTCAACCTCCTGCCCATAGTCCCGTTCGACGGCGGCGGGATGTTCAGGGAGCTCCTGCAGGTGCCGAGCATGTCGGAGGCGGCGGTGAAGAGGTTCCTCTACGCCTCCGCGGCGGTGATGGGGGCCCTCTTCCTGGTGAACGTGATACCGCTCGTCAGAATCGTCTGGGGCTACCTCGTCAGCCTAGTGTGATGTTCATGTAGGGGCCGAGGCGGTCGTAGCCGAGGCGCCGGTAGTATTCCCTCACGCCCATCCCGGATATGACGTTCAGCTGCCGCATCCCGCATTCCTCGTAGGCTATGCGCTCAGCCTCCCGGACGAGCTCGGCACCGTATCCCCTGTGCTGCCACTCGTACTCCGGCTTCTCGCCGACCTCGAGCATGGGGCCGTACACGTGAAGCTCCCGTATCAGGGCGGTTTCCGAGGTCACCTCGGGCCGGAACGGCGCCCCGGGAATCCTGAGGCGGAGGAAGCCGACGAGTATGTCGCGCCTGGTGTCCGAGAAGCTGAGGAACGTCTCCCGTCCGCCGCTGGACGCGTAGTCCTCCCGCACCATGTGTATGTCCTCGAGTTCCGGCTCCACCCCGTCCTTGAGGAATCTCCCCACCTCCCTGCAGCGTATGCACTTGCATTTTATCCCGCGCCTTGCGAGCTCGTCGTGGACGAGCTGGCCGAGGTTAGAGGACTTAATCCCCGCCTCCACGAGGTCGCTCGGGATGTCGCGCATGATTCGCATCGTCCTCACCCAGCGCGGCAGCTTCGCCTTCGCCCGGGCTATCACGTCCACCGCCTCCTCCGTGGTGATGGGGGTGAATTCCCCCCGCCTGTAGCGCGCCGAATACTCCGTGCCCTCGATGACTATGCACGGATATATCTTTATCATGTCCGGCCGGAACCTCTCGTCGCCGAAGACTGTGTCGAACGCCTTCAGGTCCCGCTCCGGGTCGTTCCCGAGGAGCCCGGGCATCAGGTGGTAGCCGACTTTTATGCCTGAGTCCTTCAGCTCCCGGGTGGCGTCCGCGACGTCCTGGACCGTGTGGCCGCGGTCGATGAGCCGGTACACCTCGTCGTCCGGGTTCTGGACGCCTATCTCCACCCGCGTGACCCCGAAGTCGAGCATGAAATTTATCTGCTCCGCCCGCGCCCAGTCCGGCCGCGGCTCGAACGTTATGCCGACGCAGCGGACGGCCGCCGTCTCGTTCGTCTCCTGGACGTCCTCCCTGTACCTGAACGTCCTGGCGGACGCCCTGTAGTCCTCGATGAACCTGCCTTCGCCGTCCGCTTTCAGCCTCAGGTGGTTCACCTGGAAGTCGTTCATGGCGCGGACGCACTCCTTCACGAACCAGTCCTGGTAGTCGAGGGTCTGCGCGGTGAGGGTGCCGCCCATGACTATCAGCTCCGCCTTGTCGACCGGGTGGCCTATGCTCTTGAGCTGGTGGAGCCTGAACGTCGTCTGAAGGTACGGGTCGAAGCCGTGCTGTATCGCCCGGCGGGTGGCGGGCTCCTTCCCGGTGTAGCTCTGCGGCACCTCCAGGTCCGGGCCGCCGGGGCAGTACCTGCACCTGCCGTGGGGGCATTTGCTCGGCGCCGTCATGGCGGCGACGACTGCGACGCCGCTTATCGTCCTCGTCGGCTTCTTCTGGAGGAGGTGGATGACGAGTCGGCGCTCCTCCTCTGACGCCGTCTTCAGGATGTCGCTGTTTCTGATGTACCGGTTCAGGCCAAGGGCCACCGACGCCACCCGTTTCCGCTCCTCGAGCTCCTGGCGGGAGGAGACCGCACCCGACAGTATCTCCGCGATTATCCTGCGGTACTCCGGCGTCTCCTCGTCCATCAGCAAAGAATATGACTAGCCGGTAAAATAACCGGTATGTGAGGAATCGCGAGGTGGTGGTAGGTGGTCAACAGCGTCCGAGAGTTCCCGCAGCTGATGCAGTACAGTCTCCTTCGCTGGAGGTCTTAACTTCTGCGTTCGGAACGAGTGCAGGTGGTGCCCCTCCGCTATGGCCGTTGACCGACTATATAATAAGCAGGACCACTATAAAAGCACCTATGTCCGTGCCCGTCAACCATCCCCGGAAGGCGTCCCTGGACGTGCGCCACAGGCTCACGGAAGGGCTTGGGGGGGGTATCGTGGCGCCGGCGGGGCTGATTGCGCACGGCCGCGGCGAGGCGTTCGACTACCTTCTGGGGGAGAGGACGCCGGTGGAGGCTGCGCGCGCCGAGCGGGCGGCGGCGGCGCTCCTGTTGGCGGCCAGGCGGCCGGTAGTCTGCGTGAACGGGAACGTGGCGGCCCTCTGCCCTAGGGAGGTCGTAGCCTTGGCCTCCGCCGTAGGCGCTGAAATCGAGGTCAACCTCTTCTACAGGAGCCTGGGGAGGGAGAGGCGGATTAGGAGGGTGCTCATGGATGCGGGAGCCAGGAGGGTCTGGGGCGTGGGCTCAAGGGGCAGGACCGTGCCGGGGCTCTCGTCCGAGAGGGCTCGCGCCGACAAGCCGACGGTGGAGGCCGACGTCGTCCTGGTCATGCTCGAGGACGGCGACAGGACCGAGTGCCTGAGGAGGATGGGCAAGAGGGTCGTCGCCGTAGACTTGAATCCGCTGTCGAGGACCGCGAGGAAGGCTTCGCTGACGATAGTCGACAACGTCGTGCGGGCGCTGCCGAGGATGACGGATTATGCGCGGGCGATGGGGGCGTGGGACCATGGCAGGCTCAAGGCAGCCTACAGGGGATTCGACAACAAGGCTAACCTGCGCCTGGCCGAATCCAGGATTAGGGGCGGATTCAGGCGCCGCCGATAACGGGTTCAGTGCCGCTTCACAGAGTACTTTGACCCGCGTAGGAGGGCGTCGTAGTCCGGAGACACCTCGTTGCCTAGGAAGCGGTAGCTGATAGTCGTGGGCTTGTATTTCTCGGCGAACAGCCTGAGGGCGTCCGTGAGGGCGTCGGTGCCGGACTTGTCAGGCCTGCCCTCCATCGAATAGTAGAATAGGAGCCGTGACATGCCGCCTGTGTGGGTCGCCGTCATCGTCCACACGCCGTCCGGGGGGTACACGGAATCGTCCTCGTACTGCATGAGGTTCCGCCTTGACTCCAAGACGTCTTTCGCCCGTGCGCTGCCCGGGTCTTCGAGGAGTGCCTTCATGTCCGGGTCGTAGTGCGAGTCAATCCTCGGCTGCTTCAGGCCGAACCTGCCTATCAGCCACTCCCGCCTCTCCCTGAAAGCCTCCGGCCGGTCGTCCCCGTAAGTGTAGGTGACTAAGTCGAGGAACTGCTTTTCTTGGCTGCGTTCGCCGACGGCCCCGCCTTCTTTGGCGAGGGGGTTGACAGCCCGCAGGAACGGGTCCATGGGGGCCGGAAACGCCGGGAAGGCCTCCCGCTGGTCGTTCCGGCTACTGTCTTTCAGCGGCATTTGTATATTACGGGGCGGGTCCGCTATTTAACCGTCCATCTGGCGAGCATCTCCTCCTCAAGGTAGTGGAGTCTGCCCGGGACTATCAGTGTCTGAGGTGGGCCTCCGAAATCCTCCAAGGCCAGTTTCGCCGCCGGCCCGCACCTTATGAGCGCGTCTTCCCCGCCGAGGCGGGCGGCTCCCACGCAGAGCGTTTCAGCGTCGAATACGCCCTGTTTCTTCCCGGCCTCCATCCGCTCAAGGAGGAGTATGGCCTCCGGCGCTGTCATGTGCCGATTCTCCTCGGCCTTCACGTCGAGGAGGCATAGTGTGTGGAGGCCCCTGGCCTTGTTCTCGGCGAGGTAGTCGTAGGGGCTGGCGGGGAAGTACGTCCCCTCGGGGTACGCTATCGTCACCGTCCTGCCGAACTTGTAGAGTTGGAGGCCTGTTTCGGCGACCGCCGACTGGATGGACGACGAGTGTATCACCCTCGCCTTGAAGCCCGCCTTCACGGCCCGGAGTATGAGGTCCGAGTGTGTGGTGGCGGCGAGCGGGTCACCGAGGACGAGGAGGGCTGCGGCGCCGCCCTTGAGGACGTTGTCTTCCGGACGTTCCTCTAGGTCCTTCCGCGAGAGGTGGACTATCTCCTTGCCGGCGAGCCTGGACAGCTCCTTGAGGCTGCCGTTGAAAAAGCTGGTGTAGGATTCGAAGTAAACCCTATCCGCATCCTTCAGGGCCTGAAGCCCCTTGAGGCTCAGGTCCCCCTCGTCATGGAGGCCGAGGCCTATGAGCCACAGCGTTTTCCCATTTTTCATCCTGGTGTTAGGTATGTAAGCGGTCGCTATTTATAGTCATGCGGCAAAGTGGTAAGACATGTTTTTTTCTGCGGTGGCTTATGGCGTTTGAAGTCGTCGTCGAGAGGGTGGCGTACGTCAGGGACGTGCCGTTGGAGCTGACAGTGAAGGCCTTGGAGTGCGGGGTCTTGCGCAGGGGCTCGGTTGTTGGCCTGGACGTTAGGCCGGCCCAGGAGCCGGGCAGGCCTGTCTCCCTGGAGGTCATGCTGGACGACGACAGGCAGGCGGAGCTCATTAGGCCAGGTCTGACGCTGCCTGTCGAGGAGGGCTCCGGGACGCTCAGGCTCTCCGGCGATTGGGGGCTGTACATGCCCAGGGACGCTTCACCCGCGCCAGGAGAGGCCGACGTGGACTTCGGCGGCTCAAGGAGGAGGCCGACGCCGCAGGCGCTCTGAAAGGGCCTATAGTTGATGGAACGCCGCCTTGTCGTTTTTCGTGAATGGTCGGATATTCGACTTCGTGCCGAATTTATCGGCAGGCAGCGCTGCGGATTCTGAGGCTGTGCACATCACCATTTCGTTGTGGTTCCTGGCAGATCTGTTTTTGGGTTCCTGTGGGGGTTGGCGTGCGACCTTGCCAGCAGGTAGAGTCTTGTCCATTTTAGGGTTATGGGTGGGGGCTATAGGAACTAAAGGTATGTGGAAACATGGTTTGATTAAAATAAAAAGAAAAAGGGTTTGAACCCCCTTTCGGGGGTTCAAGGCTCGTCAGTCCTAAGCGTGGACGTTCGACTGTAGCCAGGATATCAGGGCGTTGCCCGCGTCGACCGTGTCGGCTGCGGTCCAACCTGCCACGTACACTTTGTTGCCGTCCTTCTTGACGACGTACTGGCCGGTTGCTGCCTGTATCTCCTCTTTGGCTACGCCGGAGAGGCCGTTGACTGCCGGACCGCCAACAACCACTAGGTTCTTGGTCGTGTCTGCGGCTATCTCGGGTACGACCAGGTTTCCGACGATTGGGTTCACCATCACGGATGTGGCGGTGACGCCTGTCGTGGAGACCCCGAACTCCTTAACCAGGTACGTGCAGCATCCGACTGTCTTCTCGGTGCCTTCGTCTGCCTTGGTTATGGTCGTGTCGATGGTCGTGGCCTGCTCGCTGGTTCCGACGAAGACGGTCGCGTAGACCCTGTCCTGCGGCTGGCATATTGTGACAGCTTCGACTTCTCGGGTTCCCCCGTAGTCGATTGTCGCAATTGTGCCTCCTTCAGGTAGGATGGCTACTGTGTCTTCCTCGTCCTGCCAGACGCCAGAGTACTCGCCGTCAGCGTCTCCGCTGTCGGGTGCGCCCCAAGCGCCGGTCGCGATGCCTTGGTCGACTGCACTCGTCCATACTCCTTGGCTGTAGTATGTCTCGAGCGTCTCGTCCGTCCAGTTCCTGTCGTAGAAGTCGATGAGGAGGAACTCCCCTTCGCCGTTCTCGAACTGGATGAGGCGGTCGTCTACGTTCGGCAACCGGTCTGCGTTCAGGTCTGTCCCGTCTGGGCTGTCGGTGTCCTCGTTGATAACGGTCATGTCGAGGCTGCCTTCGTCAAGTTCGAACTTGTTGAGGGTCTCGCCATTCGCGCTGAAGATGCCTTCGTTTATGCCCAGCTTAACGCCGTCCAAATCGGCCGGGACGTTCTCCGGGTCGTCGTCGGTAATCATACCGTTCGGTAGCAGGTAGATGTCCGAGCCGTCGTAGAGGATGGATATGTCATACAACGTCGCGAGGTCAATCCCGATGAAGACGTCTGTGTCTTCTTCGTTGTCGTTCGGGGTTATCTCGTCCAGCTCGTCGTCGTTCTCAGAGCTGTCCTCGAACGCGTACTCCTGGAACGAGAACGGGGTCGATGACGACACCGCGCTCAGCTCGTACGTGTTCTTCCCGCCGCCTAGGAGGTCCTTCAAAGTCAGCTTCATTATGGTCGGGTCGTTGTCCGGCTGGCTGGCTTCGTCGTACTCGTAGACCTTTCCGGCGATGACGAACTGGTCACCGCGGGCGAATGGCCCCTGGTCGATGTAGACTCCGTTGTACCTCTGCCCGTCGTCGCCTGTGAAGCTGAGTAGGCCGCGGCTCTTTCCTTCGCGCTCTACCTTTATGTCGCCTTCACCTGCGCCCGAGCATGGGCTTTCTACGAAGTCGTTTGTCCTGTAGCCGACGAATTCGAGCTTGTATGTGCTCGGGAAGTCTAGCGACTCGCCGACGCCCAGCTCGACTGCGTGCCTGTACTGGACCGTGATGTTCTCCAGGACCATGCCGACGGTTACGTCGTTGTAGTCGCTGATGTCGACTTCGGCTGCCCAGGCAACTTCATCGTCCGCGTCAACGGACGTCATGGTTACCTTCCAGTACTTCTTCACTTCGCCGCCCAGTTCCATGTCCTTGCCGTCTTCCAATAGGATGTTCGTGGTCGTGTCGTAGACGATGATGCTTGCCGTGGCTACTGCGTCAGCTTCTTCTGCGTAGACGCCCGCAATCTCTATGTCGTCGACGATTCCGTTCGCCATCTTGGATATCTGGGTCTGGACTATGGTCCCGTCAGGCTTCTCCACGTCAAGTAGTATACCGGCTACCTGGTACTCCTCTGAGTATATCAGGTGGTCTATCTTGAACTTGTATCCCATGTACTCCGAGGTGTATCCCTCTGAGGATATGTCGTCCAAGATCTTGCCCTTCGCTAGGTATATCTTGTCGTCGCCCTGGATGTTCTTGGTGTAGTACTCTTCGCCGAAGAGGATGAACTGCCCCCTCCACTCGAAGTCTATTTCACCGTCTGCGGTTCCGTCCGTCAGCTTGTTCATCGGGATGTACCCGGTGTCAAGGTTGTACGTCACGGCCTTCGAGTCTATCTTCAGCTCGAGCTTCTCCGCGTCGTCGGTCCCCAGGCCTGCTTCGTACCAGTGGAGCTTCGTGTAGTCGATTGTTATCGACTCTTCCATCGTGTGCTCCGGGTTCTGGAGGGCTGAGAGACATAGGGTTTCACAGAACAGGCAGTGTACGTTGTTGTACGTGCCTTTCTTCAGTATCCCTGCCTCTGTCCTCTCCTGCTGGTCGCATGCCAGGCTGTACGACACGAACTCTCCGCGCTCGTACTCTACGACGTCAAGGTCTCCTTCAGCGAACTGTAGACCCGTGTTGTCGTCGTAGAAGTCCATCTCGCTGTTCGTGTCGAGGTTCACGGCTATCAGGTCAGAGTTCTGGTCCTGCTCGTACTTGCCCGTGGCTCCCCTCGCTGAGACGCCAAGCACTACCTGGCCGCTGGACTCTCCGCCAGAGGCTGACGCTTGCGCGCTCTTGTACGCTAGGTTTCCGATGACGGCTGCGATGTTGCCCGCAGCTACGGCGTCGGTCGCCATTCCCTTTTCCCCTACGACGATTTGGACTATAGGGTTATAGCCCGCATCGTAGAAGAAATCCTTGGTCAATCCCGTGCTGTCCATACCGGCACTTACTGCGCCTGAGACCGCTGCCCCAAGCATCACAGCGCCTGCCGCGATGGAACCCACGCGTTTCAAGGTTTTCATTTCGTTGCTTACCTCCTTTTTGTTTTAGCTTGCTGAAAAACTTCCTCTGGGACATGGTGTCCCCTAGGGTGTTTCAGACACAATGAATTTAACGCGGCCCTATATATAATTTAAGGCGTACGGTAGGGGTCATATGCCGATTTTATAGGAAATAACGTCCGAGCGTTCCTTTTTTGAGTAAAAAACGTTCATTTCATCCTTTTTCATTCTAGAACCCATGTTTTGAACTTAATCCACTTTAAACGGCCTTCTTCTCTTCTCTCTATCATATTCCTCTTCTCAAGGTGCTTAAGTATGTCTGAAAGGCTTGATTTAGGTATTCCAGTGGTTTTATAGATATACGCCTGAGTCACCTCATCATCAGTCGACTCCTCCAGGAGCCGTATGATGGAGGCCTCGTTCTCATCCAGCATGTTCAATATCGACTCCTTCACCCTTTTGGCCCCGCGGGGCGCATTTGAGGCGGAATCCAGTTCATACGACACTGAGGCGCCGTCCGTCTTGGACTCCGCCACTATGTCGCTTACGACATTGACCGTCATCCTCTCCCCGTCAACCCTTTTAGCCTTGACTCTGCCCCTTACGTAGAGGAATGTCGCTGAGAGGGCAACCAAGGCGGTTAAAGCCAGTATAAGACCGTAGAGCGTCCTTGAGCTGATGTTTCCAGGCCAGTGGGCAGGCAGGGTCGTCGTCGCGAGCGGCGATTTGACGCCGTTGTACTGGTACGATGCCGTGAAGTTGTAGTTCGATTCCTGGGGGTACACCCAGAACCCGTCCTCCACGTATGTGCGCAGCACGCTCTCAGGCTTCAGGGATTCGAGCTTCGAGCCTTCCGGGAGCTTTACGCGGATTACGGTCTTCCTGGGGGTTGCGGCCGTGGCCATCTGGAAAGACCATAATTCCGCGTTCTTGGCGGTGTAGTAGTGGGTCCCGTAAGTCAGAGTCACTGCCTTGGTCGTCTTGGGTTGCAGCCGCTCCCTGAGGCTTATCTTGACGGCTTTGAAGCCGTCTATTTCCGCGGCCTCATAGGTCAGGTTTCCAGTATCGTCCGCCACATTAAGGTCTGCGGCATGGTCGGGTATCTTGACTATGGAGTAGTCGACCTCCCCCTCGACTATCACCCTCTCCACGACAGTGGAGTAGCCGTCGCCTGAGACCTCCACGTTTATGTCGCTTATGGTGTCCGCGGACGCCTGGGTTGCGAGCAGTAGGAGCGTTATCAGGCTGGCGGACGCTCGGGGGCTAGTCCGTTCCAAACATCTCCTCATAGAGGCGCCTCCTCTCAGGGTCCTTGAACATGGCTATCAGCTGCTGGCTGTACATGTGAACGAAATCTGAGACGTCGGCCACGAGCGAGTGCATCTGCTCCGAGTCCAGTTTCACGTCAGACGGCTCCATTATCTCCACGGCGGATGGGCCGTACCGGATTATCGCGTTGACGAACCACCGGTAGTCGTCAGCCACCACCTTCACTTCGGCAACCCCCGAGAATATCGTCATCCCCTTCTTCTCGGCCTTCTCCTTCATTATATCGTACATTTTGACCTCGAGGAGGCTTATGTGCTCCTCCTTGGCCATCCTGTTGAAGACGGTCGCATCCAGGGCTTTTTTGGCTGATTCAAGCTCGTTTCCCTGGACGCCTATGTAGAGGCGGGCGAGGATTCCGCCTTCCCCGAGCTTCCCGTCCACGTCCAGGTCCTCGTTGAACGCCTTCGTGAAAATCGGCTTGTCTGCCATGGTATGGTTACCTATAGCCTCCAGGCCCTTATAAGGCGCCGCCCGTATTTTTTACTTGCGCCGGCATATTCTAATACATGGACGCGGACGCTCTGGAGCGCCTGAACTGGGGGCGGGGCATGGATGGCTGAGCTTCTCGCCGACATCAAGCTCCGCTGGTACGACGACTCCGCGCTGATGGAGGATGAGCCTCGAAGGCTCCTTGAGCTGTTCATGGACTCGATAGGCGTCACCTCGGACGTGGCCTGCGACGTCATGGAGGTACTCCTCATGTCGAGGGCTAGGGACCTGCCCCTCACCACCGGCGAGGTGAAGATGGGGGTTGTGGAGCTGAGGCGCAGGAGGAGCGTGAAGGACCCGGACTTCGGCATGACGGACAGGAACATACAGATTTGGCTGAAATACTTCGAGCGAATCGGCTTCCTGGACGAGCTCGGAGGGAAACACCGCTTCAGCGGCAACAAGAGGCCCTCCGACGCCTTCAAGAAGACCAGGGAGGTCGTAGCGGAAAGCCTGAGGTACAGCGAAAAGCTGGTCGGGAAGCTTGAGGCGACCTACCGGATAAGATGAACTGCGGAAGATGCGGCCGGAAGGCCGTCTACGAGCTTAAGTACTCTGGGCAGGGCCTCTGCGGCAGGCATTTCACCGGCCTTTTCGAGCGGAGGGTTAAGAAGACCATAAGGGACGGCGGCCTCCTAGGGGACTATTCTGTCGCCGTGGCGGTGTCTGGCGGGGGCAACAGCATGGCGGCGTTGAGGATAATCCAGGGGATACTGGGGGGGAACCCTAAGGCGCGGCTTGCAGCCTGCACGGTCGACGGCGACGGGGAGGCGGTTGAGGCTGCGAGACGGTACTCAGGCGTCCTCGGCGTCCCACACCATATCATAAAACGGAGTCGTGGCGGGCCGTTGGATGCGGTCTGCGGGTGGGCTGTGAGGCGCGGCTATGGGACGGTCGCCTCAGGGGAGAGCCTCGACCGCGTCGTCCGGGACTCGTTTGTCAGGCTCCTGTCCGGGAAGCCGGGGCCTGTTAAGTCGCGGAGGAAGACGGCGCTGGCGAGGGTCCTGGGGGCGTGTCTTTCAGATGAGGTGGACGCCTACGTCAGGCTGAACGGGATACCGCATGTACCGGCTGGAAAGGGGACGGAGTCCATGGGACTTGCCGTCGACAGGCTCCTTGACGCCTTGGAGGAGAATCACCCCGGCATCAAATACCAGATGCTCCGCTCCCAGGAGGAGTTGGACGGCATCATCGGCTGAGGGGGGAAGTCACGGCTTCGGTTTCCCGTTCCGTCCGAGGAGCCACAGGTGGCCGCCGAATACGGACACGAATGCCGGTTCGGGCAGAATCCTGTATGCGGCGTATTGGATGGCAAGGAACGCCCTGAAGAGGGGGGAGGTTATCGAGTCCGCCACGTCGGCTGAAATCCGCTCTCCGCCGGGCAGGACCCGGAACCCGCACGACTCCAGTAGCCCCTTCAGCCCCCGCCTGTTGAACCGCTGGATGTGGCCGAATATCCTCTTCCAGTACGTCCTCCCGTATAGTAGTTGGAGCGTGTCGTGGAGGAGGCTCCTCAGGAACGCGCGCTCGAGGGGGGATTTCACGAGCACGTGGGCGGACACCCGCGCCTGTTCGAGTAAGACCCTCCTTGGCCCTGGCACGTGCTCGAGGACGTCTATGAGCAGGGCGAGGTCGGCTGTGTTGTTGTGGAGGGGCAGGTATGCGGCATCGGCAACCACCAGGAGGTCCCGGGGGTCCCGGGGGTGGCGGGACAGCTGTATCGGCGACAGGTCCACGAATATCCGCCTTCCTGAGCCGGTTTTCTTCGACAGCTCCCGCGAGAAGAGGCCGGGCCCGCACCCCATGTCCAGGAGCGTCTTGAACCTCATGCCCGCCGGTAGGAACGCGGTGATGTCCTTCAGCTTCCGGTCGACGTCCCGGTGCAGTTCGCTGCCGTGGCGGGCTTCGTACTCCCCGTTCATGTAGAAGTCGTAAAGCTCCTTGGGTGCGGCCGGGTCGACGACGCTCATGTCGTACACGCCGTCTCTGAGCACGTATTCCCTCTTGCAGACGCCGCACGCCAGCCTGCCGCCCTCTGCCGTGAGCTCTGCCTTGTCTATCGCGTCATAGGGGCAGGCGGCGACGCACTCCATGCACGACACGCACCTGCCCGTGTCGATGGACGCCCGGCCCCCCGCGTCCTTGACCGCACCGTATGCGCACGCCCTGGCGCACGCGAAACCGCACGAGCTCTTCCTGCAATTCCCGGTCGCGACGAGGCATTTCGGGCATGCCAGACAATCCGTGAGGGGGGGCTCGGACATGGCGGACATATATAGCATATAGGGAATTATTAAGTTGATATGCTTCCCGGGCGCGGTTTCATGGGGTTTGGCGGCAATCCCCTTGATAGCCGGAAGCTCATCGTCCTCATCGCGCTCGCGGCGTTGGCTGCCAGGCTCACGCTCGCGCCCATGCACATAGACTACGGCCGCACCGTGGCGGATGTTCCCAGGGGTTACGAGTACTGTCGCGTGTCCGACACGCTGCCGTTCGACTTCTACGGCTACGTGTGCCCGGCACAGCGGATGCTCGCGGGCAAGAGCGTCTACGCCAACTATTCGATACATCGGGACGGCTACCGGGGATTCCCGTACCCACCCTACCATCCCCTCGCCATGGCTGCGGTCATCAGCCTCTTCGGCCCAGACTTCATGTGGATGAAGGTTCCGTCGGCGCTCTTCGACGCGGGAATCGTCGTCCTCGTGTTCCTCATCGCCGAGAGGCTGTTCGACACAAGGCGCGGCAACGTCGCCGCCCTGGCCTACGCGTTCTCGTACAACTTCCTCATCAACTCCGGCGCCTACGGGAACGACGACCACTATTTCATGTTCTTCGTGATGGCTGGCGTGTATTTCCTCATCGCTGGGAGGCTGCCATTGAGCTCCGTATCGATGGCTGGTGCCCTCGCGTTCAAGGTCAGCGCCCTACTCTTCCTGCCGCCGATGGCTTTTTATATCTGGAGGAGCCGCGGCCTGAAGGCGGTCTTCGCCTACAATGCGCTGGCCATCGTTGTCACGGGAGCCCTCATAGCCCCGTTCTTCGCGTCCGAGGGCCAGGCCGTCCTGAACCCGTACAAACCCGGTGAGGGCATGCAGATAGACGGCTACGGTGTACTGAACGTCATCAGGCTGACTTACGGCCTCCCCTACCACGCCGTTCACAGGGAATTGCTCCTCAGGCACAACGACCCCGCCGACCCGATGACGTACGGGGGGACGCATCCGTTCCAAAGGCTCCTGAGGCTCCTTGAGCTCCCGTTCAACGCCATCGGCTTCCTGATTGCGGCCGTCTACGTGCTGCGTTACAGGATGGCGTCCGCGGAACGGGAGCTCGCCAGGAACTCGTTCGTCTTCACACTGGCGATGATGGCCTTCTCTAAGGCGTTCTACGAGCAATATTTCCTGTGGCTGACGCCCTTCCTCATCATCCTTTTCGCGGAGAAGGCGAGGGGAATCGGCCGCCTCGAGGCCGCGGGGATGGCGCTGGTGTACGCGGCCTGCCTAGTCCAGGCGGGCGTGTGGACGACGCTCCTGTACAGGCCGTTCGCGGAGCATGCCTGGCTTTGGGCCGCCGCGCTTCTTGCCGTGGCGGGCAGCTGCATGATGTACCGGGTCTTCGGCAACGGCCGGTGGCGGACGATGTCGGCGCTGGCTCTCATCAGCGTATACTCCAACTTTGCGATGAGCCTGCCGTTCATCGTCTTCCATCCGCTGGTGGCAGGTTACATAGGCCTCGATGCGCTCAGGCAGCTCACGTTCTACGTCGGCAACTACGTCGCGGGGATTTTCACGCTGTGCATGATGTATGTCACGGCGGGACAGCTGCGCGGGGAAGAGGGGGGGGCATGAAGTACTCCATAGTCATACCGGCCTACAACGAGGAGATGAGGATAGGGAGGACGCTGGAGGCCGTGATTGCGTCCTTCCCGGACGCCGAAGTCATCGTGGTCGACGACGGCTCGTCGGACGCGACCGCCGCCGTAGCCGAAGCCGCGGGGGCGAGGGTGCTCAGGCACGGCACGAACAGGGGGAAGGGAGCGGCCGTGAGGACCGGATTCGCCGCCGCTGCCGGGGGCGTCGTGGGGTTCATCGACGCGGACGGCTCCACCGACATGGCGGACGTCAGGAGGGTCTTGGACGCGGCGGCTGTGGGCGACGTCGCGATAGCGTCGAGGCGGATGAGGGGCGCGGTGATACCCAGGGACCAGCCGCTCAAGAGGAGGCTGGCTGGGTATGCGCTCAGGTTCCTGCTAGTGACGCTCATGGACTTGAACGTCCTTGACACCCAGTGCGGCTGCAAGGCCCTCTCCAGGAGCGCGCTCGACGCCGTGCTCCCCGGGATGAGGTGCGAAGGCTTCGAGTTCGACGTCGAGCTCCTGTACCTCGCGAAGAGGCGGGGATTCACGATAGCCGAGCTGCCCGTCACCTGGACCGACGACGGGGACACCAGGGTGAACGTCCTCAGGGACGGCCTCAAGATGCTCCGGGAGATACTGCGCGTAAGGCTGCGGGGCTGATGCCATTAAAAAACAAGGCCGCACATAGTAGCTTCCAATGAAGGTGCTGATAGCCAATCCGCCGTGGTTTGACGAAGGCCACGCCGTCCGGGCCGGGAGCAGGTGGCCGCACGGCGAGTTCGACGAGGAGGGCGACAGGACCGGCTACGCCCCGTTCCCGTTCTTCATGGCTTATGCGGCCGCGGTCCTGGAGGCCGCCGGCCACAGGGTCAGCGTCCTCGACCCCCTGAGCGCGGGGGAGCCGAGGGGGAAGTTCATATCCGACGTTAAGTCGTTCAGCCCGGACCTGGTGGTGATGGAGTCATCGACCCCGTCAATCAACTACGACCTGAGGACGGCACAGGCCATCAAGGACGAGGTCGGCTGCAAGGTTGCCTTGTGCGGGCCGCACGTGAGCTCGCTGCCTGAGGACGTCCTCTCCAACAGGCAGGTCGACTACGTCTTCATGGGCGAGTACGAGTACACGTGCCGCGACGCCGCGGCGGTCGTCGAAGGGAGGCTGAAGCCGAAGGACGTGCCGGGCCTCGCCTACAGGGAAGGCGGCATGGTGAAGGTTAACGCCCGGCGGGCGCTCATTGACCTGGACGAGCTCCCCTACCCGGCCCGCCACCTGATGAGGATGGAAAGCTACTGCGAGCCGTTCATGCAGACGCCTAACGTGCAGCTGATGCAGAGCAGGGGCTGCACCTTCGGCTGCGTCTACTGCCTTTGGCCGCCCGTCATGTACGGGGGCCTCAACTTCCGCCACAGGAGGGCGGAGAGCATCGTCGAGGAGTGCAGGCACGTCGTCGAGAAGTACCGGGCGAGGGAGCTTTACTTCGACGACGACACGTTCAACCTCGTCCCCGGCAAGGTGGAGGAGTTCTGCAGGGCTTACAAGGAGTCCGGGATAGGGAGGATATGGGGTGCCATGTGCTCGCCGGTGCCCGTTAACCGGAAGCTCCTTGAGACCATGCACGACGCCGGATGCGAGGCCCTGAAGTTCGGCGTGGAGTCAGGCTCAAGGAGGATACTGGATCTCGCGAACCGGAAGGCGCAGGACCTCGAGCACGTCGCCAACGTGTTCAGGTGGTGCAGGGAGATAGGCATCAGGACGCACTCGACGTTCATGATTGGGCTGCCGGGGGAGACGAGGAAGACCGTGGACGAGACGTACAAATACCTGCTCAGGATTAAGCCCGACTCCTACCAGGTCTCCGTGTGCACCCCCCTGCCGGGGACGGCGTACTACGACATGGCGAAGGCGAAGGGCCTCCTGCACGCGAAGTGCTGGGATGACTACAGCAACATACACTTCATACACGACAAGCCGGTCGTCAGCACCGAGGAGCTCAGCCAGGCGGACCTGAAGGCGGCGTCCAACTACGCCAACAACTACCTCATATACCAGCTTTACATGAAGAAGGCCTTGAGCGAGCCGAGGTGGACTGCGTTCAAGCTGAAGGACACCTACAGGAGGCACGGCCTCGGCACCTTCAAGCTCCTCCACAGGGCCGCGTCCAGGGTGGCGAGGAACAGGCTGGCCAAGAAACAATGGTGAACGAGCCGGGGATTGCGGTCGTCGTTCCCGCATACAACGCGGGTGGGACAATAGACGAGTGCATAGGCTCCCTCCTCAAGCTGGATTACCCGAGGGGCCTCCTCGACCTGGTCTTCGTTGACGACGGGAGCGCGGACGACACAGCCCCAAGGATTGCCGCGCACCCCGAGTTCAGGCTCCTGCGGCAGGAGCATAAGGGCCCCGCCGCCGCCCGGAACCTCGGCTACAGGAGCTCGGCCGCCGACGTGGTCGTTTTCACCGACGCGGACTGCGTCGTCCCGCCTGACTGGCTCGCGAGGCTGGCAAAGGAGCTCGAGTCCGCGGACGTAGTCGGCGGTGGCCTCGCGCCCGCCTCGTTGGACACGGCCGCGGAACGCTTCGAGCAGGCCAGGAGGGAGAGGCTGTACGGGAGCGCGAGGAGGTTCGTGGACGCCCTCCCGAGCTGCAACCTCGCGTTCAAGCGCTGCGTCCTCGACGAGGTTGGGGGATTCGACGAGGACTACAGGTGGGCCTCCGCCGAAGACTATGACCTGTGCCGGAGGGTGAAGGCGAAGGGGCACAGAATACTCTACGAGCCTTCGCTGACGGTCGTCCACAGGCACGTGACAGACTGGGGGAGCCTCACAAGGAAGGCGTACGTCCACGGAAGGGAGATTATGCTGTACAGGAGGAAGAGCGGGGAGGGCGCCGTATTCGAGGCCTTCAAGCTCGCCGGGAAGGCCATGGCGCTCCCGCTTATTACCGCCGGACGGTATAAGTTGACGATGGCCTGGCACGGGCTCATGTATGAGGCTTACGGCCTGGCCGGCCAGGCGGACGGACTCATCAGGTACTACGCGGGGGCTTATGGCAAGCATTGACCTCGGATGCGGGCTCAGGAAGGCCGAGGGGGCGTTCGGAGTGGACATCGCGATGGTCGGGGGGGTGGACGTCGTATGCGACCTCGAAGGCGAGTTCCCGTTCAGGGACGGGTGCATAGACACGGTCTACGCTAGTCACTGCATAGAGCACATAGGGGACACGCTGAGGTTCATGGGGGAGGTGAACCGGGTCCTCGCGCCTGGGGGGCGGGCCGTGTTGACGGTGCCCCTGGCCGGGAGCCCGAACTCCTACCAGGCGGATCACAAGCACTTCTTCAGGGCGAGGGACTTCTACTACTACGACGACGGGAACGCATGCCACTACTACGTGGCGAAGGCCGGCTCCTTCATGCTCGAGTCCGTCAGGTACGGGCACGGGTACCCGCTGTGGATTCCACCCCTCTGGCTCGTGGGCGCAGCCCTCGCGTCGGTCCTGAATGCGGCGCCCGTCTTTCTGAGGGAAGCCTACGAAAACTTCCTCCTGACCTTCCTCCCCATGAAGGAGTTCACCGTGACCCTGGAGAAGCCCGGGACGGTTAAAAAGCCCGCCAAGGTATAGTTAAGCATGTGCGGCATCGTGGGCGCGATGGGCCTTCAGGACAGGGATCTCGTCAGGTCCATGATGGACGCCGTCCGGCACAGGGGCCCGGACGACAGCGGATTCTATGTCGGCGACGGCGTCAGCCTCGGGCACATGCGCCTAAGCATAATCGACCTTTCCGCCCGGGGCCGCCAGCCCATGGGCAACGAGGACGGGACAATCCAGATAACCTACAACGGCGAAGTCTTCAACTACAGGCAGTTGAGGGCGGAGCTTGAGGCCGCGGGGCACACGTTCCTAAGCGACACCGACACCGAATGCCTCGTCCACGGCTACGAGGAATGGGGCCTCGGATTCGTCAGGAGGCTCCGGGGCCAGTTCGCGTTCGGCCTATGGGACGGCCTCAATCGGAGGCTCGTACTGTGCCGGGACCGCGCCGGCATACTTCCCCTGTACTACGCGGAGTTGGACGGCATAGTCCTGTTCGCGTCGGAGCTGAAGGCTCTCCTCAGGTACGAGCCGCTGAAGCCGAGGCTCGACTACAGGGCGCTCGACAACTACCTCACGTTCCAGTACGTCCCGGAGCCGGACACCATACTAGAGGGCGTCAGGAAGCTCGAGCCCGCGCACATGAGGGTGTGGGACAGGGAGGGTGTGAGGGACGTCAGGTACTGGGACCTCGACATCGGACGAGTGTCCGACCTGGGCGAGGCGGAGTGCGTGAGGGAGCTGACAGCCCGCCTCACCGACTCCGTGCGGGCGAGGCTGGCGAGCGACGTTCCCCTCGGCGTCCACCTGTCCGGCGGCATAGACTCGAGCGCGATAACGGCGGTGGCGGCCTCCCTAATCAAGGAGCCTGTGAGGACGTTCAGCATAGGGTACGGGCATGACGAGGTCGACGAACTGAAGCATGCGAGGCTCGTCGCCGAACACCTTGGGACCGACCACCATGAGATAGTGGTCGGCGCCGACGAGGTCCTCGGCGAACTCGAGGAAGTCGTCTGGCACCTGGACGAGCCGAACGGGGACCCCGCGCAGATTCCCGAATATTTCCTCGCCAAACACACTAAACGGCATGTCAGCGTCGTCTTCAACGGCGGCGGCGCCGACGAGGTCTTCGGCGGCTACAGGGCCTACAGGTACATGGCGGCTGCGGAGAGGCTGAGGAGGTCGGCTCCCGGGCCCCTGAGGCGGGCGATGAGGCCCCTCAGGAATCTCCCCATGCCGGCCCGGCACAGGCGGTACGTGGACTACGTCAGCTCAGGGGACGAGGACAGGATTTACTGGGGGCAGGGACTCATGTTCGGCGACCTGGAGCGCGGGAAACTCTACTCGGCGGGCCTGTGCGCGAGGACGGCGGGGAACGACCCCGCCCTGATGATTAAGAGGCACTTCGACGAGAAGGCGCCGGAGCGCCCGGGGATGCTCAACCTCCTCAGCTACGTCGACTTGAAGGGGTGGGTGCCGGGCAACTGCCTGTCTAAGCTGGACAGGGTGATGATGGCCCACGCGGTGGAGGCGAGGGTGCCGTACCTGGACCACCTGCTCGTCGAGTATGCTATGACGATTCCCCCGCACCTGAAGCTGAAGGGCGGCGTCGAAAAGCACATACTCAGGAAGGCGATGGCGGGGAGGCTGCCGGAGGCGATAACGAAGAGGCCGAAGAAGGGCTTCGGAGTCCCCACCAACCACTGGCTGTTCAGGGACGTGAACGACGCGGTCTCGGAGAGGCTCATGAAGTCGAGGTTCATCAGGGAATGCTTCAGGCCGGAGAGGGTGCGCTTCCTCGCGAAGGGGACGCGGGACTACAGGCATTCGAGCCAGCTCTACGGCCTCCTGGTGCTGGACATGTGGCATGAGAGGTATCTGGGGGGAAGATGAGAGTCTGCATGTTCGCGATGATGGCCCCCATCCACGCGCTCGGGGGGATGGAGGTGCACTCCCTCGAGCTTGCGAAGGGCCTTGCCGCATCCGGGCATGACGTAACACTCATAACCGGCAGGCACCCGGGGGGAATCAGGGAGGAGTCCGTCGGGGGGGTGAGGGTCCGCTACGCCGACGTGGCCGCCACGAGCAGGAGGCCGATGGAGAGGAGGTGCCTGGACGCCTTCAGGGAGCTTCAGGGGCGGGGGGGATTCGACGTCGTCCACAGCCAGTCCTTCTCCGCATACTATTACGTCAGGGACGGCCTCAAGGAGAGGTACGGCATACCGCTCGTGACGACGATGCACGGCACCGCCCGCGGAGAGAAGCGGAGCATCCTCAACCAGGGCCTGGACGCGATGACTGTGCCCAAGTACCTGTTCCACACGTTCAACCACCATTTCAGGACGGTGGATCTCGTGAGGGGGAGCGACGCCGTCATCGCCGTCAACCGGGAGCTCGCCGAAACCATACCCGGCGACTTCGGCGTCAGCCCTGACAGGGTGAGGGTCGTGCACAACGGCGTGGACACTGAGAGGTTCAAGCCGGGGACGGCGCCGCCGGCAGGCAGGAACGTCCTCAGCGTGTCCCTCCTCCACAGGCAGAAGGGCCTGCAGCACCTGATAAAGGCGTTCGCCCTGGTGGCCGAGAGCTTCCCGGACGCCCGCCTCCACATAGTCGGGGACGGCCCGTACCGAGGCGAACTGGAGGCGCAGGCGAAGAGGCTGGGCGGCCGCGTGGAATTCGTGGGAAGGGTGCCTAACGCCGAGCTCCCAGGCTATTACAACGGCTGCGACGTGTTCGCGATACCGAGCTTCGGCGTCGAAGGCCTCCCGATGGTGGAATTGGAGGCGATGTCCTCCGGGAAACCTGTAGTGGCCTCGGACATCGGCGGCATACCGTCCGTGATATCCGACGGCGTCAACGGCCTCCTATTCAAGCCGAAGGACGTGGACGGGCTCGCCGAACGGCTCGTCAGGGTGCTGTCGGACAGGAAGCTGGCGGCCTCTCTAGGGGCGGCCGCGAGGAAGACGATAGTCGACGGCTTCAGCGTCGAGAGGATGGTGGCCGACACAAGCAGGGTCTACGGGGAGGTGGTGGGGTGAGGATAGGGATGACCTCAATAGTCTTCGGGAGGCAGGGGGGCATAGCGAGGTACGTCGCCGAGCTCGCCGGACGCTTCGCGAAGGATAACGAAGTCCACGTGGTCACCTCCAGGCAGGAGGCGGCGGCCGACGGAGTCACAGCCCACATGAGGAGGATAATCTGGAGGCCGATATCCCTTCAGGTCGCCTCCGCCGCATACGCCTACACGCGCGCCCTCAACATGCTGAGGAGGGATGGAACAATAGAATTGTCTCATGGGCAGGGGGCGGAGATGCTGTCGCCGGACGTGGTCACCGCCCACAGCTGCCAGAAGGCCGCGGTACGGGCGCTGGCCCTGGAGCGCGGAGAAGCCTGGAGGCTCCTGAAAAGTTTCGAGCCCAGGAACAACGTGGTCCTGGCCATTGAGGGGAGGAACGTCCGCGACGCGAAGCGGATAATCGCGGTCTCGAAGACTGTGAAGGAGGAAATCGTCCGCGAGTACCGGGTCCCGGCGGAGAAGATAGACGTCATTTACAACGGCGTCGACACCGGCGAGTTCGCGCCCGCCAACAGGCTCTCCATGAGGGAGCCCCTGAGGAGGAGGATGGGATACTCGAGCGAGGACCGGGTGCTCATGTTCAGCGGCTGGGAGTTCAGGAGGAAGGGCCTGAAGCACATAATAGACGCCCTCACGAACCTCGATGATTCCGTGAAGCTCCTCGTCGTCGGCGGGGCGGACCCGACCCCGTACACGGCGCAGGCGCGGAGGCTCTCGGTCATGAGCCGGATCGCGTTCGCAGGCCACCAGGTCGACATGAGGGCGTACTACGCCGCGGCGGACGCGTTCGTCTTCCCGACGAGCTATGAGCCCTTCGGCCTCGTCATAACCGAGGCCATGGCCTCGGGCCTGCCGGTCATTACGACCAGGACCGCGGGGGCTGCCGAAATCATAACAGACGGCGTCGACGGCATGCTCCTCTCAAGACCCGGCGACACAGAGGAGTTGGCGGGGAAGCTGAAGGCGGTCCTGGACGGCGGGGAAGCCGGGAGGATTGGGGCGGCGGCCCGGAAGACCGCCGAAAAATATTCATGGGACAGCGTGGCAGAGAAGACGCTCAGTACCTACCGCGACGTCATCCGCTGACGCCGTGCGAGAGGACGCCGGCAAACCCGCGCCTGATTGCCGCCGGCGCCCCCGCCTTCTCCAGGAGGACGTCCGCGATTTCCGCGTCCTCGCGCCTCAGGCCCCTCAAAGCCAGAAGCGCAAGCGAGTACACCGCGAACAGTGAGGCGGCGGACAGCACCAGCGAGGCCGCCGGCGCCGACACCGCGCCCTTCACGATGTAGGCGGCCGCGAGCGCGACGAGTGATGAGAACACAATCTTCCCCACCCGCGCCTTGGAGTACGTGAGGCCGACCACCACGCGCACATGACTGTATGATAGCGCGAGTATTAGGAGTGAGGATGCGAGCGCCGCGGCCGCGGACCCCGCCATCCCGAACGGGGGGATGAGTGTCAGGTTCAGGATGACGTTCGCCACAGCCCCGGCCCCCAGGTTCCTCGCGTTCACCTTCGGCCTGCCTTCCGCGTTGATGAGCTCCGTGAATAACGTCGACAGGCCGATGGAGAACGTGCACAGCGAGAGTATCTGCAGGGGCAGCGCCCCTGACGCGTAATCCGGCTTGACGAAGAACACCAGTAGCTCCCGGGAGAACGCGGCCACCGCGACCGACAGGGGCAGGAACAGGAGGAAGAAGGACTCGAACAGGTACGACGTGATGTGCCTTATCCGCTCGAGCCTGCCGGCCCCGAACAGCTCCGAGACCACGGGGGAGAATATCTGCAGGGCCGCGAGGAAGAAGAGGAGGCTCACCGTCGACGCCAGGTAGGCGACGTTGTAGACTGCCACCTGTCCGGGCCCGGTGAAGTACTGCAGCAGGAATATGGACGTCCAGGCGAGGAGGTTGTTGGCCGTCGTGTAGACGACGTTGAAGGCGCCGAAGCTGAAGAGCTTGACTGCCAGGGCGCGGTCGTACGAGGAGCCGAGACCGAAAGTCCTCACCTCATAGGCGGCCAAGAGGAGCGTGGAGGCGAGGAAGGAGAGGGCTACGAGGCCCATCACCCCATAGACCGTCGACGCCAGGTACGCGGCGGCCGCGACCGCCAGGAGGCGGGCGAGGTTCTGGAGCATGTTGAACGTCGATGACACCTCCGGCCTCCTGAAGCCGCTCACCACCCCGGCGAACATGTTGCTCACGGAAGTCAATGCGACTACCGACGCCATGAACAGGAGGGACGGCCAGTCGATGCCCAGGATACCGGCCGCCCAGGCGATGTAGCAGGCGACGAGTGCGATGAGGAGGAGTAGGGCGTTCAACGCCATGCCCGTCCATATCGTGGACTCGACGCCGCGCCCGTCGCCGCTTCCCCGGTAGTATGCCACGTACCTTGACACGGACGAGGATATGTGGGGTATGAGGCCGCAGACGAACAGGCCCAGGGAGAAGACGAATATGAAGCTGCCGTATTCCTCCCGGCTGAACCAGCGGACGAATATCAGGTGGAAGACGTAGCCGAGCGAGCGGGAGATTATTAGGAGGAGCATCACTGTCACGGACGCCTTCAGCATCATGTTCCTGAGGGGTGTTTCGTCGTCTGTCATTTTCCGGACAGCTCCGAATAAAGTGCGATGAGACGGGACGCGTTCTCCCTGAGGCTGAACCTGGACTTCGCGAGCGCAAGGCCCCGGGAGCCCATCCTCCCCGCCTTCGCCCGCCCCGAAAGTAGCTCCGCCGCCTTAGAGCCGAACGCGCGCACGTCAGGGAACGGCACATGGTAGCCGCTTTGGCCGTCCTCCACAATCTCCGGGACCGCCCCTATGCCGAAGGCGACGACAGGCTTCCCGAGCGCCATAGCCTCCAGCATCGAGTACCCGAACGGCTCGTACTCGCTCGACATGGCGACGACGTCAGCGGCCGCGTACGCGTCCTTGACGCTGTCGTTCGGGACGCCCCCGGTGAAGACTGCGTCCTCCACCCCGAGCCGGGACACCGTTGCGTCTACCTTACGCTTCTCGGCGGGAAACCAGGGGCCGACGACGCAGAGGACCGCATCCGGCACAGTGCGCTTCGCCTCGGCGAACGCCTCCACGAGGAGGTCTATCCTCTTCTGGGGGTGAAGCCGCGCGACGCACAAAAGGAGCGGCGCCGACTCCGGTATCCCGTGCCCGCGCCTGAAGCCCGTCCCGTCTGCGCCCGAGTACATGGCCGGGTCTACGGAGTTCGGGATGACCCTGACTTTACCCCCCGCCCCCGGGTAGACGCCCAACAAAGCCCTCTTACCGGCCTCGGACAGGCAGACGACCGCGTCCGCGCCGTCCACGAGCCTGGCGCACACAGGATTAGCCGCAGCGAAGAACAGGCGCTCCCTCAATGTCCTAGTCCTCGGCTCGCTCGCCCGATGGTTGATTATGAAGGGTACACCGCTCGCCTTCGCATGCCTGTAGGCCGCGAGAGTGGCAGGCTGATAATACTCCTCGGACTGGACGACCGACGGCCTGTCCTCTTCCAGGAGGCCCCGGAGATTCCGGGGGAACACGAGGCCGCCGAGCGAGAACGCCTGGCGGTAGCGCCTGAGCGTGAGCCTCCCCGAAATCTCGGTCTCATGCTCGTTGACGCCGCCCCGGTAATACTGCATGTGCCTGGCGACGCACGAATAGTTCACGACGTCGATGGACTCGGACAGCGACCCCATCAGGTTCGTCACCGGCCCCCGGTACTCGCTCGTGTAGTACTGGCAGACGTACCCCAGTTTCAACCTAGGCCTCCCAGGTCTGGAGGCCCTGCATGTCGAAGCTGAAGCTCCTGACCTGGCAGCCGGAATCGGACAGGGCCTTCGCGACCTCCTCCTCCCGCCCGGGCTCACAGTAGAATATCATGTGGCCGCCTCCGCCCGCCCCCCCTATCTTCCCCCCGAGGGCGCCGTGACTCCTGGCCTTCGAGTATATCCTGTCTATCCGCGTGTTGCTTATCATCGGGCTGAACTTCTTCTTCTGCGTCCAACCCTCGTGGAGTAGGAGGCCGAACCTGTCGAGGTCGCCCTTCAGGAGCGCCCTGTGCGTCTCCTCGGCCAGCGCCTTCACCCGGTGGAGCGCGTCCACGACGCCCGCCCTCCCGGTCACATACCCCCTGACCTGGTCGGATATGATGTCGCCGCTCTTCTTACGCTCCATCACATGGACCAGGATGAGGTTCTTCTCGAGCTCGAGGAGGCGGTCCCGCTTCATCCTCACCGGATTCACACGCACGAAGTCCTCGCCCCTGAACTCTATGTAGTTGAGGCCGCCGAAGACGGAGGCGTACTGGTCCTGCCTGCCGCCCTTGTTGCCGAGCTCCTCCCGCTCGAGCCTGAAGGCGAGCTCCGCTATCTCGTAGTCCGTCATCCTAGACTCCCGCCGCATGTGGTTGAACAGGCCGATGAGGGAGACGAACGCGGAAGCCGACGACCCGAGGCCGCTACGGGGCGGCACATCGCCGCGAAGCCGCATGCTCAAGCCCCGACGTCCCCCGTGCATGCTCTTCACGACCGCGGACAGGAGGTCCTGCCGGGTGCCGTACCGTATGTCCCCGAGGGACTTGAACATGACCCGCTGGTAATGGCTGTCGTAGAGCGTTATCTCCGGGCTTAGAGTCAGCTCCAGGCTGCCCCACGCGTACTTGTTTATGGCGGCCGAGACGACGCAGCCGCCGTGCTCCTCGGTGTACGGCGAGACGTCGGTCCCGCCCCCGCCGAAGCTTATCCTCACCGGCGCCCGGCTGTGGACAATCATCGCTTAATCCTTACCACGAGAGACTTATAAACGGACAGCAGTTTCTCGCAAACCGCGTCCCTCGTGAAGAGCTCGCGAACGCGGCTGACGCCCTTGAGGCCGAGCCCGGAGCCGAATGCGGGGTCGGAGAGTATCCTGTTGAGGGCGCCGGCTAGCGCCTCCGGGTCACCGGGCGCGACGAGCATGCCTCCGTCGCCGACGACGTAAGGCATCCCCGAAAAGTTGGTGGACACGACCGGCCTGCCGCACGCCATCGCCTCCACCAGGACGAGGCCGAACGCCTCCTGCCTCGTCACTGAAGGCAGCGCGAGGACGTCGCACCCCCCGTAGTAGGACGGGAGGAGGCCGTCCGCTACGCGGCCTTCGAAGACGACGTTCGGCATGTCCCGCGCCTCCTCCGCCAAGGCGGCCTTCATAGGCCCCTCGCCGACTATGAGGAAGACCGCGTCTACCTTCGACGCCGCCGCGAGGAGGACGCCGACCCCCTTGTAGGGGACTAGCCTGCCGACGAAGAGGACGATTTTTTTACCGGGGAACCTGGAGCGCACAGCCACGCCGTCGACTCCCGGATGATACTTCACGGGGTCGATGAAGCTCGGAGCCACCGTCACCTTCCCCATGAAATCCCGCACCGACGGCGAAGACGATGCGTAATCCGGGGAAGTCACGAATATCCGGCTGGCCCGGGACAGGAGAAGCCGCTCGAACGGCCGGTACAGGATCTTGAACGGCAGGTGCACGAGTCCCTCCCGCACGATGTCGGCATGATAAGTCACGGTCAGAGGCTTCCCCCTGAGGACGGACGCGGCCAGGGCGAACAGGCCCCCGAACGGGTCCGGCAGATTGACGTCGACGAGGTCGTACTCCCGCCGCATCAGCCCCCAGAGAGTCCCGGGCAGAAACGGCGCGTTGAACAGGCTCAGCCACGCCCGCGAACGCCTCACATCGACTCCGCCCGCGAACTCCCGGCCCAGAGTCCCCGCCTCATGCGACGTCAACACAAGCACCTCCACCCCGCGGCCGGAAAGCCAGGCCCCGAGGTCACGGACCCTGTTCTCAAGGCCGCCCGCGTACGGGGGATAATGCTTGGACACGAGGCAGACTTTCATTTCAGACCAGCGGGGCGCCGAAATACGAGTAGAAGGCCGCGGCCGAGAACAGGGCCTCGAACGCTATGAGCGTCAGCACCAGCTTCTGTTCGGACACGCCGCCGAAGAGGTGCATGACGAGCCTGCCGAGCCCGTAGATTTCGCCCCCCTTCACGCAGAAGAGCCTCCCATCCTTCACGTCGCACCAGCTCTGCGCCTTGAAGCGGCTCCTCGCCTTCAGGACGAGCTCAAGGAAGAAGGGGGCTATGAGGATGATGCCGACCTTCTCTATGTTGCCGACGATGACCGAGGAGGCGAGCACCGCCCCTATGCTGAGGGTGCCGACGTCGCCGATGAGTATCCTCGAAGGATGCCAGTTGAACCTGAGGAAAGCCAGGAGGGCGCCGAGCATAGCGAACGAGATGACCGCGGACTCCGTCCTGCCGAGCATGAACGCTATCGCCCCGGCGGTCCCGCACATCACAACCCCGAGGCCCGCCTCCAGGCCATTGAAGCCGGCGAGCATGTTGGTCGCGTTCGAAGCCCCCGTTATCGCGATGGGTATGAGGACGAGGGGGTAGAGTATGCCGAAGTCCACGGCCCCCAGGAAAGGCAGGTCCATGGAACCCACGCCCGCGTTCACGGCCACGAGGGGGAGTGCCGCGAATATCGGCAGCATCGCCTTCACCCGCTGGTCGAGGCGGAGGAGGTCGTCGATGACGCCTATGAGGGCCGTCGCCAGTATCGTCGAAAGGCATGCGAGGACGAGCGCCAGGTTCAAAGGCACGTCTATGACGTTGAACGTCGACAACGCTATGGCCGCGAGGACGCCCACCAGGAACCCCCCGATTATCGCGAAGCCGCCCATCTCGGCCACGACCAGCTTCCCCGGCTTGTTCATGTCCCGGCCGGAAATCCCGGCCTTCAGGAGCCGCGGGATGAACCAGGGGATAGTCACGTAAGTGAACGCGAACGACGCCAGAAACACCGCGAAAACGCTTAACATCATGGAACATATAATACTTAGTGAATAAAATGGCACTCCCACTGGCGTTTGACCCGCAGTCGGCCGACTTCAACCTCGTAGTCCTGCCGGTGCTCATATTCCTGGCCCGCATATGCGACGTCACAATAGACACCATAAGGGTCATATACCTGAACCGCGGCATGAAGTACGTGGCCCCCGTACTCGGCTTCTTCGAAATCATCATATGGCTCCTCGCCATAGGGCAGATAATGATGAACCTCACGAGCCCCATACACTACATCGCCTACGCTGCCGGCTTCGCCGTCGGCAACTTCGTGGGCATCATTGTCGAGGAGATGCTGTCGGTCGGGACCGTACTCGTCAGGGTGATAACCAAACGCGACCCCCAAGCCCTCATCGAACACCTGAGGATGAGCGGCCACACCACCACCTCCCACGAGGCATGCGGCGAGAGCGGACCCTCAAGGATAGTCTTCACGGTCGCGAAACGGAAGGAGGTCGGGAGCATCGTCGCCATAATAAAGGAGCACAACCCCAACGCATTCTACACAGTCGAAGACGTCAAATACGCTAGCGGAGACGCCTTGAACACCAGCTTCGACCCCAAGAGAAACTTCCTGGGCTCCCTCAGAAGCCTCAGGAAAAGCAAGTGAACCCCCTATTTTAAAGGATACTGCATATAGTAAAAACCCCCGGAAACAGGGGCATACGCGACCGTAGTGTAGTGGCTCGGCCTTCCTAAGGCCGGCGAAGGAGCCATCTTCGCTCGGGCTCGATGGCTCAGGACGTATGAACCCGCAGAGGGGGATGGAACAAACAACAGTGTACGCGACCGTAGTGTAGTGGCTATCACTGAACCTTATTAAGGTTCACGAAGGAGCCGTCTTCGCTACGGCTCGACGGCTCAGAACGGATGAAGCCTCTGACAAGGGGGTGGATTAAACAAAAAAAACCATACGCGACCGTAGTGTAGTGGCTATCACTCCAGATTGCCAATCTGGTGACTCGGGTTCGAATCCCGACGGTCGCAAACTGATTTATTTGTTAACGATTTCTTGTCACGAAACCGTCGGGGTGCAAAAAGCCTGCAGGCTTTTATAGAAAATCACGACTGCCGCATGGATAAAAAGGTATATCCCCTAGGGATGATACATAATGATGGACAAAGGGGATACTCGCGTAATCTGGATTATTTCAATAATAATAGTCATGGCAATTTTCCCCCATAGCGAAAAAAGATGTGAACGATGCTCGGAGCTATTTACGCTTGGCTGGCCAATCGATACCTATTCAAGAAACAGCACGGGAGATTTGATTGCGCCCGGGGCAGGACTTATAGTATACCCTTTAACCATCCTAATCCTTCTTACCTATCGAAACCAGCATAAAAAAATTAATTAGGTTGATTTTTCCCTAGTACCCATTCACCTTGGAGGTTGAGGTATATTTCTAGGTTTCCACCCCCCCCGACCCATCCGTTCGCTCGTACAATGTTCTTCGCCTGGTATTGAAGTCCGATACAGCCGCAAAATTTTTCGGAGATGTGGGATGGCTACGCATTAGATATTTTACGCAATTCCCAACGGCCGGAAACTGAATTTTTGGCGGACAATTTATCGTCACGAAACCGTCGGGGTGTAAAAACCTGAATGGTTTTTAGAAAAATCCCGACGGTCGAAATTATATCTATTATCGGTTTGGCTGCTGTGTTGAAATAGTGTAGCGACTTAATATCGTATACTTCCGGCTTGTATATGACGATGAGGAAGTTGAGGGGGCAGCCGCTGCTTTCCCCGCCCGGCCCGGATTTGGTGCCTGAGTGGCTGAGGGTGACGCCAGAGGACAGGGAATGCATGAGAGGGACGCTTGAGACGTATAGGACGATGGACGGCCTCGACTGGGCGTTGGCGGAGTTGCACTGCCATATGCGGCTTATTGGCGAGACGCAGACCGTGACGGATGAGGATAAGAGGGGGTTTACGAGCCAGATGGAATCGTATAGGACGGACCGGGACGGCTGGGGTGTGGCCTTGATGCAGTATTCCATGCGGCAGCTCGGGGTGGCGGAAGCGGTAACTGAGCAGGATAGGAGGCTCATGAGGCGTGAGTTGGAGGCGGACAGGACAGGTCACAAGGGCGGAGAGCTTGCCTGGATGCACTATACTATGCGGCAGCTCGGGGTGACGGAGGCGGTAACCGGCGAGGACAGGCAGGACATGAAACAGCAGTTGGGCGGATACAGGACGGACCACGACGGCGCGGGAGTCGCCAGGATGCACTATTATATGCGGCAGATTGGGGAGGGGGAGGCGGTGACGGGCCAGGACCGCATCGACATGAGGCATTCCCTGGAGGCGTTTAGGTCGAGCCCGGACGGCCGGGAGATGGCCTGGATGCACCACGTCCTCCGCTCCCTGGAGCCGGACGGCGGGAGGCAGGCGCAAGCCGGGATGCCGCCTTTGAAATCGTTCAGGAGGTAATAAGCGCTCAGGGAGAATATGTTTTGTGGCATGATGAAAAGACACCACATAATATTGCTGGTTCAATGGTTTTTCTTCACGTCGCTGATACTGTTCGTGCTGATTCAGCTGGGTATCCTCAACCGCGCCCCGGCCGGGTTGACGGCGTTCGAGAAGGCCGTTGTAATCTTCGAGGCGGTAGTCGGCATCCAGTTCCTCTACCTCGTGTTGTTCGCGCTCTGCTATGGCCCCGGTTTCGTCTCAAAAAAGCTGGGATTTGATTGAGCCGGGGGGTTAGTTGGTTTCTGCTTCGCTTTTTTTTCGTCCGGCTTCTTCCGGGTTTCTTTTTGGGGTGTGTCTTCCCGGAGGGTAAAATCCTTTATTTTCGGCGCTTCTGGGTAGAGTTCGATTCCCGGGAACCTTGGCTCTGGTTTCTTATTTAATCGGATTCTCATTTTGCTGTTTTTCTTCCGTCCTAGGCATCAGTCCCGGGTCCGTCTTCCTCTTGATTAGGAAGTAGTATAGGGTGGCGCCGAGCCAGTGTGTTAGGGCGATGATGAGTACCCAGGTGGTCTTGTCGCTTTCCGTTTCGAATTTCCTGTTGACGCAGTCGACGAGCATGAGTATCCAGAAGACGGTGCCGAGGACTCCCAGGGCCACGATGGCGGCCATGAAGAGGAGCCACAGGAGCCAGAAGCCGCCGAATAAGGCGACTGGGATGAGCATCAGGAGGATTGCGAAGAGTCCGGCGCCGGCTTCGCCGCCGCCTTCGGCCGCCGCGTATGATGCCGCCGCCGATGCCGCTGCCGCGAGCGCGATTGGCTTGTTCATGTGTTATAGATGGCGCTCGGGGCATTTATAGGCGGCGGGGGCATTATAGTTCTACGGGTGTTTTTGGTGAGGACGTTCTGGAAGATTTTATTGACTTTCGCGGTCCTGGGCTTGTTCGTCCTGGTCATCGCCTTCAGTTTCGCCGCAGTTTTGAGCGGCCTTGACGTTCCGGCGCTCGGGGGAGGAGCCGTCGCGGTCGTCCCGGTTCACGGGAGCATCACGATGGGCGGCTGCCCTGCGGGCCTGTTCGACTCCGAGAGCTGCGCCGACGTTGAGGAGATAAAGGACCTCTTGAAGAGCGCGGACCGTGACCCGTCTGTGAAGGCGATACTCTTGGACGTCTACTCAGGCGGCGGGAACGTTGTGGCGTCGAGGGAGCTGATGAGGGCTGTTAAGGCCACGAAGAAGCCGACCGTCGCGTGGATCGGGGAGATAGGGACTTCCGGCGCGTATTACGCCGCCTCGGCTGCCGATACGGTGATGGCGGACGAGAATTCCATGACCGGGAGCATCGGCGTCATCATGTTCGTGGAGCATTATTACGGGCTCTTCGACTGGGTGGGGATTAACGTTACGACCATCAAGGCCGGGGACAGCAAGGACATCGCGAGCCCGTACAGGCCCATGACCGAGGAGGAGAGGCTTGAGCTGCAGTCGATGATAGACAAGGTCTATGACAGCTTCGTCGCCGACGTCGCGGAGAACCGGCATATGAGCCTGGACGTGGCGAAGAAGGCCGCGCAGGGGAGGATTTACCTTGGCGTGGAGGCCAAGGATGCGGGCCTCGTCGACGAGCTCGGAGGATACGATGACGCGGTGGCGCGGGCCGCCGTCTTGGGCGGCATCAGGGGCGAGCCGGAGGTCAGGAAGCCGGAGCGGAAGGTGAGGCTCACGGACCTCCTGAAGTAACGTTTATAAGGGGCGGATGCCTATTAGGAGACACCATGGGAAGGATAAAGCAGATTTTCCTGAAAAGGGTCGCTGTGAAGGCCATGAGGGAGTATCCGACCTCGTTCGGGCCGGAGTTCCAGGACAACAAGAGGAAGATTCACGCCTTCACCGACGCCACCAGCAAGAGCATGAGGAACAAGATCGCGGGCTACATCACCAAGAAGGTGAAGCAGAACGCGAAGAAGAAGGACTAGATTCTGTAGCAGGCTCCGCTCTGGGGGCACGGCCGGCATCTTTCCGGATTTCCGTGCGGGCAGACGTCCGGTATTTGGCCGTCGAGTATCGCCTCCACGCCGTCTCTCGCCTTGAGGGTCGCCTCGCGGAGGCTCTCGGTGAAGGGCACGGGCTGTCTCTTGGCGTGGCGGACGAAGTCCATGAGGCCGTACCCCGCCTCCGTCCCAGAAGATTCCTCGACCAGCATCCCGTAAGAGCACAGCTGAATCCGGTCCTCGGTCCACGACGATGCCGGCTGGCCTCTCGTCTTCACGTCCACGGGGACCAGGGCGCCGTGCCACATTATCTTGTCTACGACGCCGCTGATCCGCAGGGTCTCCGAGGAGAGCCGGCAGTCGACCTCTAGCGGGGTAAGGTAGTCGACAGCCTCCTCGAAACCCATGTCCTCGGCCATCGCCTCGATCTCTCCCGCCAGGTTCGCGATTTCGAGTGCCGCTTCGCCGGCTATGCGCGGAAGGTGCGCGCCGTATCCCGTCCGCCACTGCCCCCGGAACGTATGAGGCGCATCAGCGATTATCGACTTGAGTTCGGCGGCGAACGCGGCCTGTGCCTCCTCGACGGAGCCGACTGCTGGCAGGAGCTTGGACTGCCTGAGCGACAGCTCCCTCCGCACCATGTGGCCCACCCTTGCCGCGTCCAGTTCCGCTGTCCGCTCCTCCTCCGCCTTGAGGACGATGGCGAGGTATGCCTGGCGGGGGCAGTAGAGGAATGCCCCGATGTCGCAGACGCGTATCATACAGGCCTCACGGAGTCCGGCCGCTCGACGACGAGCTCTAGCTTCCCCCGGTACAGCTGCACGGTCCCTGAAGCCTCCACCCTCCGGCCAAAGAGGGCTGTCACGTTGAGGCCGGCTGCAGCGTCCCGGCTCAGGTACACGTCCAGCGTCGAGCGGCCGTCGGAGAGCGCCAGTATGACTGCGCCGCCCTTGAAGGTGTGGGTGCGGTTCACGTTCCCGACGACCCTCACAGACTTCTCGAGGGAGTAGGGGGAGATGTCCGAGACCGCCGAGGCCGGGGGCCGGATGGTCGGCGACACGTAGGCTATGATCATGAGGCCGAGTAGGGACATCGCGAGGGCGAGCTGTAGCATCGTGTCCGCCAAGGTTGAACCTCCGGAGGGGACTCTAGACGGAGGGACGTTAAAAGAGGATATAGCATCCGCAAGTAATACAGGCCACACCCCTTATTGGGCGCTTACGGCCTTCTTCCTGCTCTTCCGCCTTATCCTGCCGACCTTACCGCATTTGCGGCACTTGGTCGCGTCAAGCGGGTTCTTGGCGTTGCAGTGCATGCACACGCCCTTGAATAGTCTCGCCTCAGCCTCCTTGAACTTGGCCATAATGCAGCCAATATATAGGGTGAACTCCTTAAAAACGGTAGAAGGGGGTCCGCCATCGGCCTTCCCGCCTTATATAAGAAAACGACGTAAGATAAGACACCGTAAGGCACATAGACAGCGGGGTTGAGCAGTCAGGAGTGCTCGTCGGGCTCATAACCCGAAGGTCGGTAGTTCAAATCTACCCCCCGCTAAACCGTCAAGTATTCAGGCATTATGAGTAAGGTTGAGCACGCCAGATATTATTTCATCATCCTAATAGGTGTGGCTATAAGCTACACTATCGCACACTTTTGGATAATCGGGGGGGAGATACCCTGGAGGACCCCTCTGCTCCTCGTTTTCGCCGTTACGAACGCGCTCTTATGGCGGAGCATAACAGTATGGATGGCCCGGAAGTCGGGGGCTGCTTCCCTGGGGCCGCGGTCCGTGGTCGCCGGCGCTGTGGGGTTATACGCCTTAAGCATGATGTACATTCCTCCGCAGGGAAGCCTGGTGCTCGGAGGCCTGGCACGGCTGTACATCATGCTGTTCCTGGTGCTGTCCGGCTACGTCGCATCCTATGCCATGTATTCGTCCCTTAGGCGGATATTTCCCGAGGGCGTGTCTTCCGCCTTGCCATCGGCAGTTATGGCGGCATCCGCCACATTCCTCCTTGTACTGTACGCGCTCAACATCTTTTCCAATGACATACTTGGGACGTACGTCACTTACGACATGGCGGTGATGGCCCTCAACCAGGTGAATGTGGGGGGTTTCATCCTGCGGTCTATGGGGCCTTTTTACCTGATGGCGTCGATCAGCATCTTCTCAACGGCATTGCTGGTGTTCTTTGGATTGTACATCCTGGTACGGAATGGACTCAGGAGTATGGATGCCAAAAACTGCGGATGGGTCAGGCTTTGGATTGTCGCGGCCATGGTCATCCCATCCATCCTGCTGACGCCTTATTCGACCGAGGTTACCGGGTCTGAGCCCCTCGTCATCCTGGCAAAATCGGCCTATGATTCTTGGGAGAATGCTCCCGGACACTCGAATGCCCTCAGGGGGATGCCGTTAATCGGCGCGAGGAGGAGCGTCCTTCTGATACAGGCGGACTCCCTGCGGGCCGGGAGCATGGGCGTGTACGGCTACGGAAGGAACACGACCCCGAACATGGACAGGCTGGCGGCCAGGGGGCTTGTCGTGGACCGGTTCTACTCGCCGCTGGGAATCAGCGAGTACGCTATGACCTCTATAGTCACCGGCATAGACCCATGCCGCAGAAAGACAGGCTACCCCTCCCTCTTCGAGGCTATGAAACATAACGGCTACAGGACTGCGCTGTTCTCGTCTGGGGACAACAGGTGGGGGAACATGGATGAGACGATATTCGCCTCTGGGGTTGACTCGTACTTCGACTATGGGACGTACAGCGGCGGCGAAGCAAGGTCGTGGAACAGGATAGGGGGGAATATGATCGACGATGCTGAGACGGCCGCTAAGGCGATAGAATGGCTGAGGGGGCTTGACGGATCAGATGATTTTTTCCTCTACTTTAATCCCCAGTCGGCCCACACGACCTATAACTTCAACAGGAGCGGGAGCGGCCTGTACAGCCCCTACCACTACGGGAGCGACGTGACGGGGCTGGTTGAGGCCATAAGGGAGCGGCGGCCTTCGGCGACAAACACATACGACAACTCAGTGAGGTATCTGGACGAACAGGTGGGGTATGTGCTCGAAGCGCTTGACGAGCTCAACAGGAGCGGGAGCACGGTCATAATCCTCGTCAGCGACCACGGGGAGGAGCTCATGGAGCACGGCCGCATAGGGCACGGCACATCAGCATACGACGAGCAGTCGCGGGTCCCGTTCATCATCCATTACCCTGAGGCCAACGGGACCTCGCATACTGGCCTCGGCCAGCACGTTGATGTAATGCCCACGCTGATGGGGGCCCTCGGAGTCGAGCTTATGCCGGGATACGATGGCGTGAACCTCCTTGCGAAGAACAGGACGCGGGCGTATTTTTGCGGCCAGGACGAGGGTGTTGTCCGGGGGGGCTACAAGTATTTACGCTCGAGGGTGGGCGGGCGGGAGCGGCTATTCAACCTGGCGGACGACCCCTCGGAGAGCCGTAATCTCGCGGAAAGCCGCGCGGACTTGTTGGAAGAGATGAGGGCGGAGTACGAGGCGTACGCCGCCGCTTAGCAGGACGCCGTATGTGATTTCCGGGGGAGTTTCCGCAGTGGCAGCGGCTTCTTAGCCCGGTATTCGAGGGGGTCGAGGAGCGGGAGGGGTCGCGGCCGGCTTTGCGCTGCCTTTCCATGCCGGATGATGCGCAGGATACGCTCTAGCTTATATCTTCCCTTTAGAATAGTTACTAGTATGTTCTGGTCTGATGAGGGGGAGTTGCCCAGGATACACGGCAGCCTTGAGCTGAAGATACAGATTGTCCTCCTCGCCGCGGTGACTGCGATACTCGGCTCCATAGGCTTCATACTCCTGCCGCTATTGTACACCGAACGGGACCCCGTGGCATCCATAATATTCGCATGCCTCCTCGTGGTGTCGAGCGTCTTCCTCGGCGGGTCGCTGGTGTTCGCGTACTACAAGATGAGGGTCGGCGCCGAGGCGAGGACGTACGCGGAGGAGATGCTCGAGCACGCACTCCGCGACGGGATGGACGCTGCGCTCGCGGAGCAGAAGAACAGGTACTCGGAGCTCCTCGCAAGGGAGCGGGGGGAGCTCGTCGAACGGCTTGAGAGGGAGAAGAAGCAGTACACCGACGGATTGAAGGCGGAGTTCGACAGGAGGCTGGACGAGGAGGAGAAGGAGTTCATAGAGTCCCACAGGAGGGAGTACGAGGCCAAGCTCGGGCAGGAGCGGCAGAGGTACATGGAGGAGCTGAGGGTGGAGTTCGACAGGAAGCTGGACGCGGAGAGGCGCAGCATACTGTCGGAGGCCGGAGGCGAGTTCGACAGGCGACTCGGGGCCGAGCGGGACACCGCCATGGAGGAGGCCCGGCGGGAGATGGAGAAGGCCCTCCAGGAGGACAAGAGGAGGTACATGGACGCCCTCAGGGAGGAGTACGACAGGAGGCTCGAGGAGGAGAGGCGGCAGTACGAGGAGCGGGCGGGGAAGGAGCTTGAACGGCAGATGTGGGATGAGAGGAGGGCCTACTCCGAGCAGGCGAGCCGCGACCTGAACGAGAAGCTGGAGGGCGAGAGGCGCTCCTACATGGAGGGCCTCGTCAGGGATTTCGAGTCGTGGAAGAGGAATTTCGCGGAGGGCTTCAGGAGGGAGATGGAGTGGGGCGCGGTGAAGCCGAAGCCTCCCGAGAAGCCGGCCGCCAGGGAGGAGAAACAGGCCGCTATTGTGGAGGAGAAACAGGTCAAGGAGTCGACGGTGGACGAGATATTCGGCAGGGTTGAGGAGGAGGCGAAGGCCAGGCCTGCACCCGTGAATCTCGCTGGACTCGCGGCCGGGGACATGCTGGAGGCGGCGGTGAACCACCTGCACGGAGCGGCCTACGGGGCGAAGGTCACGTTCACGAACGCTAAGACTGGGAAGTACTTCAGCCTCGTGAGGAAGGCGAACAGGGAGGTGCAGTTGGAGGCGCCAATAGAGAACGTCGCCATCAAGGCGAGGCTGATGCTCAGGGAAAACGCGGCGGTGAACAGACTCGTCTTCGAGAAGACAGTCGACGCCGTCAAGGTGACGTTCCAGGGAGACGCGGACTACGCCGCAAAGAGGCTGGGGGAGGCTGTGGAAATAGCGTTCGGCGAAGGCTTGGACGCCCTCAAGCTTCAGGCGGATGCGAAGGATATGTAGCTGTTTCGGCGGCGGCCGAAAGAAACTGTCGCAGGGTATATATGCCCGTTACCATTCAT
Source organism: Candidatus Altarchaeota archaeon (assembly GCA_041306075.1). GTDB lineage: Archaea > Altiarchaeota > Altiarchaeia > IMC4 > SCGC-AAA252-I15 > JAHIYG01. The sequence continues at coordinate 39,829 of JBFYKH010000027.1, forward strand.
TTAACATGAGGGTTTTGTGGCTGTGTCTGGCATTGATTGCGCTCGCCTGCGGCTGCATCTATACGCAGGGGGGCGACGCCCCGGCCGAGACCATCCCCAGCCCGGGCGTTACGACGACCGTCCGGGCGCCTGAGACGACGGTGCCGGCGCCCGCGAGCACGATCGGGCCAGTCGCCGCCAAAGACTCCGCCCCGGATTTCTCAGGATACTATGCGTACAGTAAACCGGCGTATTCGCCGAAGGTGCCGGGATACGCCCTGCCCCTGACGCCGTCCGGGATAGCGAACTACGATGATGTGAAGCCCAAGCTTCTGCTCACGGACGACGCCCGCCTGCTGGCGAACGGCTTCGCCGTAGTCCGGAACCCGTACGACCCCGCCGAGGAGGACATAACGGCCATGTACAAGAGTCTCAAGGACGACGGGGTGCCGGTGTTCGTGACCGCCGACAGCCTCCTCCACCTTTACCACATACAGTTCGACGAGTCGCTCAGGCGAATCGAGGAGAGGCAGTTCTACGACATGGCTTGGAACCTCTCCAGGCGGCTCGCGGACGCGAACATCAGGGGCTACGGTTCCGCGTCGGGCGAGGAGAAGGAGGCCTACAGGAGGAACATCGCATACTTCACCGTGGCCTTGAGCCTCCTGGAGCCGAAGGCCGGCCAGTACTGCGAGGATGGCGACTGGGAGTGCCGCGGCTCAGGGGAGAGATTCGACAGGGCAGAGTACGAAAAATACGCCCTGAGGGGCTACCCATGCTGCATATCGGATAGCAGGGAGGTGAAGTGCGAGGCGTGCGAGTACCCGGTGCAGGGCGACGTGAACTGGGAGCTTGCGCTCATCCGCGCCCACGAAGGCTTTGGCGAGTCGCCGATTTTCGCCTACAAGGAGGACTACAGCCAGTACCTGCCGCGCGGCCACTACACGAGGAGCGAGAAGCTGAGGAACTACTTCATGGCGATGATGTGGTACGGGAGGATGAGCTTCCTCCTGAAGGGGAGCGACATAGTCTCCGGGGAGGATGCGAGGATACAGACCCGGCAGGCGAGCCTCATCGCATCGCAGCTTTCGAACGACCCTGAGGCCAAAGCCATGTGGGACAGGATATACGGCGTCACAGCCTTCTACGTCGGATTCTCAGACGACCTCGGCCCCTACGAGTACAGGGAGGCGGCGAACAATGTGTTCGGCGGCCGGGCGGACCTGTCCGGGGACGGCTACGCGAAATTGAAGGCCGAGCTCGCCGCTTACAGAAGCCCGAGGATATACGGGGGCACGGGCGACTGCCTCATCATGCCGCCCTTCAAGCCCGATGACGCGGACAAATGCCTCGAGTCTACGAAGGGCTTCAGGCTCATGGGCCAGAGGTTCATCCCGGACAGCTACATGTTCTCCGAACTGGTCTTCCCCTACACCGGCAGATACACGGGAGAAGGCGGCGCCTTCACGGCCTGCATGACCGATGCAGGCGTAGTCAGATGCTTCCCCCGCGGCCTCGACGCGATGGCCCTCCTAGGCTCGAAGAGGGCGGCGGACATACTCGTTGAGTCGGGGGACGCCGACTATGCGAACTACTCTGGCGTTTACTCGGCGCTTGACGTGGAGTTCGGCAGCTTCACGGAGGCCGAGTGGAACAGGAACCTGTACTGGAGCTGGCTTTACGCCCTGAAGCCGCTCCTGGCCGAGTACGGAGAAGGATACCCGACGTTCATGCAGTCGGAGGCGTGGCAGGAGAAGGAGCTGACGACGGCCCTGGCCTCGTGGACGGAGCTCAGGCACGACACGATACTTTACGCGAAGCAGAGCTACACCATGAGGGCGACTGGCATGCCGTACATCCCCCCCGAGAAGCCGGTGGTCGGCTACGTGGAGCCCCTGCCAGAGTTCTACGGGAGGCTCCTGGCGCTCTCGAAGATGACGGACAGGGGGCTCACGGAGATGGGCGTCCTCGACGGGGAGGCGAAGGGCAGGCTGGAGAGGCTCGAGGGCATACTCGCGAGGCTGCAGGATATCTCAGTCGACGAGCTCGAGGACAGGGAGCTCACCGAGGACGACTACGCGTTCATCAAAAACTTCGGCGAAGGGCTGAACGGCGTCATAGCCGACGTCGACGAGAAGGCGAAGAAGACGACGATAGTCGCGGACGTCCACACCGACTCGAACACCCTGAGCGTCCTGGAGGAGGGCGTCGGCTACGTCGACATGATGCTTGTCGCCTACAGGGTGCCCGACGGCAGGGTGCTCCTCGGGGCCGGCCCCGTCTTCTCGTACTACGAGTTCAAGCAGCCGATGGCCGACAGGCTCACGGACGAGAAGTGGAGGGAGATTCTAGCATCCGACCCGCCGTCCAGGCCGGAGTGGCTGATGGAGGGGGATGCGGGCGGAACAGCCGGGGGCGAATGCTCCTCCGACCAGGACTGCGCCAGGGGCGGCTGCTCCGGCACCGTCTGCGCCGCCAAGGAAGAGGCAGCGGACACAATCACCACCTGTGAATGGCGGCCGCAGTACGAGTGCTACAGGACGGCGAAGTGCGGCTGCTTCGACGGCAGGTGCGGGTGGCTGCAGACGGGGGAGTTCCAGTCATGCCTTGCAGGAAAAGGCGTTCGCATGCGCGAGCCGGAGGGCGCCTGAGATGGGAGACAAGATAACCCTCGACCGCGAGACGTTCAAGGCCCTGGCCGCTGACACCAGGGTCGACATACTGAAGAAGATTGCAGAGCGGAAGCTGACGCTCACGGACCTGTCCGGCGACATGGGGATGAGCCCCTCCACCATCAAGGAGCACCTGGACCGGCTCGTCGAAGTCGGCCTCATAGAGCCGGACGAGCGTGGGATGAAATGGAAGTACTACACGCTCACCGAGAAGGGCAGGAACATCGTGAGCCCGAACGAGACCAAGGTGTGGATACTCCTCGGGACCAGCCTGCTCATCATGTTCGGCGCCCTCCTGTCGACTGCGTGGCAGCTCGCCGGCGCCGGCGTCATGGAGTCCCGGGCCCCAGGCTCAGCCGAGGTTATAGTGCTCGCCGAGCCCCCGAGGACCGACCTCCTCTTGGCGGCGAGGAAGGATGCTGCTGCACTGGAGGCCGCGCCGAAAATGCTCAGGTCCGCAAGCGGCGCCGGCACGGACGAGACGGGAGACTTGAGGCTAGAGGAGGCCCGGGAGACGGATGAAGCCAATGCGTCGGCGGAGGCCGTGCAACTGATGGTCGCCGCCGCGCCCGCAGGCGGCGGCGAATCCGCATCCGGAGTATACGCCGGCGAGGACAGGCTCCGCGCCCGGGATGGAGGCGGAAGCCCGGTGGTCGAGGCCATCGTCTTCCTCGCCTCAGCGACGGTGGCGCTAGCCTGCATCGTCCGCATATTCAAGGCAAGGGCGGTCAGCCTCTGACTACCGCCGACGCCCCCGGGTCGAACGGGTTCAGCCGCATCGCGAGCGAGAAAAGGTAGGGGTAGTTGTTCTTGAGGTGCCGCATGTACGCCGCCCACTCCACGACTATGAGGCCGTAGACGCGTTTGACGTCGTTGTGTATGTGGTCCAGGTCCGCCTGCGGCAGCGACGACAGGTCCTCCCGGTTGTCGAGCTCCTCCGCCAGGTGGAACACCGCCTTCAGGAGGTCTGTGAACGTCTCGTGCTCTAGCAGGTTCGGGTTCTCGGACAGGCGCATCAGGAACTCCCTCTTCGAGTGGAGGTACGCCTTCATGACGCGCAAGTCCATGGCGCAGCGGTCTATGCCGTATTTGTAGGCCTTGAGCCTGCCGGCCATGCGCTCGAATTCGGCGTCGCTCCAAGTGTCCCGCACGAGAAGGTCCCGGCGTATGTCGCCGAGCTCCGGGTCGCATTCCGAGAACGTCCGCATCAGCTTCGTCCCCATCTCCGAGAAGAAGAGGCCGATGACCATGTTCACCTTCTCGAGGCGGTCCCTGCGCTCCCGTTCAGCGAGGACGCGGTCCACGAGGAATGTCACCAGGAGGACCTGGATGGGCAGGAAGGCCAGGTCCTCGAGCGAGAATATCCCTATGTGGTGCGGGTCCCGGTACACGAGGTAGTGGGCCCCGTACAGGAGGACGGACGACGCAAGCAACGCGATGCCGAACCGCACCTGCCAGTCCTGAGCCTTCAGAGAATCCACCCAGGATATAATTGTCTCATGGCTTTTTAAACCGCTTCAAGGGAGGCGTCATCGCGCGAACCTCCTGAGAGGGGGGAGGGGGATGGCGTCGTCCCCCTGCCGCTCCAGCTGGAGTATCCTCCGGAGCCAGTTGTGGTCCTCGGCCAACTCGATGCCGCGGCCTCCGAGCCGCGCCTTCTCGGGCTCCGCCGACATGAGCCGCCAGTCCTCTTGCGAGAGCTCCGTCTCCACGCCGACGCTCCGCATGTTGTAGTGGAGGAGGAGTATGCCGCGGCCGTAGCCCTTCGCCCGGTCGCTGGCGAGCTGCCCGGCCATGGCCTTACGGTCCTTCCCCGCGGCCTCGGCGTCCACGCCGAGCTCCGCCAGCCACCGGTGCATCTGCGCGATATTGTAGCCGGGATTCTTCGTGGAACGCAGCGAATCCAATGCCGAGAGCATGAGCCGGGCATCGTCCGCGGATGGTTTCCCGGCTAGGCCGACATGTTTCAAGTCGGCTAGCATGCCGGCGAGCGGGAAGCCTTCGCCGCGCGAGCGGTACCCGCCTGTGCACTCGGCGAACATCCTCCCGTCCCCTTCGGCTTTTGGGGCCTCGTGCCCCATCTCCGCCATGCATCGGAGAATCTTGGCCGCGCCGATGCCGTACCCGTCCTTCCTGCATCCGGCGAGGTTCTCCTCTACGGCGAGCTGGTCGTCCTGGGTGAACTCCAGGGCCTGGAACCTGAACGAGCCTGGCGGGTTCATGAGGGGCTGCATCCGGAAGCCTGCGAGCCTGACTGTCATCGCCCATACCTCTTGAGGCCCGGCAGCGGGTGGCCGGCAGCCTCATCAACCCCCGGGTCCGCCCTCAACGTCCCCTGCAGGTAGTATAGGAGCCCGACGACGATGAGGCCGTCTCCCTGCCGCCGCCTCTCCTCCAGTTCGCCGCGTATAAGCCCCAGGTCCGCTTCCGTCATCTCCGGCCTGTGGCCGAGCCCCCTGAGGGCCCAGTGAGTCCAGTTCAGGCTGTACGCGTCCCCCATCCTGCGCGACTCCTCAAGATGCGCCATCGTGAACGCGAGCCCGTCCTTGCCTAATGCTTCGTTGACTCCGAGGCCGCTGGCGTACACATGGGCGAGCGCCGTCTGCCCCCTCTGAACGAAATGGTTCCTCATCCCCAGGAAGCGCCGCGCCGCCGCCTTCTCCTCGCCCGACAGTTCGACGCCGATGCCGAGGTTGCGCATGTGCCAGGCGTACTGGAGGAGGCGGACAGGAGTCTGCTCGGCCGCCTTCCGTATGACCTCAAAGTCATCCACCGACCTCCGGACGTCCTCCTTCCCCGTGGGGACGGAGATGCCGACGCTGATTGCCCGGTCTAGGAGGGGGGCGTAATCTCCGCCTGCGGCCACACGCCCCGTCCCCGAGTCGGCCCTGAGATTATCGACTGCCGCCTCGATAATCTCCCTGTCAGACTGCGACGTCCGAGCCCACTCCGTCAGGGAGTCGTCGAGCCTAGGTGGCTCAAGGAGGGGCTGACCCCTCAGGCCCTTAAGCCTGGGAGTCATCTTTGGAACCTCTTCAGCCCCGGAAAGGGAGGCGCATCGCGAGCCCTGGGCTCTGGTAAAGTGTCCTTGAGGTGGTGAAGCATCGCCGCCACCGTCCAGCCGTCTCCGTGCTCCCTAGCGTAGTCCAGGGAGAACCTGGCGGCATGCAGGTCCTTTTCCGTGAATTCGCATCCCATCCCCAGCCGCTTCATCAGGTAGTGCATCTCCGCTATGGATTCTCCGCTGGCCGCGCCGACGCCCTCGCCCCTAGCCTTGGAGAGCTTGCATGCGATTATGGCCCGGTCAGCGGCTTCCACACCCGCCTTGCCGGTCAGAATCTTCCTTGCGTCCAGCAGGTTGGCGAGGAACCAGCCGTCCCCCGCCTGGCGCGCGGACAACACCCGGCCGTCCAGCGTCTTAAGGACCTTCGCCCCATGGGGGCTGCCGTCCAGGCCGACGCCCTTCATCTTCGCGAGCACGAGGGGCTTGAATTCCCCGGAGCCGGCCGCATCGTCCGAAAGGAGCCCCCGCATCAAGGCGAGGTCAGAGTCCGTCACCTCCTCCGGGCTGCCGATGCCCCGGAGGTGGCGGTGGAGGGCCGTCAACTCCATGGCGTGCCCGTCCTTACGGGCGTAGTCGAGAGACCTTTTGATGAGCTGCATGTCAGATTCCGCGGCGACCCGCCAGCCCTCGTACTCGCCTGGCTCCGTGAGGAGAGGCTGGGCCCTGAGCTTCCGGAGTGCGGGCATGTAGTATTCTCGGCAGGAGACGGTTATAAGTCAGGCGGTGAGGTATTCCAGCTCCTCGTCCTCGAGGCGGAAGCGCTCCTGAAGCCCGCCCGGGTCGACCTTCCCTTTCGAAAGGAGCGTCCGGTAGAGGGGTATGTAGTCCCTGGCAAAGGACTTTGCGGACGCGTGCAATTCCGGCCCCATCTTCCCTGCGATGGACTTCTCGAGGTTGCGGTCCCCCTTCGTCCTGCCCATCGCGGCGAAGAAGCCCGGGAACATGTACTGGGTGAAGTTGATTTTCGCCGGCCGCATCACGTTCACCCCCGCCGTCATCAGCGCGTTCGCGTACCTGAGGAAACCCCAGTGCTGCCTGCGCATTATCCGGCCTAGGAAGACGTCGGCGCGGGAGAGGCTCCCGTACGCGCCGGCGATGGCCTCCCTGTCGTTGTAGAGCCTTGGCGTGTTCTCCTCCACCCACCAGATTATGTCCCTCGGCTGCTCGCTCAGGCCCCAGGTGGACTCCACCACCTCCCTGAGGTCGCGGCCGCCGAAGATGATGCTGAGCGCCCGGTATATGTCGCCGCCCCTGTCGCGCTCCGCCAGGACGCCTTCCATGTCCCGCTCGGACACGTTCTTCTTGCCTTGGCAGAGTGTCTCGAGGTCCGAGAGCGCCGCCCTCACGTCGCCGCCCGCGTTCTTCGCTATCTTTTCCAGGACCGGCTTCTCCACCCGGACGCCCTCGCTTTCCGCCACCGACTGCATGTGCTTCACGAGCGACGCTGGCAGCGGCCTCCTGAGCTGCAGGAGCTGGCACTTCCGCTTCAGGGTCGCGAGCCTCTTGTTGGAGGGGTCGTCCGTCGTCAGGATGAGAGGGTTCTTCGCACCCTCGACGAGGGCGCCGACCGACTTGATGTCCTTCACCGACTCCACGCCCTCTATGAGAAGCATCCTCCTGCCGCCGAAGAGGCTGCCTGTGTTCGCCGCAGCCTCCGACCGCTTGGCGTCGCCGCCGTCGGACTCCACGACCTCCCAACCCCGCTCCGCCGCCAGGAGGCGGGCGAGCAGCGTCTTGCCCGTGCCCGTGGGGCCGGCTATGATGAGGGGCCTGCCGTCCCACTTCCTCGCCTCCTCCACGGCCGCCTTCCCGATGAATCCGTCAAGGCTCCCGGGCCGGTGCTTGAGCTGCCACATCCCGGTACATATTAACCGCCTAATGTTAAAGTAAACATGATGTCAGGAAAGGTCGTGAGGGACCCCATACACGGCAACATAGGCCTGGAGAGCCCGTACCTGGAGCTCGTGGACGCGCGGGAGTTCCAGAGGCTCAGGGGGATAAAGCAGAACGGCCTCTGCTACCTCGTCTACCCGGCTATGAACTCCACACGCTTTGAGCACTCGCTCGGCGCATACCATCTCGGCGGACTCGTGTCCGGTAAGCTCGCGCTGAAGGACAGGGACCAGCGCCTCCTCAGGGCGGCATGCCTCCTACACGACATCGGGCACGGCCCCTTCAGCCACACGTTCGACGGGCTCTTCCAGGAGCACGGCCTCGACCACGAGGACGAGTCCTGCAGGCTCATCGCGAAGACCGGCCTGTCGGACGTGCTCGAGGACGCGGGGATATCGCGGGCGAGGGTGACCGAGCTCATCAAGGGGGAGGGCAGGCTCGGGAAGCTCCTGTCCAGCGAGGTGGACGTCGACAAGATGGACTACCTCGTACGGGACGCCTACTACGCCGGCGTCGCCTACGGGGTCACGGACGTGGAGAGGCTCCTCGACAGCATAGTCCTCGACGGCGACGACGTCGTGGTCGAGTACGGGGGCCTCGAGGCCGCTGAGTCGCTCCTCATCAACAGGAACCTGATGTACCAGACCGTCTACAGGCACCACACGAAGAGGATTGCGGAGGCTATGCTCCGGCACGCCGTCGACCGGCTCGTGGAGTCCGGGACCCGGGTGCAGGACATCTTCAGGATGGACGACACGGAGCTCGTCCACCTCATGCGCTCAAGCCGCGGGTACGTGAAGGACATGATGGAGAGGATTGAGGGCAGGACGCTCTTCAAGACAGTCTTCACCGAGCCGCTCGCCCAGCTCACCGAGGACGGCCGCGACGAGATAGTCGACAACAGGGCCGCGATAGAGGAGAAAATCGCCAGGGACCTGAAGGTGAAGCGGGGCTACCTGATGCTCGACTACCCGGAGGCGAGCATGAGCGAGTACAGGGTGAAGGTGAAGACCCCCCGGGGCCTCAAGAGCATAGGGGAGGTCTCCGCGCTCGCCAAAAGCCTGGAGTCCAGCGAGACCGAGAAGCTCGCGCTCAGCATATACGCGCGGCCCGAGGACAGGGGCAAGTTCAGGAGCTTCAGGCCCGAACGGTACTTCGCGTACACGCAGATGAAGATAAGCGGCTACGTCTGAAACAGCTTCGAGGCCAGGGACTGTATCTCCGCCTGGACCTCCCCCTCGGGGCGGGAGGAGTCGACGTGGGTCATCCGCCTGAACTTCCCGTACTCCACCTTCACCTTCCTGAGGAAGTCCTCGCGCTCGAATATCTCGTTAGACTTCGCCCTCTTCGCGGCCTCGGCCGGGTCCACGTCCAGGTAGACGACGAGGTCCGGGGAGAGCGCGAACATGTTCATCCCCATCAGCCACGCCCTGTCCACGCCCTGCGCGGACTGGTACGCTATCGTCGAATAGTAGTATCTCTCGCAGACGACGTCCCTGCCGGCCTCGGCGGCCGAGCGTATCTCGTTCACATGCTCCACCCGGTCCGCGGTGAACAGGAGGGCGAGCGTCTTCGGGTCCGCCTTCACGCCGCCGGATAGTATCTCGCGTATCAGCTGGCCTATCCTTCCCTTCGTCGGCTCCGCGGTCAATAGGACGTCGCGGCCCTTCTCCTTCAGCCAGTCGGAAAGCAGCCTCGCATGCGTCGACTTCCCGCACCCGTCGAGGCCCTCGAGGACGACGAACATGTTTAACAATCAGCGGGCGATAATTAAAGCGATGATAACGGTTGACGGCTCCCTCGGGGAGGGCGGAGGCCAGGTCCTGAGGACGGCAGTCGCCTTGAGCGCGGTCTCAGGCGAGCCGGTAAGGGTGTCCGGGATACGCAGAGGCAGGAGCAACCCGGGCCTCCGGCCCCAGCACCTGAAGGCGGTGGAAGGCGTCGGCCTCCTGTGCGACGCCTCTGTGGAGGGGTTGAGTGCCGGCTCCACGGAGGTCGCGTTCGCCCCGGGGGGAATCAGGGGCGGCGCCTTGAGCTTGGACGTCGGCACCGCGGGGTCGGCGACGCTTGTTTTGCAGGCTCTCCTGCCGGTGGCCCTGTCCGCGCCGGCCGGCGTGGAGCTGACCGTCCGCGGAGGCACGGACGTCAGCGCGAGCCCGACAGCGGACTACTTCAGAAACGTGTTCCTCGGGAACCTCAGGTCCATGGGATGCGAAATCGAGGCCGAAACCGCATTGAGGGGATTCTACCCGAGGGGCGGCGGGGAGATACGGGTCAGCGTGAAGCCGTGGAAGAGGGGGAGGAGGGAGTTCCCGGAAAGGGGAGACATAGGGTCCATACGAATCCACAGCATCGCATCAGAGCACCTTAGACTGCAGGAGGTCGCGGAGAGGCAGGTCAAAGGCTTCCTGAAGGCCGTGTCCCCGCTCCACAGGGTGGACGCCCCCGAACCAGCCTACGTCAAGTCCGAGAGCGTCGGCTCCGCAGTGACGGCAGAGGCGCGGTGCGGGGGGACTGTCGTCGGAGCCTGCGTCCTCGGGGAACGCGGACTCAAATCAGAGATGGTCGGGAGGATGGCTGGCGAAAGTCTGCTCGCCGAGCTCGCCCACGGAGCCCCGATAGACTCCCACATGACAGACCAGATAATCCCGTACCTCGCCATCGCCGGCGGCCGGGTGAGGGCGCCGCCCTTCACCGGACACGCGAAGACGTGCATCGAAGTCGCCAGGATGTTCGGCTTCGACGTCAGGTTCGAGGAGGGGTTGCTGACGGCCTGAACCCGACTATGCCTTAAACCTCTTCAGCGGAGGTACGGACTCCTGCCGCACATCCTCCCGCCCGGGCATGAGCCCGTTCACGTAGAGCAGCATGGAGGACAGGAAATCCCTGGACCCGGCCATCCTGTGCCGCTCGATATCGTCCCTGAACAGTATGAGGTCCTCGGCCGTCGGCTTAGCCTCCAATCCGAGCCCCTTCAGGTGGTACATGGCCCTGGCGAGCATCATCCCGTTGCCGTCGGCTCTTGCATGGCCCACCACCTCCGGGAAGACCCTCCTCGTCTCATCGTCCAATGCTACCGGCTGGCCTAATGCCGCCATCTGGTGGTATCTGACGATGGCCTGGAAGCCGTCCGGGTCGCTGAACACATGCCTCCTCATCGCCTCGGCGTCTTCTTCGGGTATCTTCTGGGGCCTGCCCATCTCCTCCAGGCAGTAGTACTTCGTCAGGAGCCCAACCGGATTTTGGCCCCGCCGGTCCCCGGGGATTGACGCGACGACAGTCTTGACGTGCCTCTCATCGTATTGGAGGCCGAGCGCGTGCAGGCTGTGGAGCAGCCTCGCCAGGGTATGTGAGTCGGCCTCGTCCAAGCCCCTGGATAATAGCTCAGCGTCCTTCTCGGTGGGCCTCATCCAGTCGTACTCCAGCCGTTTCGGTGCAGACAGAAGCGGCGGCTCCTTGAAGCCTGTGATTCTGACCTTCATCCCCGGTACCTCTTCAGGGGCGGAAGAGGAGGCGCCTTTCCCGCATCCTGAGCGGGCTTCAGGATGTTCGCGAGGTGGTTGTGGATTTGCGCGACTTTATCCCAGTCGTCGTCCAAGCGGAGGCTTTCAAGGGTCCTTCTCATCAAATCCATGTCCTCCCGCAGAAACGGCTCCGGCGAGCCCGCCTCCCTCAGGCTGTGGTGGAGTATCGCCAGTTCCAAGCCGCTATCCGACGCCCTGGACTTCGCAAGTTCCCGCCTCATCGCCGCTACGTCCTGCGGGCGCGGAGCGTACGGCAGAGCGACTTCCCTGGCCAGAAGGTACATCTGCGCCATGGCGACCGGAGTCTGCGAGGATATCCCGTCGAACAGCGCCTTAAGACGAGCGTCTTGCGACGGCGTCCTCCTCGCTCCGAGGCCGACCCGGGCGGCGATGCCGGATAATATCAGGAGCGCCTCGCCCTCGCGGGTGGACTTCGCCAGGCGTCTTATCTTCGACTCCTCGTCGGCCGTCGGTTGACACGGCAGGCCCATGCACTTCAGCGTGTAGAGTGCGGCCGCTTGTGTGAGCACGTCGTCCCCGCCCCGGGCCCGCCTCAGGGACTCCTCTATCTCGGGCATGTCCCCGGAGGGTATGCGGTAGCCTCCCCTCTCGGGCGGCGGCTCCAGGAGCGGCTGCCCGCGGACGTCCCTGATTTTCACCGGCATCGTACCACATAAACTATCCGGAGCCCGCGGATTATAAGCGATATTTAACGCGAAACAGGGATTATCTTACCTATGGACGACAAGGAGCTCGAATCCTACAGAAAGGCCGGGAAAATCGCGAAGGAGACCCTGGAGTGGGCCTCCAAGCTCGTGAAGCCCGGGGTGAAGCTCCTTGAAGTCTGCGAGAGGATAGAGGGCAGGCTCGAGAGGGAGAAGGCGGGCAGCGCCTTCCCGGTCAACATATCCCTGAACGACGCCGCAGCCCATTACACGCCAAGGAGCAGGGACGAGGCCGTGTTCGGCGCCGAGGACGTGGTGAAGCTTGACATAGGAGTCCACGTGGACGGCTACATAGCGGACACCGCGACGACCATCGACCTGTCAGGGAAGCATACGGGCATGCTGGAGGCGAACCGGAGGGCCCTGGACGAGGCGATAGCCATCGCCAGGCCGGGCGTCTCAGTCAGTTCCATAGGCGAGACTATACAGGCCGTCCTCCTGGAGGCCGGATACAGGCCGATAGAGAACCTCACAGGCCACGAGCTGAAGCAGTACGACCTCCACGCCGGGCTCTCGGTGCCGAACATCAAGGTCCCGTACGACTGGAGGCTCAGGGAGGGGATGGTCCTCGCCTTCGAGCCCTTCGCCACCGACGGCGCCGGCCACGTAATAGAGTCCCGCGGAGCCGAGATATACTCGCTGCTGTCCGAGAGGCCGGTGAGGATGAGGGAGGCCAGGATGCTCCTGGAACTCGTAGGCGACAGGGGGGAGATGCCCTTCGCGGTCAGGTGGTACGCGGACAAGATTCCGCCCCTGAAGATAGGGCTCGTCCTCAACCAGCTGACGCAGCAGGGGATACTCAAGGCGTACCCGCCGCTCCACGACAAAGGCAAGGGCACGGTCAGCCAGTTCGAGCACACGCTGATAATCACGAAAGACGGCTGCGAAGTGACGACCGGCTCATGAAAGGGGAACACGACGAGGCCAAGCGAATCCTAAAGTACGTCCTCGCCCTAAACATGGCGGTAGCGGCCGCGAAGGCCGCGTTCGGTCTGTGGGCCAACAGCCTGAGCATGGTCGCCGACGCCGCGCACTCGCTCTTCGACGCGGCTGCCAACGTCATAGGCCTTGCCGGGCTGAGGATGGCTGGCAAGCCGCCGGACCACGGGCACCCGTACGGCCACGGGAAATTCGAGTCTCTAGCCACCGCCGGCATAGCAGCCCTCTTATTCCTGACCGCGATGGGCATAGTCCACGGAGTCATCGAGCGGGCAGGGTCGCCGGCAAGCCCGAACATCACCGCGGCTACGTTCATAGTCATGGCAGCCACCACAGCGTTGAACGTCATGGTCGCGGCCTACGAGGGCGGCAGGGGCCGCAAGCTCGGAAGCCAGATACTAGTCGCCGACTCGCAGCACACAAGAAGCGACGTCTACGCCTCCGCGGCCGTGATGACCGGGTTCGTCGCGGTGGGAGCGGGCTACCCGGTAGTAGACTCCGTGGTGGCCCTCCTCATAGCCGCCCTGATAGCGAAGACGGCCTACGGCATAATCAAGGACTGCTCCCTCGTGCTGTGCGACGCGTCGGCGCTGGACCAGAGGGCCGTGTGCAGGATAGTCGAGTCTGTGCCGGGGGTCCGCGGCTGCCACAGGATAAGGACGAGGGGGGCTGCGGGGAGGGTGTATGTGGACCTGCACGTCCAGGTGGCGGCGGACATGAGCGTCGAGCAGGCTCACGGCATCAGCGAGGACGTGGAGACGAGGCTGAAGCGCGAGTTCCGGGTGGTAGGCGACGTCGTAGTCCACATAGAGCCGGATTGAATGGCCCGGCTACTTAGACGCTAATATCCTCTTAGCCTCGTCCACGCTCACCTTCCCTGAGGCGACCATCGCCTGCGCGACCCGGTCCGCGTCAGCCCCCGAGGCGCCGGCGTTGACCGCGATGTTGCGGGCGTGAAGCCTCATGTGCCCCTTCTGTATCCCCTCGGCGGCGAGCGCCCTCAGGGCCGCGAGGTTCTGGGCGAGGCCGACGGCTGCGAGGACTTCCCCTAGCTCCCTCGCGGACTTGACGCCTAGTATCCTGACCGCGGCCTTCGCGGCGGGGTGCGTCTTCGTGGCGCCGCCGACGAGGCCGACGGCGACCGGAATCTCTATGGAGCCTTCGAGGTCGCCCGCCTGGTCCTTGGACCATGTCGTGAGCGACGTGTACCTCCCGCCCCTTGAGGCGAAGCTGTGGCAGCCGGCCTCGACGGCCCGCGTGTCGTTGCCCGTCGCCAGGACGACGGCGGTGACGCCGTTCATGATTCCCTTGTTGTGTGTGACAGCCCGGTACACGTCCGCCCTGGCGAGCCTGTACGCCTGGACTATCCTGTCGACGACCTCCGGGCCGCCTAGCGAGACTGCCGGCACCGTCACCGACGCCTTCGCGGTCCGAAGGAGCGCGTAGTTGGAGAGTATCTTGAGGATGACGCTGCCGCCCGAGAGCGCCTCTATCTTCGGCGCCAGGGCCTCGCACATGGTGTTCACCGCGTTCGCGCCCATCGCGTCGGCGACGTTCACCAGGATGTGGACGACCAGCATGTCCTCCACCTCCCTGACGTCGAGTCCGTCGACGCCGCCGCCGAACTTCACGAGCGTCGGGTCCAGGGACTCTGCGTACGCGACGAGCTCCGCCCGCTTCTCGAGTATCCTCTTCATCGCCCCCGGCTTCGGGTCCACGACCTGTATCTGGCCTATCATCACAGGCCTCGAGCTCTCCGCCTTGAAGCCTCCGCCCGCCGCCGCCATCTTCGCCGCGTTGCTCGCAGCCGCTATGACGGACGGCTCCTCCGTCGCCATCGGGACGAGGTACTCCCGCCCGTTGATTCGGAAGTTGACGGCGATGCCGAGCGGCACCTGGAAGGCGCCGACCACGTTCTCAACCATCTTGTCGGCGGCCTCGAGGGTGAGCGAACCCCGGAGTGCATTCACCTCGTCGTCGGTGAGCTGGCACTCCGCCCTGACCTTCTCCATCCTCTCCGCCACAGGCAGCTTATAGAATCCGGAAAGCCTCGAACCCATACCCTTTAATATGACCGACGGGGGTAATATATGCTCATGCCCCGGGACAGGCTCGCCGCGTATTTCAGGCGTAAAAGACGCGTCCTAGTGGCCTATTCCGGGGGTGTCGACTCCGGAGTCCTCCTTAGGGGGGCCCGTGACGCCGTCGGCGACGGCGTCCTGGCGGTCACCTTCGACACCCCGACGACGCCCGCCCACGACCTCAGGTCCGCAGCCGAGACCGCGAGGAAACTCGGGGTGAGGCATCTCGTCGCCGGCTACGACGAGCTGTCGGACGCGAGGTTCATGGGGAACCCCGCAGACCGGTGCTACTGGTGCAAGAGGATGATGGCCGGCAGGCTCATGGGCATAGCCAGGGAGCATGGGATAAGGTGCGTGGTCGAGGGGACGAACGCCGAGGACCTGGAAGGCCACCGGCCCGGATACAAGGCCCTCAGGGAGGCGGGGGTGAAGAGCCCGCTCGCTGAACTCGGCCTCATGAAGGCGGATGTGAGAGCCCTCGCGAAGGAATACGGGCTCGACTGGAGGAGGCCTTCGAGCGCATGCCTGGCCTCGAGGATACGCACGGGCGTCGGAATCAGGAAGGAGACGCTGTCCGCCGTGGACGAGTCCGAGGACTACCTCAGGTCGCTCGGGCTCACGCAGGTGAGGGTGAGGATAGACTCTGAGGAGGGCGATGTCGCGAGGATAGAGGCGGAACCCGGAGAGTTCGGCATAATCATCAGGAACGCCGAAGCCATAACGAAGAAACTGCCGTTCAGGCGCGTCAGCCTCGACCTCAGAGGCTACTCGTAGACCGGCTCGTACGCCTCGTAGTCGTCTATGCCGTAGTCGTCGCCGCGGTAGTCCGGCAGCTCGACCTCCTGGTTGACGGAGGGTATGCCCTTCTTCTTGCCCCACGTGCACGCCGCGTTCAGGTAGTAGTCGCAGTAGTCGCAGCACTCATCCTTGTCGTCGCAGTGCTCGAAGTCCGGGCAGTGGCTGCAGCAGCGCACCGCCTTGCCCGCGGCCTTCGGGCGGGCCTTCTTCGCCGCCTTCACGGCGGGCTTCTTCAGTGTCTTCTTCGCTGCCTGCCCCTTCTTGGCGGGCTTGACTGTCTTCTTTTTTGTCGCCATCCAAACCACGGAACTGAACGCCTATACTTTATGCCGTACTCCTATAAAAGCCGCTCCTCCGTATAGTCAAGATATGATTGAATGGTTCGTCCTCGGCATAGCCGCGTCGGCCGTGCTCGTCACCTTCGGGAGCCTGCCCGTGGTCCTGAAGGGCGTGGCGCTCGCGAGGAGGAGGGACCGGTTCAAATGCACCCTCTGCGGCAACTGCTGCAGGTTCAGGACGACGCCGCTCACCCGGGAGGACATTAAGAGGCTTGAGGCGGCTGGATACAGGGACTTCGCCGACACCTCCCAGGAGCCGAAGATGAGGAGGAACAACGGGAAGTGCGTGTTCCTGAAGGACGACAAGTGCGCGGTCCACGAGCACAGGCCGGAAGTATGCAGGGAATTCCCCTTCTTCAGGGAGTACGGCGTCTCTTACGCGAGGCGGGCAACATACTGCCCCGCCCTGGAGGAGTTGGAGTATGCGCGCAAAAGGGGCTGACGAGCTCGCCTGGATGAGGGAACTCCTCTTTCCGCTAGACGACATGCTGAAGCCTGTCATGGGAGTCCGCGACTGGGACGACGCCGCATGCCTGGAATTCAACGGCAGACTGGTCGTGTCCGCAGACGGCCCCTATGCGAAACGGCTCGTCCTCAAGAGCGCCCTCATACACGCCGCCGGAGACGTCGTAGTCAAAGGCGCAAGGCCGCTCTTCGCCCTCGACACCATGATAGGCCCGGAAGAGGACGTCCGGGAGATGATTGAAGCGCTGAAAACGCAGGCCGAGGCGATGAGCATACCGTTGATTGGCGGCAACACGCTCTTCGACGACGTCGAGCCCCGCTCTAGCATAACCGTCGCCGGACGGCTGGAGTGCAAGGAGCCTGTAAGGGACAACGGTGCGAAGGAGGGGGATGCCATAGTCCTCGTCGGCGAACCCATATGGGGGACGATGGACGAGAGGATGCCGAAGGCGAAGAAGCTCTTCACGACATGGCTTCAGGCCGTGAAGGAAACCGGCATCCACGCCGCCAAGGACGTCACCAAAGGCGGCCTACGCGCTGTCGTCAGGGAGATGGAGTGGAAAAGCGGAAGAAAATTCAAACTAGACGAGAAACTACCCTACCCGAGCGGCCGCAACCTCGACAACTTCATCGCAACACTCACGGAAAACGAGTGCGTGAACCTCGAGAAAATCTGCGCCAAACACGGATGCAAACTCACGAGGATAGGGACGGTCGGATAGAGTCGGCCTACGGATATATACGCTGAGTACAATAGGGGTATGTGCCAAACAGCCAAAAACTCAAGGTCTCTGAGGCCGCGCTCATCGCCTCCAACGCGATGGTGCTGCTTTACGCCCTGATATCCTATAGGGACCAGCTTTTCATCATCTACGCCTTCCTCGGGGAGAACGCCGTTATATGCGCCTTCGTTTTTTTGAAGTTGATGGTCGTGGCGTTCTACGGGGCCCGCGAGAGGGTAAGGGGGAAGGCCCGGTTGACGTTCAGCAACGAACTCTTCGGCCATATAGGATTCCCCTTAAGCTTCCTTATCACCAACGCAATCCTGGTGATGATTAGTTTCTGGGTTGTCAGTGGCATCCTCGCCCGCCGGAGCAGGGGCATGGAGTGGGCCATTTCGATAAACATACTCGACCTGATAGCCATTCCCATGCTGGTGTACACCGCAAGTCACCTCGTGTCCTTCGCCTCCAATTTCATAGGCCTGAGGGAGTACGGCAGAGAATATGGGAGGCCGGGTATGGTCCCGATAATTAAGTACCCGTTCATCAGGATGATTTCGTTCGCCTTCTTCGGAGTTGCGGCCGCGGCTATGTCCGGCCCGGCCTCGGTCTCAGCGGTCCTGCCCGCCGTAGCCCTCACGATAGCCAAGACGTCGACGGACCTGTACTACCACAGAAGGGAGCACGAGACGGGAAGCTGATGGTCACACTCACAGGATACGAGTACGTCAACCTCGAAAGGATATGCGCGAAAACCGGATGCAGGCTCGCGAAGATAGGGACAGCAGAGTAAAAAAAACGGGCGATTCAAGCCACGCCTCCGACAAGCTTCTCCAGATAGGATAAATGCGATGTTATATTTCGTCGCGCGGATAGGTAGATTATGGCCCTGGTTGAGAATGAAGAAGTGAACGAGCTGGTTCTTAACGAAGTACGCAGTTGGGTTGATGACGGCATCATCACAGAAGAGCAGGCATCCAGGATATCTGAAAGATTAAGGTGTAAGGGAAAAAGCTCCACGTTGACAAGCTCTCGTTTTATCACCATCTTGTCGGTCATGGGCGCCCTGCTTCTGGGCCTTGGAGTAATCCTGTTTTTCGCCGCCAATTGGCAGGCAATCCCCAAATTTGTAAAGGTGCTGATGATATTAAGTTTAATTGCAGCCACCTACCTCATCGGCTATTACCTGAAATATGTGAAAAAAGACTATCCAATGGTGGGCAGCGCCCTCATCTTCCTTGGCTGTTTGCTCTATGGTGCGGGAATCTGGCTTATCGCCCAGATGTACAATATGAACGCACATTACCCAAACAGCATACTCCTATGGGTCGCCGGCATACTCCCGATGGCCTATCTTGGCTCTTCTTCAGCCATACTCGTATTATCCCTGTTGTTGATGTCGTTTTGGGTCACGTCCGAAGTTACCTTCCTGACATATGCGACAAGATACTCCTACCTCAGCCTGATAATGCTCTACGGAGCCGTATTGCTTGCAATAGGCAACAGACATAGGCTCGGTAGGTACTCGTTTTTTAGCGGCTATTATGCGGTACTCGGGATGATACTCATCCACGTCTCTGCATTCCCGCTGACATTCTCATTCACCCATGCGGGGAGCGCTTTCGAGCCAGTCCCAGAAACCCTTGCACTCATAGAGATTCTAGTCATGGTTTTGGCAGCAGGCTTAACATTCCCTTACGAAGCGATTAAATCACGGAATATCGACGTCTCCTTTACAGACGTTATAGGAGTTGTGCTGATCTGCCTTCTTGCCATATCCGTGACCGCGGCCCCGTCACTTTTTTCAAACTATATTATTTCGAACACCTTATACTTCCTTCTGCTCGTTGGCTCAGTGTATATGGGAGTTACAAAACAGTCCTCGGGGATTATTAACATTGGTGTTGTTTTCTTCTGCCTTGACGTTATTGCCAGATACTTCGGCTTATTCTGGGAGTTGTTGCCCACGTCGCTATTCTTCCTCTGCGGGGGTGCCCTGGTACTCGGCGGCGGGATAGCACTGGAGAGGAAGAGGCGCGGCATACTAAGAGCCCTAAAAAAATGAAAAAGAGACGCTTCATCAGCATAGTCGTATTTCAGATGACGCTATTACTGTTGATGATAGCCTACAAACAGTATTCAGTCTATACCGGAGAAACGATACGCCTCCACCTCCAGCGGCCTGTTGACCCGCGGAGCGTGTTCTCGGGCAATTATGTCATTCTCTCCTATGATATTTCGACCTTAAACCAAAGCTTGGCCCGGGGGGAATCGTTCAATTATGGGGATACGGTTTACGTGGCATTATCAAAACAGGGGGAGTACTGGGTTCCCGCATCGATTGAAAAGATTCCGCCAAAAAAAATCTTTATCAAAGGGACAGTAGCGAGTTCATGGGGAGGCAGTATACAGGCAAGGTATGACATAGAGCAGTTCTATATCCCCGACTCCCGGGCGAAGGAGATGGAAGAACGACTGAGGATTGCTGAACGATCTGGAGACGCCTATGCCGAGGTTGTAATAGACGGCAACGGGAATGCCATTGTGTCAAAGGTATTCCTAGGGGTGGAGGAACTGGTATAGGACCTAGTAGGACATACACGGACAGGATGCTGTCACCTGAGTGGCTGAAGTTTGGACACAATACATGCTAAATTTCTTATGACCTGAGTAAAAAGGTTTGTCAGGGACATGAACCACAACTTCAACAGAAGAGGCCTTTGCCCCTTCCGGCCTGAAGAGCCTGCGGCCCTCCAATCAAGCCACGCCAACGACACGTCAGTAAAAAGGCGGCTTATAGAGGGTTGTTTTTCGAGTTGCCGGTTTGTTTATAGACCGATACTATCAGTAAATAGAGGGATTATGGGTACTTCCGTTAGAAGAGACATACAGATATTACAAAACCTGGTGAAAATACGTCAATGCAAAGCCCAATATGGTATACGCTCATTCAATCTTTGGTTCGCTTATGGTTATCTTTTGTCCTGCTCGCACGTATAGGACATCTTTGTCCTTGAACCTATTCAAAAGCTTTTCCTCCTCGGATTCCAGTTTGGGTATGGAAAAGCCGAGGATTATTATGTCTGCTAAAGCTGATCTCTCATCAATCAAGGCCTCGAGGGTTTTTTCTCCTTCGTCGTATTGTATCTCCTGGATTATGTCCTTTGAAAGCGGCAGTTCCTCTGATTCGATGAGTGCGGTTAGTTTCTGGAGGTGGCTGTCGAGATGATTCTTGTGGAATGTGGCGAATATATCTATTGATGAGCCCTTCCATTCAGGGTGCTCGCTCAGGATATATGCGAGCATTGTCATCAACTTAGCGTTTCGGTAGTCCTCAGGATTAAGCCAAACATGTATCCTGGTCTTATAGCCAAAGCGTTTCTCGGATGGACGTAGTATGCAGATGTTGTAGCTCATCATGGCTGCAAGGCGGCTGGCGTCTATGATGTTCCGTATACTGTCCGGGTCTTCGGCATCATATTCCACAAGTAAGCCGTTGTTTTCCATCCCGGATACGCCAGGCATCTGGATAATATCTTCCACTGCAGACTTGAATGACGGGGCGATGATTGTGTCTGCGTATATGGATGATTTGCTCGCAGCCCCGATTTGCACCAGCCCCTCAAGGTCCTTCTTAGACCTCCGTTTAGTCTCCTGGGAAAGCTCGCCTTTGATGTAGTGTATGTAGGTCCCAAAGCCATAGTAGTGTGAGAACCATCTTAGGAGGTCGAACAGCGCAAGTCGTTTGAAAGATGTGGATGATAGACCGATAAACGAGGGTCTCCATCCCGTAAATGATAGGTCCATCTGGTAGTGTTGGATGATCACCCGGAGCTTGCGAGATAGCTGGAAGAAAGCACCTGTGACCATATCCGAGAGGTCAAACTCATCGGAGTGATTTTTTTTGATGTTGAGGTATATCCCGCCTATCGCTATCAGTGAGAGGGTTGCGTAGAATGGAGACATCTGAAACATAATAAAGAAGCATAGTACAGCCCCCGTAAGGGAGAGATACCATTTTGTCCTGAATGTGGGTTGGTAGGACAGATTTCCTGCGAAATGCTGTAGGAAACTCACAAGGCATACGGCGCCGTAGGTTACCATGAAGAACATGCTGATTATCTGCGCTACGAAATCTACGGTGCCTATGAATACGAAGAATAAGACGATTATGGCTGTCACGAATGTCGCGTTTGCCGGTTCATTCGCTTCTCCGAAACCCTTGCTTAGATAGTGGTTCAGTGTCTTTGACGGAAAAACCCTATCCTTTGCCAATGCCTGCATAGTGCGTGGAGCTATGAGGAGTGAACCGACAGCGGAAGACAATGTCGCACAAGCCAGACCAACCAGGATGAGCGGACCCCACAATGCGATCTTACCCATGATTAGCTGGTCAGCCGATAAATCCCCAGGTGACGCCGAAAGAGCTAACTTTATCACCACAAGGAAGTATACGACCATTCCAACCAAAGTAGCAGAGACCGTCCCTAATGGAATCGATTTTGCCGGGTTTTTCAAGTCGCCAGACAAACCCACTCCTGCGGTGAGGCCGGTGAATGCAGGGAACACTATCGCAAACACCAGGAAGAAACTGGCTGGATTGTCGATTGTGGAAAAAAAGTTGATGTGTTGAATCCCATCCACTGGCGAACCTAGTAAGAATGAGGCAAGAGATATTCCCATAATGGAGACGATAACCCATAAAGCATTAATGCCGATATTGGCGCCTCTGCGGAGTATCGTATATAGGAGCAGGATTGTGGCGGGAATACTCACCATCCTAAGGTCGGGGGTAATACCTGTGCTGGTTTGGATGAAATCAAATAGTGGAGTGAACGCTTGTGAAAATGCAATCATATAAAACGAGACCGAAATCGCCTGCGCAGCGTACAGGGATATGCCGATAGTGCCACCTATCATTGTCCCAAAAGAACGGCTGATGATATAATATTCCCCGCCACCGCGCACTTTCAGATTAGTCGCAATCTCAGAGACGGCAAGGGCGGTAGGTATAGTTATTGCATGGCCGAGCAGGATTACTAGGAATGCACCGCCCAACCCAAGATTAGCTACCAGATAACCGAACCTGAGGAAGACTATCGCCCCCAATATGGTGCTTATCGCTGCCAGGAATACCGGGGCAGTACCGAAATTATGCCCTTTACGTTGGTCATCCATATAGCCTCTCACTAAACCTTCGTTATTGATTTATGTACTGGCATTAATACTCTTTTGATAAAGCCATTTCTGAAGGACGATAGGGGTTATTATGGTGGTTATGAGGCTCATGAATATTATGACGACGTATATCTCCTGCGTTATTATGTTCGAAGATAATCCGATGAGGCCGACTATCATGGCGACCTCCCCGCGCGGGGACATCCCGAAGCCGACTATGAGGGATTCCCGGTGGCTCATCCCCTGCAGCTTGGAGGGTATGTAGCAGGCCGCGACCTTTGTCAGGACCGCTACGAGCGTCAAAAGAAGCGTGAAAAGCACGATTGATGGCTGCGCCTGGCGGATGTCCACCAGGATTCCGAGAGAGACGAAGAATATCGAGGAGAATATTATGTGCAGGTACTCCGAGCCCTCGTGGAAGTCCTTGCTGTGCTTTAGTTTCACGCCCTCTATCGAGACGCCGGCCAGGAAGGCCCCGATTATCGCCGACAAGCCCATGACCTCCGCTATCAGGCTGTAGAGGAACGCCACCATCATGGCGAAGATGAAAAGCATCTCCGGGTATTTCCTGGACATCGGGTGCCTGTCCCGCCGCTGGAGGTATTTGCTTATGACGTTCTGGCCTACTATCGACCCGACGACGACGAACAGCAACGCCTTGAGGATGATGTAGGCGTCCTCCGCCAGCGATACGTCCCCGCGAACAACCTGGTTCGAGACCGCAAGCACAAGGAGGCTTAGTATGTCGTCTATGACCGCCGCGCCGATTATCGCCTCGGCGGCCCTGGTGTTGAGCTTCCCCATCTCCCTGAGGACGTGGGCTGTTATGGCTATGCTGGTGGCCGTCAACGCCGTGCCTATGAATACGGACGTCTGGAAATCGTAAAGGAATAGCTGGGACAGGTAGAAACCGCCCGCCCAGGGCAAAGCCACCCCGGCCAGGGCGATGACGAAGTAGTTGAACCTGTAGATGCTGGAGAACTTGAACTCCAAGCCCACCACGAACAGCAGGATGACCGCCCCAAGGTGGGCGAGGCCCTCGACGAAGTCGGCGTAGGTTATCAGCCCCAGGAAGCTCGGTCCTATCAGGAGGCCGACGAGTATCTCCCCGACGACCACCGACTGGTTGATGCGGGACGCTATGTGGTATCCGAGGAGCGCCACGAACAGCAGCAGGCTCATCTGGAATTCTATGGTGGACTCGATGCCTGACAACATTTTAACCTCAAGCGGGGGGAGTGGGCGCGACGCGCCCGGCAACCAGTCCTAGGGGGCGAGCCAATATAAGCGGCCCGTAGGCGGTCCTTCGCGACTGAGCCCTCGCTATCCCCTGCTGCCCATGAACAGGCTGAGGGACAGCCCGGTCACGAGCGCGACCAGGGAGTCGGTGGCGAAATACCCGAGGGACAGGAGATGCCCGAGGGGATAGTCCCCCCAGAAGTGGCCGAGTACTATTGAGAGCGCACCCCCGAACGCTAGAGCTACGGCAAAGTGCGACAGGCCCTTACGGTATTCCCGGTAGCTTTGCCGGATGAAGATAAATGCCGCGAGCATGAACACTAAGAAGAACCCGAGCCCGACGCCCGCTGTCGGGGCGGGTATTGTCTTCGACGAGAACACGCCGAATTCGGCTATGACCATGTAGGTGAGGACGGCCCCAAGGCTTTTATCGTCCTTCAGCGTGTTGATGGAGAACATGCCCCCCGCGGTCTCGTCGGCCTTCACCGGCCTGTCCGGGGTGGGGACGCGCCCCCCGGCCTGCTCATGCCCCCTCAACTCCGACCCGGCCGCCGCGTCCCCGCGGACGGCGCGACCCAGCCCCCTGAAGGAGTAGACGGCGGCGTACAAGGCGATGAGAATGGCTGTGAAGCCCAGCAACGCCCCGGCCGCGCCGAATATCACGAGGTCTTGGGTCGGCCCCTCCTCGCTGATTCTTGAAACCAATGACGCCAGGAACTGGTAGAACGCGAGGGTGACTATCGTCAGCAGGAAGAGCTTCTTCAGCAGGAATATTATCAGGCCGGTCAGCCGGTTTATGGCGAGCACCGCCAGATAGACGAGGATAAGTAGCAGCGAGACTGCGAACACGTCGCCCGCCACAACCCTCTCCGGAAGAACGCTGATGTTGTCGGAGATGAACCCGATTGCCGCGTCAGTTTCAAATGCCATTTTAACGCCAAGTGGTTCCCCGGCGGAGAGGCTGCGTACCATATGTGTATTGGAGGTTAATATGGCCAGGCCTACCTCCGCAGTATCAACGTTTGTGTTGGGTAGGCGAAGTGGATGCCCTCCCGCTCAAACGCGGCCATTATCTCGTAGTTGATGGCCTCCTGCACATCCATATGCAGGTTATAGTCCGGGCTATCCAGGTAGTACACGGCCTCGAAATTGAGGCTGAAGTCGCCGAATGCCTTGAAGTGAACCCTGTCCAAGCGGACGAGGTTATGGGATTCGACTATCTGCCGGATAATCCCGGGTATATCCTTGAGTTTTTCAAGGGGGGTTTCATACGTGACCCCCAGCTTGAATTCCACCCTGCGATGCGGCATCCTCCCGAAATTGTGCACCCGGGTGTTCGTCATCTCTTTGTTTGAGACGACCAGCTCCTCGCCCCGGAGTGTCTTGACGCGAGTTGTCTTAATACCTATTTTCTGGACTTCCCCCATGTCAGTGCCTATAAGGATGAAGTCCCCCACCCTGTAGGGTTTGTCGAAGTATATGCTAAAGGAACTGAAGATGTCGTCAAGGATGTTCTGTGCGGCCAAAGCGACGGCTATTCCGCCCACGCCCATCCCGGCGATTAGCGCCGAGACGTCTATCTGCATGTTCGCAAGGACGAGGAGGAACCCGAAGACCCACAGCGAGTATTTTAGCATACTGGCAAGGAGATGGATTACGGACATGTCCTCCTTAGGGTCGTCCATTCGCCTCTTGGCTATGAACCGGTCTCTGAAATGGTTTATTGCAGTATGTGCCAGTTTGATGCCGTAGTATACTGTCACCAAGGTCACGGCATATCGCAGGACGTTATTGACGAAGGGCGGGGCGGGCGCGAATTGCAGGGAGACGTATAGGGCGAAAAGCAGGTAAACGGTGCCAGGTATATCCTTAAGCACCTTGACTAGCATGTCGTCCAACTCCGACCGCGTCATACTCGAAATCCGTTCCATATAGCGGAGTATGAAGCTCCTGAAAACCCCCAGTAGTACAATGGACACAAAGAATGCCGTGACCGATGCCAACACCCACGAATCGTTGGTTATCCGCAGCCCCCAATTTAGTGCATCAACAATAGCGTCCATTATTTTACCTTGGCCAATTTCGCATAACGTTCCATGCGCTGAACTTCAACCGGGCATGATTCCGTTAAAAGTATTCAATGGAAGCACGGATATAATAATATCAGGCACATAGTGGTTGCCTTTTTTCTTTTGGCTGGCGGTCGTCCTGCGGCACTAAGAGAAAAAGAACACCGCCTTTTATGTCTGGCCGCAATGTATCTCCCTTATGGAGCTTGACGCCTGCATCAGGGGGAGGAGGAGCGTGAGGGCGTATACTGACGAGCCGGTCCCGAAGGAGCAGATTGAGGCCGTCCTCGAGGCCGGCGTCTGGGCGCCGTCGGGGATGGACAGGCAGCCGTGGAGGTTCATAGTCGTCGAGGACAAGGCCGTCATCAAGTACGTGTCGGACGAGACGAAGAAGGCGGTCGGCGAGATGATGCCGACTATGAAGAAGGCGATGGAGTCGGACAAGGACGTCATCTGCTACGGCGCGCCGGTCCTGATACTCGTGTGCGCCGAGAAGGACGAGGCGTGGAGGCAGGTCAGCCTCCAGGACAGCGTCCTGGCGGCACAGAACATGTTCCTGAAGGCCTACGAGCTCGGCCTCGGGACCTGCTACATGGGCTTCATCAGCTTCCTCGCCGGGAAGCCGGAGGTCATGAGGAAGGCGGGCGTCCCCGACGGGTACGAGCTCGCGGTCCCCTTCATACTCGGCCGCCCGAAGATGAGGCAGGGGGCCGGGAAGAGGAGGAAGCCCAACATCCTGAAGTGGGTCTGAGGTGCTAGATGCCAGTGGTGAGGATAGAGTTGCTTGAGGGAAGGACGAAGGAGCAGAAGAAGATGATGATTGAGGGCGTGACCCGGGCCATGGTGGAGGCCACCGGCGTCGAGGCCGAGAAGGTGTGGGTCATCGTCTCGGACGTCGCCCGCGAGAACTGGGGCAGCGGCGGGAAACCGAAGATGTGACGGTCCCTGCCAAAACCAGGCCTCGCCCGCCATATGCAAAGAACCACGGGGGAGACGGCAGCCCAGAGACTGCATAGCATTGACGCCGATGGGACGCTCAGGCGCCCCCGACCGGAAACATGTAGAGTGGCGTCTCATCCGTGGGGAGGTTCAGGGCATCGCGGACTTCCTGGTCGTTGAAGGCCCCAACGGAGACGGTGCCGAGGCCGAGCGCCTGTGCCTGCAAGTAGATGTTCTGGCCTGCGTGGCCGGCCTCCATGTCAGCGTATCTCACGCCCCTCGCCCCATAGACCTGCGTTGTCCTGTTGTAGCGTGCTGTCAGGACAACCGTGGCTGGGGCATCAGTTATCATCCCCTGACCGAGGGCTGCCCTGTCCAGGTTTGCCCGAACGTCGCCTGAGACCGTCTTCTCGAGCTTGTGGCCATTAGGCAGGTAATGGTATGCCCCGGGGCTGATGCCTTCGACACCCCCTGCGACAAGGTACGCCTCAAGAGGGTATGTTCCGCCGGCTGACGGCGCCGTCCTGCCTCCCCAGCCCGCGGTCAGACCCTGCGCGCTATAGAGGAGCTGAGACGCCTCGGGAAGTGTTAGGGGCCTGCCGCCATAAGACCTCACCGAACGCCTCTTGGACAAAGCCTCCTCCACGGACATCGCCCCGATGGTCGAGGGAGGGGGAAGATTTATGGAGCCGCTGCCGCCGGACTCCCGGGAAGACGGCGCATCATCCCCGCGGTAGATGATGTAGGCTGCAGTCAAAGCCAGGAGTGCCAGGACCGCCAACAAGACCATGTAAAAGCGGCTCACATAAGCCTATACGACCCCGTAAATAAGGATGATGCTTCCTGGCTTCGGCGCCATGCTATCTCGTCCTGACCGCCATCCCGCGCTTGAAGTCCCTTATCTCCCTGGGGCTGAGCATGAGGGTCCCGCAGCGGATGAAGTCGTCCTTCCCGTCGACGAGGATGCACTCGTCGCCAGAGCGGAGCTCCGGGTCCACTTCCTTGACGAACTTGCACATCGCGCTCTTGCCCTCGCGGACCGCGGCCAGCGCCTGCTCGTCGTCCGAGAGGACGACCCTCAGCCGCGGGGCCTGGAACCGCTCCTTGAGCCGGAGGGCCAGCTTCTCGTGGGGGATTATGAAGTGGTCGGAGGCCCTCACGGACGCGAGCATCCCGCCGCCGTCGTACAGCCACCTGATGCGCTTCGTGTTTTTCGACTTCTTTATCCTCAAGCCGTCAGGCAAAAGCTCGCCTGCGCCCTTCCCGAACTGGTACTCCATGATGGCGCGCAGCTTCGCCATGTCCCTGACCCTAGGCTTCGAATCGTCCGTCATGCTGTAGACGCCGTTGAACGGGTAGATGTCCAGGAGCTCCTCGTTCACGAGGCCGAAGGGCGGAAGCTCCAGGGTGTTTGCGGTCGTAATCCTCGCGAGCCTCGAGCGCGCGTTCACCACCTCGGTGCGCAGCTCCGACTCCGGTCCGGTATGGCACAGCTGCGTCCCCTTGCTTATCTGGTCGACCTCCGCCATCCAAGCGGAATGGGCCATCAAGGCGTCCAGCGCCTTCATCATGGCCGGATGAGCCCTCGCCTGCGTGAGCACCAGCTCCCAGAGGCCGCCCTCCGCTATCGCCTGCTTCACGCGCTCGACCATCGCCAACGACACGTAGAGGTTGTGTTTGGCTATCGCCTTTACCTTGTCGTCCCCGTACAGCCGCTTTATGCCCAGGCCGTTTTGGCTGCACACCGGGCACGTGCACGAGACGTACTCGAGCTCGTCAACCCGGACGGTCCCGTAGTCGGTCATGTACCTGCCGTCCTGCGCGTACAGGGCATAGGCCGCGGAGTCGAAGAGGTCGCATCCGAGTATGGCGGCGAGCGGGAACACCATCGGGTGGCCGAGGCCGAACGCGTGAACCACCCGGTCGAGGGGCATGTTCTCCTTCACGGCGGCGATGACGTTCACGAGCTCTGCGAACCTGTAGGATTCCATCAGGGGCACTATGCCGCCGACGGCTATGAGGCCGTAGTCCTTCGATATTTCCCGGGCGGCTTCGGCGCGCAGGTCCGGGTACTTGCCGCCCTGGACCGCCGCGTTCACAAGGTACTTGGCGTCCCGCGCCTCCCTGGCGCGCTCGAGGGTTGTCTCCATCTGCTGCTTGGCCCTCGGCTTGAATGTGTCCGGGAGCGTCGGTATGTCCAGGAACGAGCCTATGTCCGAGCCTATCGCCCCCTGGAAGTCTATTATCTCCCGGTTCGAGGTCTCCACCGCCCCGTACACCATGAGCTGGTAGCTCCCAGAGTCCGTGGCGATGACGCCGTCGAAGCCGAACAGCTTGTGGACGCCCTCCGAGAGGGCGCGCGACTTCAACTCCTCGCTCTTCAAGAGCATGTACGAGTTCGCCATGATGGCCCCGACATGGAACTCCCTGGACAGCTCCTCCGTCGTGATGACGTCGCGGGCCGGGTTGTACACCGGCAGGAGGGCCGGGGTCTCTATGGCCCGCCCGTTCACCTCGAGCCTGCCAATCCTCCCGAGCACATCCTTCCGCCTGACGTCGAACCTGAAATCCATACTTATAAGCCTAAAAGAAAAGACTAACCAGACATATAAACGAGGTGGCAGACCATGAAAGACGTTGAGGACATAACGGTCAGGGACGCGATGACCCGCGGCGTCATATGCGTCGACTACAAGGACACCGTGCAGGAGGCCGCCGAGGTCATGAAGAAGAACGACATAAGCGCAGTCATAGTCACCAAGAAGGGCGAAGGTGTCGGCGTCATCACCGAACGCGACATCATATGCAAGCTCGTCGCGGCCAACAAAAACCCCAACCGGGTCGCGGCGTCGGACGTGATGACGTCCCCGCTCATAACCATCAAGCCGGACGCGTCCATAGACGACGCCGCCAAGACCATGCGCGACAAGGACATACGCCGCCTCGTCGTCAAAGACAAGGACAGGATAATCGGCGTCCTAAGCGAATTCGACATCGTCCGCATAGAACCCGCCCTACACCTCCTCATACGCGAACAATACGAGTGGAAACTCCACGACAAAGACGCCGCCACAGAAGGCCAGGTCTCAGGCGTATGCGAAAGCTGCGAAACATACAGCGAAACGCTCAAAAGCATAGACGGACGACTACTATGCGACGAATGCGCACCGGAATAGGCGGCTCCGCTAGAATGAGCCCGCTTATTCTTCGTCTTTTCGCGGATAAAGGACGGATATTAGAAGGGGAGTCTTCCATCGAAAGTGCGTCCCCAACATAAAATGTAAATCTTTTTTCTTAGGTAACTCCGCCAAGAACTTTTGTTTGCACTTCTCGTAGGCTTTGTCCGTATCCGGCAGATATTGCCGATATAACGCCCCTAGCTCCCAGTCTTCACACATATGGGTATGGACTTTGTCATCTGCCGGACCGCTCGTGTAGACGTAGCTCAATTGCTCGGGGATTATATCTATCCTTACAGCGCTTTTACCATCTAATGTTTGTTGCGGTTTGAGACCTTCCATCCGTTTGTTCAGCCGTTCCTCCCTGATGAAGTCTATGATGTTAGGTTTCACGAATCCAAGGGATTTGTCCGTTTCCTTGAAGTCCTTAACGTGTTTTTCGACCGTTGAAACATGAGGGCTGATGAGTCCAAGGACTTCTGCGTAAGTGGCTTCTCCGGCGTTCACTATCGTTTTCGGGTCAATTTTGATGCTCTCTTTCCTTGAATCCTCCGTCTTGGGCCCTAACGATTCGTATTCAATCCAAGCCTTCTTTTTGAATCCTTTTTGGCGCCAGAACGTCTCCCACGGTACAGGGTATATGCGGCGCAATTCTCCTGACTCGGTTATCCCCGCCACACAGACAAGTTCCTGGTATTTACTGCTTACAACAGGATACGCCTTCGCAAGCACAAGCATGCGCTCTCTCATTTTACAGATGGCTTATACTAAGCCCGCACCCCAAAGTCCCCAGTTCGTCCGCCAGGATTCCACGGTGACACATGTTTTTGTCGTGTTCGAAACACATCAAAGCTATCCTAAATTTCCCCCCGAAGGTCGCTATCTCACCTAGTTCCTTTTTCTTGTATTTCAGGGCAGCAGTATATCCTTCAAAGAGTTTTTTGTAGTCTTCAGGGGTTTCCAGGTTCTTCCTTAATTCCCCGTCGATTCCGAGCTCCGGGATATGCCGATATGCGATTCCCACCCGTTGCAGGTATTCGCTTAACTTTTTTTGGGTGTAGCTTAGATTCATGCTGAAAGGATTCCTTCGGACATCAACAAGGATTTCAACACAATTTTTGATGAGAATGTCCAAGAACAAATCTATATCCCTTCCTTCATAGCCGATAGTGAATATACCTGGCACAGTAGGCGACAGGCTTGCTTTTGAACCCTCACTCTTCACTGTGTAATCCGGATAGTGGTCATAGACGTACGTCTTTATTTCCTTGTCTGATTCGAATCTTTCCGCAGTCCTCGTAATCTTCCTTCGTATCACTGGATTCAACGAGGCTATGACGCCCTTAGCCTTCTCGGTGACTTTAGGATTCCGCTCGTCCTCGCTGAGATAGCCCTTCAAGCGTAGCCCGTTCAAATCAAAGTAGCTCATGTTCGAGAACGGGCCGTACTTATAGGGGAAGAAGTTGTAGAATTTCAGGTAATTGTCAAGGGACTCCTCTTTCTTGAGCAGGAACAGGTTCTTCTCAATCATCAGCTTGGAGGACCTAGCCC
This sequence comes from Candidatus Altarchaeota archaeon, assembly GCA_041306075.1. Lineage (GTDB taxonomy): Archaea > Altiarchaeota > Altiarchaeia > IMC4 > SCGC-AAA252-I15 > JAHIYG01. The sequence continues at coordinate 71,184 of JBFYKH010000027.1, forward strand.
TAACCGAGAGCTCATCAACCACAGCCAACAAAGCCCGCTGCCTAAACTGTAGGATATCCCCTGCCATAAACCCATCCATCAAGCCAAAACACGCCTTCTGAGGCCTTAAATCCACCGCGAGCAACGGAAAAATAAGTCACTTAGACGCCCCCTCCACAATCTTAATCTCCTCATCCGTTAAACCGTAAAGCTTGTATACTATCCGGTTTACTTCCGCGTCGGCAGCGTCAATCGGACGTTGAAAACAGCTAGTTTTCATGGGATTGGTCTATTCGCGATTTGAAAAAGTTCTTTGTGTCGTCGTCTGTAAAGTAGACGTAACAGCCTTTCAAGCCTCTTGATAGCAGGACGCGGTAGATGTTTTGGACGTATGTGTTTGATTTGCCACCGCTGCGTTTCAATACGGGGTCGCACGATTGTTTGATGTCTCCGACAAGGGAGTCGGTCTGTTGGTCATATTTTAAGTCCGGGCCGATAATCACGCCGATATAGTCGAATTCGAAGCCTTGCGCAGTATAGATGCAACCCACTTGCTGTATGCCTTCGGGCTTATAGGCCCACTCGTACCAGCGCACATATTTTTTAGGCGGATTTGGAACGTCTTCATGGGTCTCCCAGGGCATCTCGAAGTCTCCGATTTTAACGTCTTTGACCAGGTCTCCGTTTGAATCTAGTCCTTTCGACCAAGGCCAGCAATAGCCGGCCACGATTCTTGCAGTATTGCCTTTAGCCTGGTTTTTCTGGCTTATCGTTTCGTATAGTTCTTTCGGGTCGTCGAATATTCTGAAGTCGAAGTTGTCCTGTTTTTTGAGTATCCTTTTTTCCGTGGAGTAGCCGAGAATCGACTCCAGCCAGTCAAGGTAGTTGTCCGACCCGTTACATCTGAACTGGGATGTCAACTCCTCCTCGACGATGGAACAGCCATGCTTTCTTGCCGCTTCCTTGATTAGGTCGGAACTCCCTACTTCGAGGCATCTGATTGCTTGCTTGTCGTCAATGAAAAAAACAGACGTCTTTGAGCATCTGACTAGCTGGTCTATCTGGGGCATGTCGGTCCTGTGTTCTTTTGGCGTGAACTGCATATTGCTGCTCTTTCCAATCCGGTGAGCTTCATCGACAATCAGCACGTCCAATTCGTTCTCGCCTATTTTCGACGGAACGAAGGGGGAGAGGTTAGTGAATAAGACCTTGGCGTTGCCGCCGATATAGTATTTCACCGCTTCAATCAGCGGCTTGGATTTGGACGAGAAGAAGACGGACTTTTTCCGTTTTGAAGCGGCGATTTCTGCCAGGATGTGCAACGCTATTATCGTTTTTCCGGTGCCTGGCCCGCCTTTGACTAGTATTACGCTCTTGTGGTTATGCCTTTCGGCCAGCCTAATCTTCGCCAAGATGGAGTTTCTTGCGATTATCTGGTCGTTCAGGAGGGTGAAGTCGGAATTGTTTTCGACAATTTTTGATACGTTATCTAGGAGTTTTTTGGAGGGCTTTATGGGACTTTTCATGAACCGGTTGAATACCTCGAAGCCCTCCCCCTTGGAAAGCATCGTTTTTAACTTGGTGGCCAGTTCCGTTACGTCGTCGCGAGAGTAAATCGGGAATTTTTTCAGAACTTCGGAGTATCTGGAGTCGAACAGCCCCTCGCCGATGTGCTTCCGGTAGTTATGGCAGTAGGAGCATCCGAAGAGGTCTATTTCCCGTTCCTCGAACACCTCCACGAACCCGATTAGGTAGTTGTGATATCCCTCAACCTGCTGGGAGGGGTGTGGAACTCTCCTTGTCGAGCCTCCGGTGTAGGTCTCCACGAAATTTCCTTCGATTTCCGTCGCATCGACCTTCTGCCATTGCTTCAGTTCTATGTGCACGACGAAGCCCTTTCCGGATGCGTTTTTTCCGAAGAGCAGGCAGTCGATGCGCTTGTCATTGTAGGGGATTCTGTATTCGAAGGAGACGTACAGCCCGGAGAGACCGCTTAGCTCCACTATCCCCTTGACTTCGCCGGTAGACCTGTCCCAGGAGTTATATTCTGCATCGCCGACGTTCGCCCCTGTGGCACCCTTGAAGTTATCCTTCATTATGTCAGCGATTCTTTTGGTCAGGACATCATGGAAAAAACGTTCTTGGGGCGCGTCGTATATTACGCTTCTCTGCAACATCTTCAAATCTCGGTGTACTTCTTGTTAGACCCCTTGGATTTGTTAACAGGATATCTTTCCTCATTCTTCTCCATTTTTTTGGACAGTGCGTCTGACAGGTCAAGGTCATACTTTTGGGCCATCCTAAGAATGAAGTATAGCACGTCCGCCATTTCTTCGGATATTTCGTCTTTTTTCTTTGGGTCCGCAAACAGGCGTTCCACCTCGTCGTTGGACTTGAACCTGAAGTGTTCGAGGAGTTCAGCGGCCTCGGTTATCACGCCTATTGCCAGGTCTTTTCCGCCGTGGTATTGGTCCCAGTCACGGGCCTCGCAGAATGCTTTAACCCTTGATTTCAGTGCGGCTATGGAGGCTTCATCATCGGGCATGAGATACTATCAGAGTAACTGTTTAAATCACGCCATCCGGCCGTCGTATTCGCTTTGGATGTTTAGGAACAGGATGGAGGTATTCTTCCGCAGTAGCCTGATTTGCCTGAGCCTTTCATCGAATGTAACTAGGACTACGTCGCCTTTCAGGTCAGTGCATGAGTAGTTGGTTGCCATCGAATACATCCAGTGCCAGAGTTTTCCTTGCCCGCAGAATAGATTCCGGGGGAGGTGCATAAAAAAGAGGTTATTAGAGGCTAGTAGTATGGGGGACTGCGCTAAGAGTCGTTTTCGTCTTTTAATCGCGTTTTTCCGTATATTCTGTTGTATGTTGGAGTTGTCTTTCGTGCGGGAGCATCCTGAGGCCGTTGAGGCTGATTTGCGTAAGCGGGGTGATGCTGAGCGGCTGAAGTGGTTCCTTGATTTGGTGGAGAAGGATAGGTTGTGGCGGACGCTGAAGAGGGAGGTTGACGGCCTCCGCGCGGGCCGCAATACGCTCACGAAACGGATTCAGGAGGCGAAGGGGAAAGGCGAGGACGCTTCTCAGGTGTTGAAGGAGGCTAAGGAGCTTCCGCAGCGGATTAAGGATAAGGAGGCCGAGATGGAGGCCGCCCGGGAGAAGGTCGACTATTATCTCATGCGGCTGCCGAACGTTTTGCACGAGAGCGTGCCCGTCGGCAGAAGCGACGCGGACAACGTCGTCGTCAGGGAATGGGGCGCGAAGAAAACGTTCGATTTCGAGTTGAAGCACCACGGCCAGCTGGCGGCCGACCTCGGGGTCGCGGACTTCGAGCGGGCCGTGAAGATTTCGGGGGCGGGGTTCTACTTCCTGAAGGGGGACCTCGCGCTCATGGATATGGCCCTCCAGAACCTCGCGGTGTCCATGCTCGTGAAGAAAGGCTACACGCTCGTGGAGCCGCCCCTGATGATGAGGCGGAAGCCTTATGAGGGCGTCACCGACCTCGCCGACTTCGAGAACGTCATGTACAGGATACAGGACGACGACATGTACCTCATCGCCACGAGCGAGCACCCGATGGCCGCCATGCACATGGACGAGGTCATGGACAAGCTGCCCGTGAAGTACGCGGGCATAAGCGCCTGCTTCAGGAAGGAGATAGGCAAGCACGGCCTCGACGAGCGCGGCCTATTCCGCGTCCACCAGTTCAACAAGATTGAACAGTTCGTATTCTGCAAGCCTGAGGAGAGTTGGACGTATCATGAGGAGCTGATAGCCAACGCCGAGGAGCTGGTGAAGGCCCTGGGGATACCGTACCGTGTCGTGGACGTCTGCACCGGAGACATCGGCACCGTCGCCGCGAAGAAGTACGACCTGGAGGGGTGGAGCCCCAGGGAGGGGAAGCACATAGAGCTCATGAGCTGCTCCAACTGCACGGCTTATCAGGCCGCGAGGCTGAACATCAGGTACAGGGACGGCGGCGGGAACAGGCTCGTCCACACCCTCAACAGCACCATGGTCGCGACGTCCAGGATGCTGAGGCTGATACTAGAAAACTACCAGAGGAAGGAAGGCACAGTCGAGGTGCCGGATGCCCTGAGACAGTACATGGGCAAGAAGGAGATACTGGCGTGCAAGTGACCCGACGCGTTGGAGGCGGCGAGCTCTCGGGGATACCCCCAAAGGAGGCTCCGCCCCCAAACCTCGTAATCCTGAGGACTTTCGAGGAGGCGGAGCCGCTGACGCCGCTCGGATTCGACCTCGGGCACACTGTCGTCGACGACGGGAAAGGCACGGTGACCTACCTGCCGAACAGGCCCCAGTTGAAAGCAGGTTACAGCTTCAAGGCCTTAATGAACGCCCTGTTCCCGGAGCGCGGCCTCAGGGGCTTGGACCTGCGGGCAGGCAACGGGTGGTTCATAGACGACGTCCACGGGCTCCTGGGGGCGGACCATATAATGATGGGCGGCACTGAAATCGAGGGGAGCCCCTGGCTTATGAACGCGAAGAGGAGGGGGGCGATAGAAGCCCCAGACTTCCAGCGGGAGGGCAGGCCGCTCACGGACTCGGAGGCGCTCGCGAAGTACGGGGAGAAGTCGATGGACTTCGTGTCGGCCAACGCACCCTACGGCGGAGACGACTACTCGGTAATCGGTTATGCAGACAAACTCGTCAAGGACGACGGGGTCATCTACTTCTCGAGCGGGAAAATCTACAACCTGAGGGTGAGCGCCAGGCTCCTCGGGAAAGGCTACTACGTGATGCTGGTCCCGTTCACGGAGCTCACGGAGCGGCCGAGGCAGAGCGGCGACGACAGCTGCGACACAGCCGTGATGGCGAGCAGGACCCCTAAGAGGGGGTTCGCCTACATGGCGGAGACAAGCCTCCACCATGTCGGGGACCAGGCGCTCAGGAGGAGGCTCCTGGAGACTTGGCGGTGAACGCCCTGTACGCGGCCTTCGCGAACACGTAGCCGACGATTGTCCCCGCGAGGACGTCGCTCAGGTAATGGTGGACGAGGAGGAGCCTCGAGAGTGCGATGGGGAATGCGAGGACGAACGCCAAGGCCGGCTGCATGCCCGCGAGCATGAAGGTGGTCGCGAGCGCGACAGAGCTTCCCGTATGGCCGGAGTAGAAGCTCGACAGCCCCCACGAATGCTGGACCATGCTTAACAGGTTGTCGCCTGTCGGCATCGCCTCCGGCGGCCGCGGACGGGGAGCAAGCTCGGTGAAGGCGAACTGGAGGAGGAAGACGAGGGCTACTGAGGCCAGGAGCGAGGCCGCTGCCCTCCTGTTCCTGATGTAAAGTATGACTGTGCCGAGGACCATGTAGGCGACGTAGTACTGGTATGAGAGGAAGAGTGATATGCCGTGCGGCGTCCTCTGGCTCAGCGTCCGGGCGAGATGGTAGTCGAAGCCCGTGAGGTACGAGAGCGCGGCAAGAAACGCCAGGGCCGCCAGGAACGCCTTCTCCTTCAGTGTGAACATGGTTTACCCCGCGTCGGCTTCCAGGAGCCTCCTGATTTCAGCGGGCCCGTCAAGCTCCGCCGACAGCCTCCGAAGCCGCGCCGCATTCCCCGCGTACGAGCGGTCCCCGAGCACCTGGCGGACGCATTCGAGGATGACCTTCGGGGGCGTGTGGTGGCTGAGCCTGAGGCCGAGGCGGTCCTCGCCGAGGACGGTCGTGTTGTTCTCCTGCTCGCTGTGGAGCATGTCCGGTATCGACAGCATCGGCTTGCCGAAGGACAGCGACTCCATGATGGTGCTGTGGCCGCCCGGCGCCACAACGAGGTCCGAGCCCTTGATGTAGGGAAACGGGTCCCTGATGAACGGGAGTATCTCCGCGTTCGACGGGAGACGGCCGTACTTCTTCGCGTCCACGCTCGGCCCCGAGACCAGCGTGTAGCGGACGCTTTTGTCCAGGCCCGCGGCCTCGAGGATGCCGTTGAATATCCGCTCCCGGTAGCCGAAGCCGCCTATCATGGACAGGACATGCGGCCTGCCCTGCCTCCTTGCCTTCACCTCCCCGTACCTTTTCCTGACTAGGGGCCCGCTGTAGAAGACCTTCCCCGCCATGTCCTCGGTGAATGCGAGATTCCGCCGGCATACCGTGTATGGGGGCGGATAGTCGGGTATGATGACCCGGTCTACGTGCTCGAACACGCTCGTGTAGAAGCCCTTCGCGAGGCCGCCGATTATCTCGAGCGGTATCCCCCGGTCCTTGAAGAACTCCTCCATCCGCGTCTGGTTGACTATGACGTTCACAGGCAGCCTCCTCGCCTTCGCGGCGAGTATGCCGAGGTAGTAGCTGTCCGAGACGACGACGTCAGGATTAACCTCGTCCACGAGCTTCAGCACCCGCGGCCCCCCGAGGAGCTGGGCGCCCTTCAGCGTCGCCTCCACCGACCCCCTCATGCTCAGGCTCCCGCCCTTCCCGACGAGCCGTATCTCGGAGGGTATTTCGCGGACGGGATGGCCGCTCTTCTCCACGAGCTCCTTGGAGTACCCGTAGGCGCCGAACACAACCTCATGCCCGCCTGAGATTAGCTCGCGGCCGAGGGAGAGGCAGCGGCCGGTGTGGCCGAGGCCTTCGCCGCACATGAAGATGAGCGCTTTCACGGGTAGTAAATTGGTCCCGGGCGTATTTAACCGGGCTACCTCAGGGGCTCGGGCAGCGGCAGCTCCCGCCTAGCAGCCTTCACCCGGTCGCTGGATATCCAGTCCACGCAACGGTCGCGGAGAACGGAGTCGGCTATGTCGGCGCATATCCTCCCGTCCCGGTCAGCCACGGCGAAGCAGAAGTCCCTCGGGCCCTCCTTGAGGACGCCGTTGCAGAGGAGCCTGTCCCTCCAGGCCATCGCCGTCTTCGAGACGCACATGTAGGCGTCGTCCCGGACTGTCATGTTCCAGCAGAATGCCGTGTCCTTCGTCTTCAGGGCGCCGTTCAGCAGGCATTCGCCCGCCAAATCCTTGTCGGCGATTTTCAGGCAGAGGGCGACGTCGTATTCCCCGAACCCGATGCGGCACCTGTACTCGACCTCAGGCTCCTCGATCTTGTCGCAGTAGGACTTGTCGGAGCACGCCACGGAGGCGTTGAGGAGGCAGAGGGAGCGCGCATGCGGGGTTGCCGCATCCAGGCAGGCCTGGACGCCGGGGCACTGGCTCGCCGGGTTGCCGGATGACAGGCATCCTAGGGTTGCGAGCGCCACGCACAGCATCGCAGCATGCCGCATCATACGGCCTTGACCTCGAATTCGGGCGTGTCCTCCATCGCCTTCTTCACCGCGCACGACTCCGCCGCCTTCACGACTGCGTCGCGGTACTCCCGGGGGAAGCCCTCCGGGAGGGCGATTGATATGACGACCTTCCCCAGCTTCTTCGCCTCCCCCGGCTCGGAGTCGAGCGTGACCTTGAGCCCGGCGGTGCCTATCCCCCGCCCCCGGCAGAACCTGAGGACATAGTAGCCGGCGCACGCCGCAAGCGACGCGAGGAACAGCTCGTACGGGCTCGGCGCTCGGTCCCTGCCCCCGGCCTCCAGAGGCTGGTCGGTGGCGACAGTGTGGCCGCGGACGCTCACGTCGACTCCTAGGCCTCCAGGGAACGTGACCTCCATCATCGGCTAATGTATCCGAAACGGAAGATTAAAATACGCGGGGGCCGAATATTTCCACATGGCGAAGGTGCATTTCGAGACAGCGGGAGAGCGCAAGAGGAAGAGGATGGAGGCCGAGGAGGCTCAGGCCAGGAGGGCTGCGGCCCGGCCGAAGGCGGATTACGACGTCGGCTCGACGAGTCACGGGCTCATAAAGAGGCTTGGGAGGATGGAGGAGCTTGAGCGCGACGGCACGATAGCAGAGAGCAGGAAGACGAAGCGTGACATCTGGGCTAAGCTCGCCGAGGCGTCGAAGAGGAAGGGGAGGTAGCGCGGGCTGCCCGGGAAAATGAGGCTCGCGGGTCTCGTGCTTCTCGTATTGTTTCTGTCCGGGTGCGTCGGCGGCGCCGTCGCGAAGACGAGGACGGCGGACGGAGTGGAGATTGTCGGGAAGGGAGAGTTCGTTCAGGCGACGGAGAACTCCCTGAACCTGCTTATGGAATCTACGGAGTATCCGACTATCGTAGGCAGCATAGGCAGGATAAGGGAGGCGGACAGGAGCGGCATGGACGTTTACGGGGATGTCCCGACTTTCGATGTGGCCTACAGGAGCTGGAACCACTCGTCCCTCTGGTATGCCGGGATAATAGCGCATGACAGCTGCCATTCCAGGCTGTATTTCGCTGCGAAGGCCGGGGGGTCCGCGGAGCCGCCGGCGGACGCCTGGACAGGCAAGCGTGCGGAACAGACGTGCCTGGAGTATCAGATTAGAGTCCTGTCCGAGCTGGATGCAGATGAGGGTACGTTAGAGTATCTTCGGCAGTTGAGGGTTAATCCGACTTACCAGGACGTTGATTATGGTAGTCGGGACTGGTGAATAGAGGGGTATTGCATTTAAGTTAGTAGATGTGTAAATATATTTGATATATACATCTACGTATTTAGATAACTACTAATTTGGATAAGACAATAATTGCTCTATAACAGCCCTGAACTCAGCCCCCTCCCGGTCCAATCTATCCTGGACGAAGTAGCCTGTCCCAGTCCGCGTAAACCTGCAGCCGAAACTGAAATACGGCACCGTAGTCTGGTTCGCCCCAAGGAAGACGGCCCACTCCCCCTCCGGCACGTCACCCTCGACCTCAGCCGTCAACGCGTCATCTTTCCGGTCGAAGAGCCAATGGTATGCGACTATGCGGCCGTCGGCCACGTATTCCTCGACGGCCTTGTCGTATGCCGGCCCCACCCACTCGCAGTGCTCGCACTCCCTCTTCCCGAACATCCGCACCGCCGGCTTCCCGCCGACCGTGCACACGGGGCCGCCGTTGTCCTTGAACGTCCTGATGAGGGGGTTCGCCGTCGACGGCGGAACGGAAGCGAGAGTGGAGACCGTAGTGGACGTCTCATCCGGAGGCAATGGTATGAGGTACGCGAAGTCCTCGTCCCCAAGGGTCGTGGAGGAGGACGCAGGAAGCGTCGTCGAGGACGCCTGGAGCGGGGGCTGGGCCCCAAAGCACCCCATGACGAGGGCCAGGGCAACCACCGCGGCCGCCGAACGCATGTACTGGATGACGGTTCCGCCGAATATATATCAATACTTTCCCTAGTGACTCCTCCGCATTTTTACGGCGCGGGCGACATTAATTTAACGTTGGGTTGGCGATGAAGGTCTGCAAGAGCAACAAGGAACTGGTCAGCTTCGACCGCAACAAGATAATACAGACTTGCATGGCCGCCGGGGCGACCCTCAAGCTCGCGACCCAGATAGCCTCCGAAGTCAGGAAGGAAGGCTACGACGGGATGACCACCGACGAGATACGGATGCGCGTCTACATCAAGCTGAAGAAAGTCAACACCGACGTCGCCGAACAGTACGTCTACCGCTCGAACATGAAGGTGCGGACCTCCGCGACGACGCTCGACAGCTTCCAGTCCGCGAAAATCGTGGAGTCGCTCGTGAAGGAGACGAGGGTCGACAGGAGCTTCGCCGAGTCCGTGGCCAAGGACGTGGAGAAGGAGCTCGGCCGCATGCGCCTCAACTACGTGACCGCGCCGCTCATCAGGGAGATAGTGAACGTGAAGCTCCTGGAGCACGGCATGGAGTCGGTGAGGGCGAGGTACACGAGGCTCGGGATGCCGGTCTACGACGTGAAGCGCCTCCTCGAGGACGGCTCGAGCGAAATCGCGCAGTACAGCCCGGAGGCCGTGCACAAGGTGATGAGCGACCAGATAGCCCGCGAGTACGCGCTCATAAACGTCCTGCCCGTCGACCTCGCCGACGCCCACATGTCAGGGCAGATACACATACACGACCTCAACTACTTCCCGCTCAGGCCGACGACGTTCAGCCACGACCTCAGGTTCTTCCTCAGCCGCGGCCTGAAGGTGGACGGGACCGGCGAGTACACCGCCGTCTCCGGGCCCGCCAGGCACCCGCAGTCCGCCTTCATGCACGCACTGAAGGTGCTCATCGCAGGCCAGACGGAGTGCTCGAGGGAGCAGTACCTGGAGGACTTCAACGTGATAATGGCCCCGTACGTGAAGGGCCTCGAGTACCCGAAGGTCAAGCAGCTCGTCCAGTCCCTCTTCTACGAGATATCGCAGACCTCCGTGGGCAAGGGCGGCCAGGCCATATACGCAGTCCTGGGCTTGAACGCCTCGGTGCCGAAGCACCTCGGGGAGCAGGACGCGGTCCAAGAAGGCGGCAGGGTCCAGAAGGGGGTCACATACGCGAGCTACGCCGACGAGGCGGGGAAGATACTCGACGCCGTCCTGGACGTCAGCCTCGAAGGCGACTACCTGGGCAAGCCGTTCATTTACCCGAAGATACTGGTCAACGCAGACGGCGCCGCCGACGAGGTCATGCTGAAGGCCGCGAGGCTGACGCTCAAGTTCGGGACCCCGTACTATACTTCCGGCGAGAGGCACTTCTACGGGTTCCGGAGGGGGACGGCGCACCACGTCTCCATCAACCTGCCGCAGGCCGGCCTGAAGGGCAACGGGGACGTCATGAACGTCCTCGACAACAGGGTGAAGAAGGCACTCGAGGTCCTGCTTTTGAAGAGGCGGGTGATGGCGAAGAACCTCGAGAGGAACCTCCTGCCCTTCCTGAAGCAGAAGGCCGCGGGCCTCAGGTACTACGACCCGGACAGGCAGCGGTACTTGATATCGTACTCCGGGCTCAACGAGCTTGTGAGGATAGAGACCGGCCAGGACCTGAGGTCGCCGGCGGGCGCCGGATACGGCGTGAAGGTGCTTAAGTCGATGATGAGGACGGTCGAGACGTTCAGGCGGGAGAGCGGCCTGGACTTCGTGCTCGCAGGGAACCCGAAGGGGATATGCTACGCCACTTTCGCCGAGACGGACCTGAAGAGATACGGCGACAGGACGGTGGCGAACGGCGGGGAGCATCCCTACTATAGCAAGACGCACTACGTGAACGCGAGGAAGCTCTCCGACAAGCTGCGCATCGAAGGCAGGATGGCGGCGGCGGTGAACGGCAGGGGCATGACGCACGTGAGGCTGGCCGAGGGCGACTACGACCCGTCGCGGGCCGCGGGCTTCCTCGGAAAGACGCTCGGCGGGAAGGCAAGGTACCTGTCCGTGTCAAGGACGCTCACAATATGCAGCAAATGCGGCCGGGCGGAGGCGACGGTCGCCGGCCGCTGCAGCGGGTGCTCAAGCAGGATGGTCTCCGTCTGGGCGCGCGACACCGGCCACATACAGAACACGAGGGTGTGGTCGCCGTCGCAGAGGCAGGCTTTCTTCGAGGAGTACAGGTACGACCTCGGAGGCGCCGGCAGGAGGCTGCCGGCCCTCGAGCGCCGGAGGATGGGCAGGAAGGCATGACAGCGTCCGGCATCGCCGAGGCGGCGGAGAGGGCGAAGCCGCTGTCCAGGCGGATGTGCCTGGCCTGCAAGGGCGGCAGGCTCATGTGCGGAGCGGAAAGCTGCCCCCTCCTTGCGAAGCTGGACGTTCACGACCCCGTCGAGCCGAGGCTGAAGGCCGAGATGTTCGGCCCCTCCACCTCAGTCTTCGTCGGCTGGAAAAACTATCCCACCGTCTACGTGGGGCCGATGACCGCGCTTGAGCGCTCCGGCAGCGAGGTTGCGGACAACCCCGGCTCATGGTACGGCCTCGGCTTCGACGACATAGTCAGGCTCCGCTCGATGCTCGTGCGCGGGAAACAGAGGCGCCAGGTCATGGAGAGGGGAGGCTTCGTAGAGAAGATGCAGGAGGTCGCCATGTCCGTGCGGCCCCTCGACGTGGAGGCCCGCTACACGAAGGCTCCGAAGTTCAGCCTCTCCTTCTCGCCGGTGCATCAGCCGATGGGGGCGTCCGGGGAGCTCAGGAGCTTCGACGTGGTCGACAACCCGGTCATCCCCAGGAAGGTCGATTACGTCGTGTCCGATGACCTCACGGCGTCGGAGCAGCTGGCCGCGCTCTTCAGGGGGAAGTTCGACGTCTACTACCTCTCCGGCGTCATGTCGTCCGGGGCCCTCGGCTCGGACGAGGCGAAGAGGATGGTGCCGACGCGCTGGAGCATAACCGCGGTCGACGACATACTCGGAAAGGAGCTCATCGGGAGAATCAGGGACTGCCCGAGCGTCCAGGACTTCGAGGTCTACGAGAACACCTACCTCGGCAACCACTTCGAAATCCTCCTCATGCCCGGCGCCTGGGAGTACGAGCAGTTCGAGGCGTGGGCGCCGAACACCCTGTGGACTCTCGCAGAGACGGAGCCGCAGATACTAGAGGAGCATGAGCCGCACGAGGGCAGGAGCGGGTACGCGTACAACGAGGGCGGCGGATACTACGCCGGCCGCTTCGCAGTCCTGGAGGCGCTTGACGCCAGGAGGAGGCAGGCCCGGTGCATAGTCTTCAGGGAGATATACGACAGCTACGTGATGCCGGTAGGCGTCTGGGAGGTCAGGGAGAACGTGAGGCGAGCGATGGGCAAGAAGCCCTCCAGGCATGCGACGCTCGAGGACGCCCTCGCCGCCGTCTCGTCGAGGCTGACTGTCAACATGGACCGGTACAGGGAGCGGTCGCAGATACTCAGGCAGAAGAGGCTCACGGATTACGCCTAGTTGGAATGTGGGGTGGGGGTTTGGGCGTAATCGGGGAGTCTTCGTATTTCTCGATTAGGGGGGTGAGAAACGACCTCTCCCTTTTTCAGGTGCCCAAACACCCTACCACGGTAATGTAAAGTGTCCCGGGCTATTTAAGGGCGATAGGTAGCGGACGGTTTATACCGCGGGGGGATGTTGTTTGACTCCCCGCCTGGATCGCTTGTTCTAGCCTCCAGGAGCGTGCAATCCGGCGCCAAAGGACGCGCGAGAGTATAGTATCCAATCGTAATCATTGCGCGGGGAAATAGTAACCCCCAGGGTATACGACGTTTCCGACGCAGACTGAGTCCTGGAAATCCCCCGCAAACCCCCCCCTAGCGGAGGGACGCCATGCCCCCCTTATGCGCCCTGACGACCTCCGCCCAGTCAGTCCACCCAGATGCCTCAGCCTGACGCTTCCCTTCTGGAGCCCTCGGAGTCCATGCTTCTTGAGCCCTGGCAGGATGCCGGCGATACGCCCCCCCGCCCGCAGCCGGAGGCTCATCCTCGCAGTACGGCGTCCCCCCGAGCGGCTCCTGATAGGACAGTTCAGCCGACGCCCTCCTGAGCCCCCTCCTGCCGAAGATGCCCTCCATCACGTACCTGACTATCCCCTCGGCTTTCTCCATCAGTCGCCCCCCGGCCGCCAGCCCGAATCCTTGAGGCTCCATCTCTCGCACTCGAGGATGCAGAGCTTCGGCATGTCCGCGGAGGTCAGGCCCACCCCCATGTCCAGGAGGCGCTTGCAGACGCTCGTCTCGGGGGACTCGTCCGGCCTGCCCCAGACGCCCTCGTACATCCTGTCGCACATCCGTATGTGGCTTCTCACTTCGTCCATTATCGTCCACCCCAGATGCGGGCTGCACCCCGGCCGCCCCATCAGTTAAGAATCGGAGGCCCATTAAAAGAGGATGGGGGCAGGATAGGGGCAGAAAGGGGGCATGACCGTGCGACCTGGACCCCCGGCGGAGGACGGCGCCCTTAAACGCTCACAGAGGCCTCATGCGCTCCATCAGGGCCCTCATTATCAGAAGGCCAGGGTAAATCTCGATACGGCCTACCCACATCGCGAGTATGATGTCGATTTTACCGACGTCCGGCATACCGTACCAGACGTCCCCGGACAGCACAGAGAGTCCATTGTTGCCCATCGCGGACATGATTGTTAAAAGGCTGTCCACGGCGGGGTAGCCTATAAGCGCAAGAATGAGTGACAGGATGACCGCCAGGGCCAGGTACACCGCACTATACCCGAGCACGGAAAACAGGTCTTCCCTCAGCGGCCTGCCGTCGAGCTTCATCACAACCACGGCGGACTTTGGGAGTATCATCCTCTTGAGGCAGTAGTGCACCGCCTTGAGTGTTATGACGAACCGTATCACCCGGATGCCGCCCGCCGTGCTAGAGCCCATGCCGCCGATGAACATCAGACCTATCATGAAAGCCTTCGCGAAATCCGGCCACTTCCCGTAGTCGACGGTGTTGAAGCCGCATGTGCTCATCCCGGACACAACATGGAATCCGGCCTTCCGGATTATGTCCGAGACCGATGAGGTGTCGACACCTGGCACTACCTTCCCCCACAGGGAAGCCCCGATTACCGCTATGGAGATGAGGAGGATAAAAGTATAATACCTGAACTCCTCCCCCCTGAGCGCTGACCAGTCTCCGCTGAAGACGCGGTAGTGAAGCATAAAACTCGTGGTGCCGATTAGCATGAGGAGTATGATGAGGGCTTCGAACGTTAAGCTATCGAAGTGACCGACATTCGCGTGGCTGCTGAACCCGCCAGATGAGACCGCAGTCATACTATGCACCAAGGCATCGAAGAAGCCCATCCCGGCTATGTAAAGCACCACCAGCCCGAACAGCAGATAGAGGCCGTAAATCTTCCAAACGGCGATGATTGTGTGCCGGATGCCAGGCTTGATCTTCTGTATGCCGATGTCGGTGTAACCGGCGGCGATGCCCGAGCCGTGCATCATCACCATGAGGCCCAGGGACACAACCCCCAGCCCCCCTATGACCTGCGTGAGGGCGCGGTAGAAGAGTATGTCCTTGTCGGTGCCTTCGATGTCGGATATCATGCTCATGCCGGTAGTCGTGTAGCCGCTCATGCTCTCGAAGAAGGCGTCCAGGGGCCCGAGGACGCCGCGGGCCATGAACGGGACCGCCCCGACGAGGGCTATGAGGAGCCAGGCGGCGGCCACCGTCAGCATGATGTTCTTGGTCCTCGGCTGCCCCTCCATGCCCAGGCGCCTCCCCAGAATGTAGGCGCCGTAGAGTATGGCGGAGGGGAGTATGAACGCCGAAGCCTCCCAGGCGAACCCCATTACCGTAGACTGCCGGGTGTAGGCGACCGTGCCGGCGAGCGGCAAAAGCATCACGAAGGAGATTATCTGGAGGATTGATGAAAGGTCCCTCAGCGAAACCCTGACGTCCGAGACGCTTATCGCGTAGAAGCTGCTTTTCAATCTGCCTCGGCCGCAGTCAGATGCCGCATTTAAACAGCCCCTCCATCTAGATAAGAATCAACCTGCAGGGTAAAATATGCCGTCAGTGCAGTACGACACCGGCGACCTCATGCACCTCCTCGGCAGGAGGTTCAAGGTCGAGGATCTCAGGGAGAGGATGCCGATGCTCGGCGTCGACCTGGAGAGCATAGACGACGAGAAGACCGTCGTCGAGGTGTTCCCGAACAGGCCGGACATGCTCAACGTCGAAGGCTTCGCGAGGGCGCTCAAGGGCTTCCTGGACGTGGAGACCGGCTACAGGGCGTACGAGGCAGCCGAGTCGGGGGTGACGCTGTACGTGGACCCGTCCGTGGACGACGTGAGGCCCGCGGTCTCGGCGGGTGTCGTCCTCGGCGTGGACATGGACGACTACACCGTCAAGTCCATCATGGACATGCAGGAGAAGCTCCACCTCACGCACGGCCGAAACAGGGCGAAGGTCGCCATAGGCGTCCACGACCTCGACCGTGTGAAGCCGCCGTTCACCTACAAGGCCGTGGACCCGGATTCGGTCAAATTCGCCCCGCTCGACGCGGCCGAGGAGATGACGCTCAGGGAGATACTCGAGAAGCACCCGAAGGGGAAGGACTACGCCTGGTGCCTGGAAGGCAAGAGGAGATACCCGCTGTTCGTCGACAGCCTCGGCCAGGTCCTCTCGTTCCCGCCCATAATCAACGGGCAGCTCACGCGCCTCACCGAACACACAAGGAACCTGTTCCTCGACCTCACCGGCACCAGCCAGAAGGCAGTCGACACCGCATGCTGCATCATCGCCTGCGCCCTCGCCGACCGCGGGGGGAGGATACAGACCGTCGAAGTGAAGAGGAATAAGTAGCCGCTTATTATCCAGGCCGTCCGCGATAGTTAACATGCCCGGGAAGCTGAGAGCACTGAGGGAGCATCCTCTCCTTTCGCCGCCCGCGGACGATGTGAGCCGCTGGCTTGAAGTCTCGTCCGGCCAGGTCGAAGGCATGAGGCGGGCGCTCAGGGTGACCTCAAGCGACCCGGAGAGGATAAACGCATTCGCATCCCAGGCCTACGCGATGTCCAGGCTCGGATTCGACGTCTCGGCCGAGGTGAGGCGCAAGGCCGCGGAGATGGCGGCTGCGCTCAAGAAACTGGCCGAAGACGAGACCGAGCACGGGAAGATAGCCCCCTACGCCTGGAAGATGACGGCCCTCGGCCTGGAAGTGGGCGCGGGAGCATACGACTATGAGATAAGGGGGGCGCTGGGCGCGGCCCACTCCAACTCCGACTGGAAGGGGTTCTTCGCCCAGGCGGCGGCCATGAAAAGGCTTGGCTACGACGTGGGAAGGTACGTGGAAGGCCGCACCATCGAGGCGAAGGCGACGCTCCACGGCCTCGCGAGGGAGGGGGAGTGGCACGACTTCGCCAGCCACGCGGTGAACATCAGGGAGGTGGGGGTCGAGTGCGGCCGGGAGGTGAAGGAAAATGCGCCACGCCTTGTCGACGCCCTGCGAATTGAGAGGAGCTATTCCTGGGTGGCGATGACCCAGCACGCCGCCAACCTCGCGGAACTCGGCTTCCTGACGCCGAAGGAGAATGGCGGCGGGGAAGCCAAGATGCCGCCCTTGAAGAGGTTCCGATGATTTAACCGTCAAAGTCCCAGAAGCTCACATGGCACACAGGGGAATAAGCCGACGGAGGGAAGACGCGGGACAGGGGCTCCTGCCCCTCCCCCTCGACGCCTCAGCCTACGCCATGCAGAGCGACACCGTAGGCCGCATCAGGGAGGTCCTGTTGGCGGCCGACCGCCCGGACTTCCTCCCCGGACAGCTTTCCCTCATAGCCGCCATGGACGAAGGCGTCAGGTTCACAGTCTACGCGACGCCGGAACTGGACGAGGGGGTGTTTCGTGAAGCCGCCGCGAAGGCCGGGTTGGGGGACCGCAGAATCAACGTTGTGCAGTCGGACAGGTGGGTGACCGGATGGCTTCGGAACTCGGCGACCGTCCTGTCCAGCCCCCACGGGCCCACGCTGGCCTGCGAGAAGCCCGCATCGGCGGGGCTGCCGGAACACTTAATGGGCGTCGACGGCAGGTTCCTTAGACTCGAGGGCGGCTCAAGCATGCCGCTGCCGATGGGCGGAGACATCCTGTCGTCCGCGGACGCAGCATACGTTAATTATTCGACTACCACCCCCGAACAGAGGAAGGCGGCCTTCGGGATGGCAGGGGGACGCCTCCTGTGCGTCGGAGAATCCCTGAGCCCGGAGGAGAGGCTGCGCGCAGCCGAATACCTGGGCGACCTGGACATGTGGCTGACGCCCGGGATACCCAGACCGGCCGGAGGCCGCCTCAGGGACAGGGTCGTCCACCTAGCCGACCCTAGGGCCGCATCAGAGGCAGTTGAGGCGCTGGGGCGGGGGGGGAGGTCGCAGCTTGAGGGATGGGTGCGCCGCCTCTGCGAAGTCCGCGGCCAAATGGAGGAATCCGACAGGATGCTTCAGCCTTGGTGGATACGCAGGGAAAACGAGAAGCTCGCGGTAGTGCTCGACAAGGTAGCTCTAGAGCTTGCCGGACGGGGCCTGGAGGTGGCCAGGGTCCCGCACCTCAGCCTCATGGAGGGGAGATTCCATTTGACGTACTGCTGCGGCCTCTGCGAATCCTATGAGCTGCCGGATATGCGCCGGGTGGACAACCGGTACATGCCCGAGTACGGCATAGGGTGGCTGGACGACATGGCGGAAAAAGCCTATTCGGACTGCGGCTACTCCGTCAGGAGGGTGAATGGGCTTGAGTCGCTTCTGGAACTGGGCGGCAGCCTAAGGTGCGTTACGCTGGTGATGAATAGGGGGCCGTTCATGGAAGGGCGCGGGAGAGTTCAACATCAGTAGGAAAAATCCGGCAGGGGGGCTCTCCCCCTAGAGGAGCTCATCCGGCGTGCTTCTCTGCCATATCGCCTAGCACCGGCAGCTTGTACTTGACGCCGCTGTAGGCTGTATAGGCCAAATAGGCGACTAGCGCGAGGTACCCGAGGAAAACGAGAGGTATGAGCATTATGCCAAGGAGTGTTATGGCGAGGAGTATGTCCGTTAGGATGACGCAACCGAAAAGCAGCATGCCCTGGAATGCGTGGAATACGACACGGCTCTTGCCCTTGTCTTTCTGGAGGAGGTAGACGATGACGCTGATTAGGCCGACGTAGGCCAAGGCCGAAAGTATTTTCTCCTCGTCTGTGAGGCCGTGTTTGGCGGCATGTTCGACCATAGGAAAAGGTTTGGTCGGGGGAGGGATGCTCCCCCGGTTGTTTTCAGCCGGCGTGCTTCTCCGCCATGTCGCCTATCACCGGCAGCTTGTACTTGACGCCGCTGTAGGCCTTGTACATCAGGAAGACCCAGGAGCCCAGGAACGCCGCGCCCAACAGTAGGGCGAGCGGGGCCATTATGCAGCCTGCTATCCCGCCGCTGACGACGGACAGGGCGATGCTCGCGAACATGTACACCATCCAGAGCACGAACACTGCCACGCCGTATATGCCCGACTGGACCGCGTGGAACATCACGTACTTGTTGCCCTTGTCCTTGTACATAAGGTAGAGGACTATGCTCGTCAACGGCGCAAAAAGGTACGCTAACGCCGCCATAATGTTGTCGTCGCTTTTTGTAGTTGTTTTTGTTGCTTCAGCCATGGTATGCACCTCAAGGTTTGTAGATAGTTATGTCTGATTGCGTATAAAAAGCAGGAGACGGGCGCCGGCCCTGTCCGCCGCCGGTATCAGGTAGAGCGGGACGGCGAGGCCGAATAGGAGGCCGGTGGCGAGCCTCGTCCAGTTGCCCCCCCATAAGACGCCGAGCGACGCGAGGAGGATATCGGCCGCCATGGGAGACGCCGCGGCAAGGATGAGGTGTGCCCGGGGCATCCCGCCGGACGGCGGCCTCAGGAGGAGGCATGAGAGGAAGAGGCCGGCGTAGATTCCGAGGCAGCGTGAGCAGACCGCGGCCCGCTCGCCGAAGAGCGTCAGGCTCCGTTCCGGGATTTGGTGGCAGACCCGCTCGAACCCCAGGTACGCGTACTCCTTCATGGGCCCGGCGCCCGCTGCGGCGAGGAACGCGGGGGACAGCGCCGCCGACAGCATGAAGCCCGACGCCAATGCCAAGAGGATGCGCGCGCCGTTCATCTTCTCTTCTGGCCGCTCTTGGCCTTCTGCTTCTGCCTCGAGCCGGCAAGCTCCGCCACCGCCGCGTAGGCCACGCCGCCCACGCAGCCGAAGACGACCCCGAGTATTATGTTAAGCACAGCCACGGCGGCGTCGCCGAACATCTCCAGGCCGACGTGAACCCCAAGGCGGCTGAGGACGCCGTCTCCGGCGAATCCGCGGGCGAGGGCGCCGACTCCCAGTATGTTCAGGGGCAGGTTCACGACGAATGTCGCCACGTTGACTGCCACCCCGTAGACGAGGCCGTAGACGCCGCCTATTAGGGCGCAGTCGGCGGCCTCCGCATCCACCACGTCCCGGGCCGACAGGTACGCGGCCGCGAAGCCGCCGGCGATTATCCACAGGCAGCATATGTTCGGCAGGCGCAGTATGGGGATGGAGGATATGACGCCGACCGCGGCGCCCACCGCCAGGCAGTACATTGCGGCCCGCTTGAAATCGATGTCGGCCTCCATTGTAAAGGTATGTATGCCGCCCGAGTATTAAACGCTGGGGTAGGGTTTATAGGGGCCACGGACAAATGGATTACGGGACATGAGAATCAACCGGATAGACACGAAGGCCTACGCGATATCGTCGGATGCCGAGGAGTCCGCCCTGAGGCATTTCAGGGACAAGGCCCGGCAGATGCAGAAGGACTACAAAAGCGAAGTCACCGTCAGTTGGGAGTACAGGTACACGCCCATCGCCGTCCTCCAGGCCATGAAACTGGACATGGAGGGACGCGGCACCGTCGTCCAGGGCCTCGGGAACCGCTTCCACGTGGGGCTCAGGGACGCATGCCTTTATGTTTGGGGGGAGCTGCCTGCCGGGAAGACGATGAAGGAGGCATTCATCAAGTCGCCTGACGTCAGGATAGAGCGCATAGACATCCTCCTTGAAGTGGCCACCCTCTCCCCAGCCGCCCTCACCATGCTCGGCTGGCTCCTCGACCACGGCACCGTCAACTACGACGCCCTCGACGTCCCGAAGCAGGGCGCTGCGAGGGAGCTTAACGGGAGGAAGTTCGCGGACATCTACAGGCCGGTCGACAGGGAGTCGGACCTGACGCAGGTCGTCAGGGAGTTAATAGAATTCCAGCCTGTGACGCCGATATACAAGGTGAAGCCCACCCTCAGGGTGCCGAACTTCGTGAACCAGAGGTACGACCTCTCGCCCGCGATCGCGGTGACCGACACCGTGGAGGACGAGGTGGAGCTCGAGCCTGTCGTCCACGCCCCGGACAAGCTCGCATTCATACTCGGGACCCTGTTCAACTGCAGGCTGACTTTCGAGGGGGTCGTCTACCTCCCGTACATAGAGTGCACGTTCAGGTGGGCGGGCAAGAGCATGTCCGAGTACAGGTACATAGCCTGCCCGAAGTCCGTGAAGGAGAAGCCCCTGAGGAACCCGACGCGCCTCAAGACGATGACGATAGGGACGAAGGGCCACGGCCTCTCAGCCATACCGGTCCAGGACGTGGCGATAGACTTCTCGAACGTCGCCGGCATGGAGGACGTGAAGGAGAAGCTGAGGGAGGGCATAATATACCCGATAGCGCACCCGGAGCTCTCCAAGGAGTTCGGAAGCAAGGGCGGAGGGGGCGTCCTCCTCTACGGCCCCCCCGGATGCGGCAAGACATACATCATGAAGGCGACCGTCGGGGAGGCGGGAGTCAACTTCTACACCATCGACGTGCAGGACATCATAGGGGACACGCCCGAAGGCTCGGCGAAAAGGCTTGACATGGCGTTCAATGAGGCGCGGCAGGGCGCCCCCGCCATACTGTTCTTCGACGAGATAGACGCGCTCGGAGGCTCGAGGAAGAGCGGGCAGAGCGGGCCGACGAGGATGCTCGTGAACCAGTTCCTCTCGAGCATGGAGGGCGCCGGCGGAAGCAACGAGAACGTCCTCGTCGTCGGCTCCACCAACGCCCCCTGGGACATGGACCCGGCCCTTAGGCGGGCGGGCAGGTTCACGACGCAGATATTCCTGCCGCCGCCGGACGAGAATGCGAGGCTCGGCCTCTTCAAGGTGCACGTCAAGGACAGGCCGGTCGAGGCCGAACTCGACCTGAACAAGCTGGCCGAGCTAACGGAGAACTACTCGAGCGCGGACATCACGGCCATATGCGAGGAGGCAGCGAGGATACCGTGGAGCGAGAGCGTCCACGGGGCGGCGAAGAGGCCCATCGGGATGGGCGACTTCATGAAGGCGATGAACCTGAGGGAGTCGACCCTGATGCCGTGGCTGAGGCTCGCGGAGAAGCAGCTTCGTGACAGCGGGGAGGCCGACCTGTTCCCGGAGCTCGCCGACTACGTGTTCAAGAGGGCTGGCGGCATAGAGATGGCCTCCCGGCCCGACATAACGTTCAAGGACGTCGGAGGCCTCGAGGACGTGAAGGAGGAGATAAGGAACAAGGTCGTCTACCCGCTCAAGGACCCCCAGATGTCGAAGAAGTACGGGCGGACGGTCGGGGGCGGCATACTCCTGTACGGGCCGCCGGGATGCGGGAAGACGTACATCGCGAAGGCGACTGCCGGGGAGTGCGGGGCGTCGTTCTTCAACGTGAAGATGACCGACCTCCTGTCGCCGGAGGAGGGGATAACCGAGAAGCGGCTTCACAGCATATTCGAGAGGGCGATGAGGAACACGCCCGCCATAATATTCTTCGACGAGGTGGATGCCATAGCCGGGACGAGGTCGAACCAGGAGGGTGGTGCGGAGCGGAGGCTCATCAACCAGTTCCTCACCGAGATGGACGGCTTCGAGAAGAAGGAGGGCGTCGTCGTCCTGGCGGCCACCAACGCCCCATGGGACATAGACCCGGCACTCA